>JAHCMM010000148.1 GCA_019192515.1 Cyclobacteriaceae bacterium SS2
AGTCGTCAGATCTCAGGATTGGTGACGATACAATCCCTTTGCAAGACTGGAGCAGTAGTTCTGGATTTCTGCTTTGTCCCAATGAGTTGTTGAATATGTAGGTCCAATTGCCTCGATAGCATTCGGGATTATAGGGAATGAAGTGCTTGTAGAAGAATTGAATAAAATACGTCATTCCCTGGAGTCCCTCAGGACGAGCAGGGAATCTGTCGTGATTAAGAGAGTGATCATAAGGTAAGTCGATAGATTCATGGTCTACATGTTCGGTATGAATCCTACATACTTGGAGAAGGTTTTCAAGATTTCAGTCACCTACAAAATAATTTGGATCCTCACCATTCGAGCCATGGAGGCTCTTACTTTCTGTCTTGACACAGAAAGTAAGCAAAGAGGTCAAGAAAAATTTAAGCGCACAGGCCGACCATCGCGCACCACGCGCCAATTTTTCCCCCACCGCCGTTATAGCGTATTCAGGTTAACTGGATTTCGGTTTGTGCTAAATAGTTCGATTTGTAAGGCCTTCAAAAAACCACAGGTTGGGTAAATAGGTGTTTGTTCATGAGTCTTCTTTGCTCCTTAGTTGAATGAGCCTAATACTTATTTTCATGTCTAACCCCTCCAAATTGCGAAGCAAAAGCGGGGGGCAGGCCAGAAATCCGGGCGTGTGGTTGGATGTGCGGCTGATAGCGATATTTCTGGCTTGATTTTTTGAATACTTTTTTATCAAGAAAAAAGTATTTGCCTGCCCGGCATGAGGGCAATAGGGAAAATCTTCCGCACTTTGTGTCCTCTACGTACCCTAAATCTACTAACACCCATTAAGTAGACCTGACTCCAGCTCAAATAGACATCAACTGGGAAATAACTAGAGAAGAACTAGAGAATGACTGGAGAACAACTGGAAAACGACTGGAAAAGAACTATAGGAAGACCGGACGCACTCCGGACACACACTGGAGAAGGACCGAAGAAAAACCGGAGAAACCACCTGAATTTCCCTTAAAACTCAGCTAAAACACCTTTATTTTCTATAAAGCCTTATGCGATCCTCTATAAAGCTTTACGCGACCTCCTATGAAGCTTCATGCGACCCGCAATAAGGCTTCACGTGACCCTCCATGAAGCTTTACGCAGCCCTCTATGAAGCTTTGCATCAAGGCATGTAAAGCTTTACATCTCACATCCCCTTTATTTTATCCGGGACAATTGGTGAAAATGGTTGGTTAACATACCACCAGCCCAAATAAAAAGCCCCTACTCAACAACGAGACCGGGGCTAGATTTAAGAACCAACTTTTGATATGTTTAAATATAACGTATAAACTCGGAAATAGGAAATTTGTTTGGGTGTTTAGTTTCATGATTTCTTATAACTCTAGCTGTCCACCTAACCAATATTTCCCCGTTCATTAATCCTATCAATAATACTGATAACCTTCTGTGCCTGGGACTCATCATCAAATACTCCTAGAAGCCCCTGGTCATTCTGATCTGTGAACGGAGGTTCGAATAGCATGCTTTTGTCAATCATGCCATTTACCGTGAGGAAGTCAATAATGGTACGAAGGAATTTTATCTGGTCCGCACGGAGACTTCCGGAACCCAATAACTCTGAGAACGCTTCATTGGCAGCATCTGCATCCAGACCCAATATCTGTCTGATAAAAAAGCCTAGTGGTTGCTCACCATATTCATTAACAAAATCCTCACGGGTTCCTCTCTCATCCCCATCAAACAAGATCTTCTCCAATTGGCTTAGCTCATCATCAGTGATCTGTACATTATTGATGATTTTATGAATAACCAGCTGATCTTTATTTTCCCTGATAAATCGCTCTACACGATCTTTATACTTTCTGTTTGGGTTAATCTCTAACGGTATTCCTTCATCAGCCGCTACTTCACTGTCTTTCAGGTTTGTATACACAGGCTCAATAGACTCCCCTTCAAGGAACTTCATCAGGTCTCTGATCTCTTTGCGGACAGTCTCGAGTTTTTTTTGAGACAGATCCTCGTAAAACCTTTCATCAACCAATTCATCAATCAGTTTTTTACGTTGCTTTACCTCCGGAATAGTGTAAAGCTTTTGCAGTCTTACCGCAATGCCTCGCAATTTTTCACAATACCCCCGCAATGAATTTAAATCCAGGAGCTGGGCCTGCTGCATTTTCAACATCATCAATTCAAACCTTCGAATATTCTCATGCTCCGTTCTTGGCTCAGGTAAAGCGGAAAGATGTGTCTCGATGATATGTACATCCTCCGAACTCAACTGATTCCAACGATCCCTTTCTTTAAACTGATCTACATATTGTAGTTTCATTTTCACCTGAAACCTCAAATTGTTCAGATTCGCTACTTCCTGATGGAGTATATCTAAATTTACAGAGGCCAACTCCAGATTTTCCTCATCAGTCAAATCCATCTGCAGGCGCACCAGACGTAATCGTGCTTCAAAAATCTGTTGAGAAAGACTCTTGACCTTTGAAGACTCTTTGGTTGATTTTGACTCACCGAAAAACTCAAAATTCCCACAAGTGTCAAAGATCAAAAACTCTTCCTTGGGCATTCCTGGTCCAAACACATCGGGACAAAGCCTTGTGCCTCGACCGATCATCTGCCAAAACTTAGCGTAAGATCGTACCGGTTTAAAAAACACCAGATTTAATACTCTAGGTGCATCAATCCCGGTGTCCATCATGTCTACCGAAACAGCGATTTGGGGATCATTTTCCTTGTATTCATCGCAAAATGCTTCGATTAAACTTTGAGCATGCGACACCTTATTGTGGACCATTGAGATAAATCCCGGTGAAAGCTCAGGATACCGCTCCTGAAAGCATTCTACGATGAACTTGGAGTGGTTATGGTTAACGGCAAATATGATGGTGCGGCCAAGTTTGTCACCTCCTTCAATTTTTAGACCGTTGGTCATCAGATTGTCAAGGACCTTATTGACAGTGTCTTTATTAAACAACCATTTATTCAATTCCGAATTGGAAATCTCTTCGGGAAACAGTCCGCTTTCATTGTCCCGGAATTCTTCCTCATACTTTTCCTTATCTTCTTCAGAAAGATCTTTGTATCTAATCCCAGATCTTAGGAATTCTGTGGTCACAACAAAATTTCGATAAGGGACCAGGTATTGCGGTACGGCTTCCGCAAGCTCATAGGAAAAAGTCGGGTCACCACTCGGACAATCAAACAGTTCAAAGGTGTTATGGTCAATGCTATCTTTAGGTGTAGCAGTGAGCCCCACAACCAAAGCATCAAAATACTCAAAGATGGCCCCATATTTATTATACACCGATCGATGGGCTTCATCTATGATGATCAAATCAAAATGCCCAACACCATAAAACCGACCAGCATTTGTCTGCAAACGGTCTATCAGGTTCATTATGGTGGGATAGGTACTAAATACCAAACGGGTTGTATTGACCTCTTTCTCCTGAGTTAGATCGATGCTTGAAAGATTCGGAAGAAATTCAGAAAATCTATTCTTCGCCTGGGTGACAAGGGCGTTCCTATCCGCCAGAAAGAGCACCCTTTTGGTCCAATTATACCTGAATAGGACATCAACCAGGGCCGCTGCAGTTCGGGTCTTTCCACTTCCGGTTGCCATGACCAGTAAAGCATTTCGCTTGTCACCAGCTAACCCCTTGTACCCATCAACCACGAAAGCTTCGGAGACCCGTTGAATAGCTTCCATCTGGTATGGACGGCCGGCTATAGATTGATTGACCTCAGCTTTACGGATATCTCTCCTGGTCTTCCTTCGCTGGATCAGCAGCTTGAGCTCTGCTTTGCTGTAAAAGCCATAGACTCTTCTGGGAGCTGTATAGAAAGTATCATCCCATAATTTCGTTTCGTAGCCATTGGAGTAAAATATGACAGGTCGCTGATCAAACATACTCTCCAGACAATTGGCATAGAGAAATGCCTGATGTTTTCCGGACTCCACATCTATGGATGTACGTTTAGCTTCTATCAAAGCTAGTGGTTTCCCATTATCGTCCCAAAGCACATAGTCAACCCGGCCGTTGCCCTGCGGATTGTCTACTGTTATGGGCATTCCAGTGACTGGAAATTCTAACTCTCTACCAGGTCTTAGCTGATCCCAACCGGCGGCTTTCAATTCTGCATCTATAAGGTGTATGCGCGTCTCTGCCTCAGAGAACTCTGAAGAGATTCTGGTTTTCCTGGCCGCTCTTTGTTGCTGAATGGCTTCTTTCTGTTGAAGTACCTCTGCTTTGTAGCTAGNCAAATTTTCTTCACTCTCACGGGCTTTTTCAAGTGCGTCTTCATGTGCGGCTTTCAGGGCTTCAAGTTCAGCCAGCAGTGTTTGTTGCTGGTGGTCTGCTTCAGCTTTAATTGCCTGTATCGACCGGGCATCCAGACCCTCTTTGGGGATGATGGTTTCATTGAATGGTCCTGGCAACTCCGGTTTAACCTCGCTGAAGTTGTTAGCAAACCATTTCAGAAAGCTATAGGTGTACTTAATGCTAATCAATGCTTCCTCACTTGATACTTTTCTGGGATTGAAATGAGCTGCACTGTTTCCGGTTTTTCGGCTGTAATGAATGCCATTGAGAAGTTGATACGGGATAAGCTGCTCAATATCCCTGTTTTTCATTAGGTTGAAAAGCTCCGTATTGAAGGGTAATTCCAGGCATTCTGCTTCGTAGATGTGATAGAGGGATTCCTCAATAGACGTCCGGCAGTAGCTCGCAGTAGAAATAGGTTCAGCGTAAACCCTCGCTTCCGCGAGCCGCATTCGGTCATACATAGCAGACCATTCCGATTTTAGAAAATCAAAATTTGAGTCCATTTGGGTCTAAAATGAGCCCTGAAGATAAATCAGATCATTTCAATATGCTAAAAAACGGTAAAAGAGTTCAATACTGGTGAACTGAAATTCACCTGGTATATCATGCAAAAGTGTCTTAAGTCAGCTAAGCACTATTAATAGAATTTCAGTTGGTACTACAGCCTGGCTATCTTCTTGTAGAACTCTTTTTTCTCCTCAGGAGAATTATAAAGCAACCATCTACGAGCATTATCAACAATAAACCTGGGAACCGGATCAACATGAGATTGTATCGGAAATGACCTGTTTAAATCTGATCTGGCATAAATTTCGTGGCCTCCTTCTGTGCGGATTAGTTTACACCCTTCCTCATTGGTAAGAAATTTACGGAATTTTTTTAGTGGTACGTTATTCGGGTTAGCCATTAGGCAACAGGCATGGCCACATCAAGGGATTTTTTGCTGAAGTCGTGGCTATCTATAATCTCAGAAAGGTAATCCCGCTCTTTGACCATCTCTGACATGACAGGAGGCAAGTATTTTTTCTTTTTCAGCTGTTTCCAGCCAAGTTTAAGAAGCTCCGAAGAAAATGTCTTTTTGTTCAACGTGTACCTAAAAAACTCATTGATCGCAACCTGAAGGGATTTCTCGGCTTCGGTGTCATCGTAACCATATCCCGAAATATCAAAAACAGGGGTATAGTAGATGGTGGTGTCATCTTCCCGGATAACAAAAACAGGCACATTCTGAAAATTGGCTGTTTTGTTTCCCTGGGTAAAATTGCCGGTCGCTTTTAGTTGAGGTTTCATCTGTAACAAATGAAATTTTAGAGTACAATGATATGGAGAAACACCCATTCCAGCAAAATAGTTTGAAATACGAGATTATATTGATACCAATTATAGAAGACTAAAATCAGGTGTCGATTTCATAGTTATCATCAAATCTTATTCCACGCTTTCTTAACTCTTCCTTGTAAAGCTTAATAAAGTTTGTTAGCTCTCTCTGATTGGCTCGTGTATTGAAATTTTTTTCGTGAGTTTCATTTGATTTTGAATGACATAAAATACAAAGGCATTGTAAGCTATTTATGTTATTGTCTGATTTATCCTTTAAATGATGAACATGCCAGTATCTTCTATGCATGGCTTCTCTCGGAGTAATTCCACAATTTTCGCACTCATAACCCTGTCTTTCTCTGTAAGCTTTGCTGATCTTTTTCCACCCTCTGATATACCCAAAAATATCCACCGTAACCTCATCTTCTATCTGGTTAGTTTCTCTTAATAAATCGTGGAAATCAGATGTGTTATTAATAGTTCCCAAAAGCTCGCTTTTGCATTTTGAACAGTAATCCAAAATCTCATCATTGTATAATCGGCCAGTAGTTTTGTCTATCAAATCATTTACATTAGAATTTGACCACTCATACCTACTGTTAAATCTACCAGAATCAATAAATTCCTGAATTACTTCACACCTTGTCAAATGGAATCTAGGATAGCTACCATAACGATCTATATATGGTGTTTTAATGAACATATAGCCTCTATATTTTGAGCCTTCGTAATTCAAATAGATTCCATCTTCCTCAAACGAGATTTTACCAGCTTTATAGGCCTCTTCAAAGTCAATTCCTTTAATTACTTTCCAGGAAGATTTCCCTTCGATTGGAGGAATACCAATCGAGTCTAAATAATCACTGAGATTAATGAACTTATAAAGATCGTTCATCTGCCTAACTCGTTAATGACCCTTTCAACAAGCGATTCACTAGTAGTAATCACTTTGAATTCCACTCTACGTGAAAATTCATTATTAGCTGGCTTGTCTGAAATGACTGTCAATTCCTTATCTCCATCCAATGTCCGTCCATAGGAAAGCCCATTTGCTGTTAGCCAGAATTGTAATCGATTTACATTGTCGGTATTCAGATTATTGTAATAATCCATTTGCCTGAAATACTTCAAAACTTCCGTTGATCGCAGCTGAGATAAAATCACATTACCGATGTATGGATCAAGATCATATGTGGGTGCTGGTACCGCATCTGTGTGTCCCTCAATTCTTATTTCAGCAATTTTGTCTGAGTACTTATCCTGCAATAAGATATCAAAATACCGGGGTAGGAACTGATCTAAAATCACTGCAAAGTTGGGCCTTATGTCCATTCTACCCGATCTAAATAGTATTTCTGGATTAGTAAATTTTACAGATAGGTCTTTATCTAATTCTACTTGCCATTCCTTAAAATCATCCTTGAACTCTTTCTGAAGTTCAGCAAACAGATCCTCTTTAGTCGCTTTAAATTCTTCGAATATTATATCTCTTTGAGCTTGCTTCTTCTGTACTTCAACTATGTAGGAAATCGCAATAAACATGAAAATAACCATTAAAGCGGTCATTATATCAGAAAATGAAACCCAGTTATTATCCTGTTGGGGCTTATTATTAGACAATGACATAACTATCTTCTATAGTTTTCAATAACCCGTTGAATGAGCGTATCCAGGTTAGCTAATGTATCATTAAGTCGATCGTAGAATTCCTGGTTGATATTTTCCAATTCGTTCGAAAGTCGTTTTGTAGCATTGTTAACTATATCNACTCCCCCATTTAACTGTTTTCTGGTATTTTCCCAGAAGACTTCATTAATATCCTTTATCCGATCAATTTCCTCAAGTCGGGTTAAAAGCTTGGCTACACTATCACTAAAATCCATTTGATTTCTAACCCATTCATTTAACTTATTCGTGGTCTCGTCAAAGGCATCGGTATTTGATTTTAATGTGTCAACAGTACTTCTAAGTTTTTCGGTGATTTCTTCAAACTTTTTATCTTCAATCAATACTTTTTGCAGTTCCTCAATAAGCTTAGTTAAGTGACTATTTTCATCTGTTAGCTTTTTGGTATTTATTGTAATACTCTCAATAGCAGATGAAGAATTTTCAAATTGTTCAGAGACCTTGATAAACTGATTGGTGAGATCCTGAATCATTTGCTTATTGTCCTGTTGCCACTGATTCATTCTGTCAACGCTTCTATTTAATTCCTCAAAATTCTCTTTAACAAGCTTATTGATTAGCTCTGACATTTGAGCATTGAATTCTTCTGTAGCCTTTTTCATTACCTCCACCAATGCTTCAGTATTGTTTTTCTTGAGCTCTTCACCAAATTCATCAAATTTTGTAGCTAAGGCTTTTAATGAATCACTTTGCTCACTACGAAGTCTTTGAATTTGAGTAAGCAGACTAGTTTCACCGTCTCCCCCAAGAGCGATTTCTACCTCTTTAATCTGACTTCTGAGTTTAATAAAATGAGTTGATACGCTGTCATCCCCATCACCTATCAAAGCCTTATTAAGATTTATAAAATGTGTATCAACTTTACTCCCTGAAGATTTCATTTCATCAAGGATATCAACAAGGGCTCCAAGTTCACCGGTTGGCTTGGGTGGAGATGATTTCTCTACCTTCCGTTGAACAATCTGAGAGACTTTTCCATAGACTAGGGAAAGAGATATACCCCAAATAGAAGTTGCAAAAGCTGTTTTTAATCCCCTTAGTAAAGGAGGGATACTCTCTGTAATTTGCTCCTCATTGAAATCCTTCAGACCATAATATATTCCTACAAAAGTCCCTAGGATCCCGATTGTTGTAAACACTGATGGGATGCTGTCATATACATATGGAATTACACAGTTTGTATTATTCTTAGACCAAATTCGATAGATATAATAGGAAGAAAAGGCAGCCCACCCAAAAAGTAGGCTGTAAATCAAAAGCATATATAGTTCAGGCATTGGGTTAGGTTAAAAAATTTGCTGAAACTACATCTAACCAATGAAATCAAAGGAATACGGCTACATAAAATCAGAGACTCCGTTATAAATAATTAAGAAAGTGCAATTTTGGATTAGATAAATACAGTTGTAGTCGAACTTTTAACGCTTTAAAGTTCTTTATTCTTTATCAGTGTTAATGTCAATTCAATTCCAATTCCCTAAACTCCAACTCCCCTCTAAACGCCCTTTGCATCAGACTCTGAAACAGCTCCTCACTCTTATCCAGTTCCGCCTTTGCCTGTTGCTTTTGTTGCTCGATCTTATCAATGATGGAGGTAAATTGGTTTTGGATTTCAAAAGGTGGAAGAAGCACCGTGAAATTATTTACATCCTTTTGATTTATACTTGATTGGTTCACGGCATCTTTTGAAGCATTTAGTATCTGGTTCTTTAAAGCCTTGGAAGATAAAGTATAAAGCATATATTGGTTTGACACTTTTGATTTGTCAAATCTTATCCTCATCATGTTTGATTCGTAAACCACCCTTTCATTCAATTTGGGTACTAAACCACACTTTCCAAGATGTGAAGGACTATTTACCCTATTTATTACAAAATCACCTTCCTTAATTTCGTACCTAATAATTTCTTCACTTGATGCTCTTACTCGTCGTAGAAAATTGGTGTTCACCCAGCTGTTGTAAAAAGAATCGATTCTAATTATTGGGCATCCCGAACTATAGTCTTTAGAGGGCTTGTAAAGTCCATTTGTAGGACCTTCAATGATGATTTTTGACAATTTTACTCTTTCCCACCCCTTCTCATTCTTCACCGGGTCCCCAAACATCTCCAGAAACACACTCTGAGCGAGCTGGTCATATTTTTTCAGGATCTGCTCATGGCGTCGGCGGATCCGGTCGGCTGTATCCAGTACTTCAGCAATCTTCTGCTGGATTGGGAGTGGGGGCAGGGGGATTTTTATTTTTGAGTATTTGGATATCCAATACCTCTTATGCTGTTCAGCTTCAAAGGTAATAGCTGACATCCTATGAAAAAGATATCTTATATCAGCCATTTCCTTTTTTGGCTTTAGGATCTTCATTGCTGAAGATTTGACTTTGAATTCAAAGTCTACATATTGAATTGCAGTTGTGAAATCATCAAAAATTATTACAGGAACATCTTTAAAAACATTTTCAGATTCATTGGTATATCCCAATAAGAATGACTTTCCGGCGGTCAATACCGGAACATCATAATCATCAGAATAAAATGTCGATTCAACAATATAGTTTGTAGGTTGTTCATATTCTAAAACTTCTCCTAATTCAACTTCTCTCACTTCAAAAGCTCCTCCAAAGCATCCAGATCTTTCTGGTTTTCTTTCTGTAGCTCCCTGATGGCTGAAATGATGTCTTTCGGTGGATCGTAATCTACTTCTTCATATTCAATCTCCTTGTACCGGTTGATACTCAGGTCCCAGTCATTGGCTTTGATCTCCTCAAAAGGAACCATGAACGACTGGGCGGTTCGGGGGTTATCCTTTTCCTGATCCCTGTTACCCCACCGCCCGATAATATCGGGTATGTTGTTGTTTTCATGTTTTACTGCACTGGTCTTTGCCGTATCATCCAGAGATACCTCTAGTGCCGATTCACCCTGGTAGGCTTTGTCCAGTGGTGTCCGCTTGTCATCCAATGAGAAACCATCGGCTTTCATATCATAGAACCAGACCTTATCCGTACCGCCGGTACCCGTCTTGGTAAAAAACAGGATCGCCGTACTCACTCCGGCGTAAGGCTTGAATACACCGCTGGGCATACTCACCACACCTTCCAGCCGATGCCTGGAGATAATCTCCTCCCTGATCTGCTTGTGTGCTTTGGAACTGCCAAACAACACGCCATCCGGTACGATCACAGCACATCGACCACCGGTCTTGAGTATCCTTAGAATCAGCCCCAGGAAAAGCAGCTCGGTCTTCTTCGTTTTTACTTTCTGCAGGATGGATTTCTCTACGCTGTCATAGTCCAGGCTGCCTTTGAATGGAGGATTGGCAAGGATCAGTGTATAGGCATCCCGGATGTCGGCATTACTTTCACTCAGCGCATCTTTAGCAATCAGGTTGGGGTTGTCGATACCATGAAGATTCAGGTTCATCGCTCCGATCCGTAACATGGTGGCATCAAACTCCACCCCGTTAAACATTTTGTTGTGATAATGTTCCCGAAAGTCCTTTTCCAGGAAATAGTCCTCATGGTTTTCCCTGAAATATTCTCCGGCGGCCACCAGGAATCCTGAGCTACCACATGCCGGATCGCAGATCACCTCTTCTTTTTGGGGCTCTACCATATCCACCATCATCTTAATGATGTGGCGTGGTGTACGGAACTGTCCGTTAGTGCCTGCGGTAGCAATCTTGGATAGCAGGTACTCGTACAAATCCCCTTTGGTATCCCGATCTTCCATCTTGATCTTGTCGATCATCTGTACCACCTGATCGAGTAGTCGTGGTGTCGGAATCATGAAGGTAGCTCCTTTCATGTAGTCCGCAAAGATACTGCCGGAGCTACCGCCGACCTGCTTCATGTGATCGAAGACGGTCATGCCGCCGGCTTCCGCCCGGGTGAAAAGCTCAAACATGGCCTCAGGACCTTTGTTTGTAAACTCACTCCACCGCAGGTGTTGTTGTTCTTTATTAAAGATCACCCGCTGGATCGGGATGCCCGCTATGTTTGCCTTTTTCTCCTCCAGCAACTGGATCTCATCTAGCCGCCGGATAAACAGTAGGTAAGTAATCTGCTCGATGACGGTAAGTGGGTTGGCCACACCGCCGGACCAAAAAGATTCCCATAGTTTATCTACTTGTGATTTGAGTTCTCCGGTGATCATGTGTTAAATAGGAATTGATTTATTTAAAGTAATATCTAATTGATATAGTGTACGGTCGATAGTGCTGAATGAAAGATCGTGTTTTTCAGATATATTGATTAATTCATCAAGGTATTTGAAGTAAGTATTAATTTTTTTCTCATTGGGTGTGCCGGTATATAATTTTAGCGGTTCTCCATAAACCACCCTGAAGGCTCTTTTGTCAATAATTTGGAATACTTCCGGATTCCTAAATCTGAACAAGGTAGATGCCATAGCAATATCAATTCCCTGAATCTCTAAAATCTTATGTAATAACTCCCGGGAATTTCCATGCTCCCCTGGCATAAATCCTTGCAATTGATTTAACTGAAAGAGAAGTTCTTCTGGTATACGATAATATCTATTGACCTTCCAAAGCGCAATTTCATTTATCACATTTTCGTCAAACTCCCCGTCAAACTTATCAAGCTTTTTAGTCAGTTCTGGTTGATATTTATATTCATCCAGTGCACTATTTAAATCACTTGCTAAAGTACCTGAACTAATTGTCTTGACAGAGCTTCCCTCTTTAAGATCCATAAGTCTCCTGATTAATTTTTCTAAAAGTCCTGATCTAAAATGCTTGTCTAAAAAACCATCAATGAAATGATCATTGCGAACCAAAGATGTAAGTAATTTAAGACAGAACTTTTCATCCTTTTTTGAAAAGTCCCAATTTTGCTGTTTTTCAAAATCAGACCCCTCAGACCATTTCATCCAGTCAAACCGTAAAACAAGATCTTTTTCATTAAGCAGTTCCAGAAGTCCAGACTTATCTTGATTCTGCACAATTTCAAGCATAGAACTCAGGTCTGTTTGAGATAACGGCGGATAAGTAGATGCAGGCATCAGACTAAGATAATAATTCTAATGATTTTATCTCTTTAATACTCGTTCCTCCGATTCCCTTGATAGACCCAAACATCTGGGCCAGGTTGGAGATCATACGGTCAGCCTGCTTATCCCGTTGCTTCCATTGCTTCTCAAAAGCAACGCGCTCCTTATCCACCTGATCCTTAATCTCCATGATCCCCATGACCACTTCTTCGATATGCATACGGAATTCTTCACCGGTCAGGTATTGGTACATCAGTCCCATCTTATCCTTTTGGGTT
This sequence comes from Cyclobacteriaceae bacterium SS2, assembly GCA_019192515.1. Lineage (GTDB taxonomy): Bacteria > Bacteroidota > Bacteroidia > Cytophagales > Cyclobacteriaceae > UBA7330. Next base: position 12,622 of record JAHCMM010000148.1, read on the forward strand.
TCAAACCGACTGGCCTGGTATTTCAGGTCAATTGTCTTGGTTCGGCAGAGAGCGGCCACTACCGGGAATAGCTTGGGTGTACAGACCACCACATTCTTTTCCACAAAATAGTCTCCCTCAAATCCTCGTGGCATGGTTTTGGTCACCAGCACGGCGGTCTGACAGCCGGCAGCTATCTGGTCAGTCCTGAGCTTATCCACCCAGTCCATGCTAAAGTTGGCGGTATTTTTGGACTCATAGATGATAGAACCACATGCCACACCTTCGCTGATCACTGTCTGAATCACATCAGCACCTTTCATCCCTTTACCAACTTCACCGATCTCATCCTGAGGAAACATTTCAATCAGCCGTTCCTCAATGATCAGCTCCTGTACCTCCCCCTGGAGCTGCATGCTACCCTGCTCAATCTTCTTCTTCATGGTTTCGATCTGCACTCGCTGATCTTCCAGCATTTTATCCTGTTTGCGAAGTTTCAATTCATACTCTTCGCTTGCTGATTCCTTTGATTTTATACGTTCCTCTTCCAGCTTTTCGTTGAGCTGTCTTTTGTATTTCAGCTCATATTCCTGTTCCTGATCCTTCAGTTTACTTCTCAGATCCTCAATTTCAATTTCCTTAGATCGTAGGGTCTTAATCTGTTCTGATTGTTGCTCGATCTTCTTTTTGTATTGATCCAAAGAGGAACCAAATTCTTTCTCCAATTCATCACTTACTGCTTTTCTTAGATCACCTTCTTTGGCTTTAACTCCTTCATTGATCAACTGATCAAGCTCCTTTTCTCGTTTGACCAGATCTGCTTTTTTGGTCTGGTAGTCTTTTTGCGCCTGCTCAAGCTCTGCTTTTAATTCAACATCCAGGTGCTTCCTGAATGCATCTTCTGCAGAAAATTCGTGCTGACAGTTTGGGCAGGTAATGTTCATATTAGTCTTCATATCCATTTTGTTTTTGATGTTCACTAAGCAATTGTACTGTGGATCAGTTCACATGGAGTGAACTGATTGGAGAAATAAAACATTACTGAGTACTAATAAGGAATAATATGCTCTTTATCACAGGCAATATTGTAAGTCACTTCATTACAGTTACTTTCCTTTACCCGGTTAATCTCCATCAGTCCGGACAAGTTGTTGCCGTGTTCGTCTTGTCTCATTCCATAATATTCAGGTCTGTATAGTATGTAGACTTCATTGGCGACATGAACTAAATCTCTACACCATGTGAAGTCCCTTAATTTGGGTCGATGATCACCACCTCTATGCTCCACCTTTCGAGATAGAGTTACATTGAGAATAATTCGGATATTGGCATCTACAGCTAACTCCTGAAGTCCGGTTATTAAATCAGCCCGCAATGACACATCAAGGTCATAGTTTTCTCCCAGCAAACCATCCAGGTCATCAATCACCACAGTTCGGGGATTTGTCCTGGAAATCTCCACATTAAGGGAGGTTTTGTAATCTGAAAGCATGTCATAAAAACCCAGGCGCGTATTGAAAAACAAAATATCTTGCTTTTGAAAATTTAGTTCTTCACAGATTTTGATGAGCTTCCTTTCATAGGTTTGGTAACTAATAAAAAGCACAGTTTCAGATTCGGCAAGATGATTCGCAAGTTTGAGGACTGTTCGTGTCAGTCCCATTCCCGGTCTGGCACCAAATAGGATAAGACCTTTATCAGCTAATGATATATCGGCTAGTCGGGTCATTACTCTGGTATAATATCTCCTTTGGTGTCAAAGGTTCGGTAGTTCCATACTAGCTGATCCCTATCTTTTGCACCGATAATTAGTAGATACTCTGTTGATGTATGTTCCGGAAATATCCTGTTACTTTTTGAGATCACATCCTTTAGGGAACTTTCCATCATCTTAATTTCAAGGTTTCTTTTGTCAATAGGCAGATCATCCGAGATATAAGTAATCAACACCTTCAATCTGGCACGATAGTAGGTTAGCTTTGCAATCTCTTCCCAGGCGGTATAGATATTATTTTCGTGCTCAATGAGCACCTGGTAATGACAGGGGTAATCGGGTCGTCTTATTTTTTCTGGCTTCCAATTTTTATCAAGTAATTCAAATTCAAGGGCATCTGATTTATCAAACAGCGTTAGATCAACCAGACCATCTTCAGAACGAAATCCAAGGTTTTGTTCTCCATATTTATTCTGAAAGAACTGACCAATAGGAGATGTTTTGTTAGAACTCTTTTTCCCTCCAAGGATAAAATTGCTCCAGTCTGTATTTGAGTTCCAATGGTCTTTCCAGTCAGGAGTCTGTGTTTTAAAAGTCATAAAAGCTTTCCAGGTGCTGATAAATTCACTTGCTGTTATTTCCATGTAGATAGAATTTAGTCAAGGTAAGTATACATTTTATTAGTTCACATAGAGTGGAATGATGTAAAGATTATTTGTATATTTAATTTACCGTACGAACCTATTTACTCCTAATGACCATTGAAAATAACCAAAGAATACGGCTTCTGCTGGCATATGATGAATTCTACGATAAAGTAAGAAACTGGATTTTTGACTTAATGCAGAGCCAAGAGGAAAATTGGGAAAATCTCTATATTGAGCATTTTGATCCGAATAAAAGAAATATCTGGCAGCAAAACAGAAGGAATGGAAAAACCTTCAAAAATCTAATTGAGCTTATTGATTTGTCTTATTTCATCAGAAATAATAAAGAGTTGTTTCCTCAATTTGACAGAAAAACTCTGAACAAATTTCCTACCTGGCTAATAGAGCTTCAGGAACTTAGAAATAGTGTTTCTCATTATCAGGATGATCTCTCAGAAGATGAATTTATTCGTGTCTTTTCCAATATGAAAGTATTCGCAAAGGCGATTGGAGAGGAAATGTTGTATGAAAATATCAATAATATACAAAACGGTAAATCTCATAAAGTGAAGAACGAAAACCCAGAAGTATACTTACCTGTATCCAAAGGTAAATACTTGCCCTTACAAAATTTTTTTGATAAGGAAATGAGAAAACAGATAAAGTTAACAATCAGGGAAATCGAAGATATATTAAATGATAAGCTACCGCCATCAGCGTTTAAGCATCAACCATGGTGGGGAAATGATAAGTCCATGAAAACGCATCCTCAAAAACGAACCTGGGTGAGCAATAGCTATAAGGTGGTTGATAAAAACCTGGATTTTGAAAATCATTCAGGAAACATCGTATTTGAAAAGGTTTCATAATTTCTTATGTCCAGAACTCTGATAAGATACTGGGCCTACGACCAATGTCTTCAAAATAGGAAAATCAAATATTCCTGGAAAGATCTTCTCAGAAAAGCCAACGAAGCGTCGGAGGAAGCTGGATATGAGCCTATAAAGAAGACCATGTTCTATAAGGACATCCATGCCATGCAGGCTCCGCCTTACCGGGCCCCAATTGAAACCATCAGGGAGGGTCGAGATGCCTACTACAGGTACTCGGATCCTACCTTCAGTATCAAGAATCAAAAACTGAATGAGCTGGAAGCAGAAGAACTCAAATCTGCGTTGATGGTGCTCAGTCGGTTCAAAGGCATGCCACAATTTGACTGGGTCAATGAGATCATTCCTAAAATAGAGCAGCAATTTGGATTAAGCAATGAGTCATCCGACATCATCGGGTTTGATGAAAATGTGGATTTGAAGGGGATGGAGTTTTTTGGTGAATTATTTAATGCGATCCTATATAAAAAACCTCTGATCATAGACTACCAATCCTTTAAATCGACTGAACCAAAAGCATTTGAGATCAGTCCTTACTATTTAAAACAACACAACAATCGCTGGTTCTTGTTTGGGCAGGTCGAGCGATTTCCCGGTTTGACCGTATTGTCCCTGGATCGCATTGAAACCATCAAAGACTCAAAAGCAGAATACATCAAAAATACCAGCTACGATTTCGATGAATATTT
>JAHCMM010000149.1 GCA_019192515.1 Cyclobacteriaceae bacterium SS2
AACAAGCAATCGGTGTCCCATTGCAAGGTTCCTTCTATCTGCCCGGCCTCACTCGTATGAACCGCTAACGAAAACCCCAACGATTCCGGATCTTCCACGCCATCAGTGACCAGGAACATGTCCATGGAGTCATTATCTGCATCTATGCCGGTGATATCCAGGGTGAAGAAGTCGCTTTCGTTCACAAAGTAGCTGTTGTCGCCGGGTGAAATGACCGGAAACTCATTGGGAGGGGGTTCGATATCCAGCGTAAGTCGCACCGTATCCATTTGGGGAAGCGGGCAGGCATCGTCCGCCGCTATCAGGTCTATGGAAAATGGACGGTCACGTATCGGCGGGCAATCCGGGGCACAGACAGTCACTAGCAGGGTATCCTCTCCGGCATCCACAAACGTAGAGGTGATCGTGAAGATGTTCTCAAGCTCTTCAGCGGTTTCAGAGAGCTCCGCCCTGAAGGTGATCTCTTCTCCTTCTTCAATATTGGTGACCAGGTATTCAAAGCACTTTTCATCCGCCACCGCATAGCTTAGAATATCCACCTCCGGGTTGAAGTCAGGGTCACCGGGTATGCGGACCGCTACCACCGGCGGATCGGGTGGCTCACACCCATCTACAACCAGCATCTGGAAGTCGCGCTGCACATCCCCAATCTTCTCACCGTTGCGCCACTCCTCCACCAATACGGAAAACACAAACAAGCCTGTTTCACTTGGCCTGACAGTCAGGAGACCCGAGCTATTGATACTCAAGGCGGGTGAACCTTTGATGGAGACGTCTTTTGAATACCCGCTAAGAAATCTCACGGGGATATGAGGTTTTGGCTGGGGAGTGGGTGCCGGAGGAAAAGTAGCCGAACTATTCAGCGGAGTCACCATTTTGTATGAAAGTGAATCCCCATCTTTATCCGCTCCGGTAAAATACACATAGTAGTACTGGTTGACACAGGCATAGTCGCCCAACGGACGAAACAAGGCCGGAGAAGAATTGACAAAGGGCGCACCGTTTTTATAGAGGGGTGGGATCTCCGCCACATAGTTCATTCCCGCACCCGTAGGATTGACCAGGTTGTCTACGCTCACGTTTCTGCAGCACCTTTCCCAGGAGATGTAATATCCTTCGGGATCAGCAAAGTCCTGGGGCTCCAGCGTAAATTCCGTGGAATACTCTACCCTGGATGTCTGGAGCTCATCAATTACACATTTAATATTGGAATAGGGAACATTGGAGATCCTTCTGCGNGGCAGGTCAATGATCGCTTTGGTGGACCCGTCTTTGTTGGAAAACATGTAAACGCTCGCAAAAGCATCATACGTATTGTTTTGGGTCTGAGCCTCATCATAGTACTGGATGAGGGTGATCCGGTACAGGCCTGGCCTGATGGTCTCAAACGATATCTCCCCTCCCACTATATGAAAGGCGTTGGCGATACCAGTAAACATCAGAAGTATGATTAACGGAAGAATTCTTTTCATGCCCTACAACCAGGTGATCTCATGACGATACAATTATTAATTTTGCCTGCAGATGAGTCATAGTAAAGTTATCGAAAACCTTGAGATAACAGGTATTTCAGCAGAGGGAAAAAGCATTGCCAGACACGACAACCGGGTACTCTTTGTGGCCCAGGCAGTGCCAGGTGATATTGTGGATGTGCAGATCACGCGTAAAAAGAGAAAATTCTTCGAAGGCAAAGCCATACACTTTCACCAGGAGTCTCCCGAAAGACAGGAGCCGTTTTGTGAGCATTTTGGCACATGTGGCGGGTGTAAGTGGCAGCATATGCAGTATGAAGCCCAATTGAATTACAAGGCCCGGCAGGTAATGGATAACCTGAAGAAGATCGGGAAAACAGCGCTTCCTGAACCTTTACCCATCCTGGGGTCTGATGACACTACCTTTTATCGCAACAAGCTGGAATTTACCTTTTCGGATATGCGATGGCTCACAGCGGAGGAAATTGCTTCAGGAAAAGAGTTTAGCAGAAATGCGCTGGGCTTTCACATCCCCGGCCGATTTGATAAAATCCTGGATATCGACAAGTGCTGGCTGCAGCCGGATCCATCGAATGAAATCAGAACGACGGTCAGGCAATATGCGCTGGAGAACGAATTGACATTTTTCAACCTGAAGGATCAGCATGGCCTGCTGCGAAACCTGATCATCAGAACCACGACTACCGGGGAGGTGATGGTGATCGTCCAGTTCTTTGAGCCGAATGAAAAAGCGATTGAAGGATTGATGGAGCATCTGAAAGAAAAGTTTCCAACATTAACGGCTCTGCTTTATATCATCAATCAGAAAAAGAACGAGACTTTTCACGATCAGGAAGTCCGCACCTATCATGGGCAGGATTATATCACTGAGCGCATGGGAACGCTACAATTCCGGATCGGTCCCAAGTCATTTTACCAGACAAACCCTGTGCAGGCGGAGAAGCTTTACCAGACAGCCCTGGATTTTGCTGATTTGAAAGGTGATGAACTGGTTTTTGACCTTTACTGTGGCACGGGAACTATCTCAAACTTTGTGGCTCACAAGGCCAAAAAAGTAGTCGGGATAGAATATGTGGAAGACGCCATCGTGGATGCCAGGATCAATTCCGGGCTCAATGGCATTGATAACACCGAGTTTTATGCCGGTGACATCAAAGACCTGCTGACAGAGCAGTTCGTCCGCAAAACCGGTCGGCCGGACGTGATCATTACAGATCCGCCACGTGCCGGGATGCATGCCGACGTGGTGAAGCAGCTCAATGAGATCAGGGCTGAGAAAATCGTTTACGTGAGCTGTAACCCTGCCACACAGGCAAGGGATCTGAACCTTTTGTCGGAAAATTATACTGTAGAGGGTATACAGCCGGTGGATATGTTTCCCCAGACGCATCATGTGGAGAATGTGTTGTTGTTGAAGCGCAAAGCCTAACATCTTCTCTAGTGGGATAGAAAATGGATTCTTTAACACAAATCGTTTTAGGAGCAGCCGTAGGTGAGGCGGTGCTGGGGAGGAAGGTGGGGAATAAAGCCCTGCTTTACGGAGCCATTGCAGGCACCATCCCGGATCTGGATGTGCTGGCTTCCCATTTCACGGATACCAGCAAAGCGCTTGCCTTTCATCGGGGTTTTACGCATTCCATTGTATTCTCCGTATTGTGTGCGCCGCTTCTTGCGTGGCTGGTCTCGCGGTATGAAAAGTACAAAGACATCAAAGGGTGGACCTGGCTGTTCTTCGGTGCCCTGGTGACTCATCCCATGCTGGATGCTTTCACCACCTGGGGGACTCAGCTATTCTGGCCCTTGGACCTGCGGCTGGCTTTCAAAACGATTTTCGTTATTGATCCCCTTTACACCGTTCCATTCCTGGCTTGTGTGATCTTGACCATGACACAGCAACGGACTGCGCCCAAAAGACTAATCTACAACAGGCTTGGATTGATCCTGAGCTCATCGTATCTGCTGATCACGATTCTCCTGAAGGGGTATACTTATTTTCAGTTCAAAGGAGCGCTCGAAACGCAAAACATCCGGTACCTCCATCTCGATACCAGACCATCACCACTCAACACGGTGCTCTGGAGTGCCAACGTAGAGACTGAAGAGGCCTACCTGCTGGGCACCTATTCACTCTTTGACACAAAGCCCATCGTTTTTCAGGAGTATCCTAAGAACCATCATTTATTGGGGCCGCTTGTCCATGACGAAAAAGTCCAACGTATGATCAGGATCTCAGAAGGGTGGTATATCATTTCGGAAGAGGATGGAGACCTGTATTTCAATGACCTGAGGTTTGGGTTGCTGACTTTCGAGCCGCGATCAAAAGACTTTGTCTTTAAATACAAGATCACCACGCATGACTCAGGACTTGTGGAGCTGACCGAGGTAGACAAGAATCCTCGAGATGGCAGGAAGCTCATGGGGGATTTATGGATGAGGGTGAAGGGGAATTGATAAAGGACGATCCGAGGTTCGGACGTTCCGATGTTCGGACTTTGGGACTTTCAGACAATCAGACAATCAGAAGCCCCCGCACGCCCCTAGCCCCTATAGGGCTCCAAAACGAAGCTCGGAAGCCACAGGCTGATATCCTCAGACGGAACTATGGTACAGCTACCCTTTTTCTGTGCTGACTGCCCGGAAGCCAGATAACTGCTTAATACATTCTTTTGGCCTGTAATGATCTTTATCTGATGGGAATTTTATGAATATAAAAATTGGGATTATTTTCGGTGGTTTTTAAATCAGTCATAATATCTAATTCTAATTTCTACCAATGATTAAACTTTTTACCGCTTTAGCTATGCTGATGGTTAGCATCAGTGTCTATTCTCAAAACAATTCAAAAATCCCTTTTCAGGGTAACATCACTCAAGAGGGAGTTCCCATAGATGGATCAAGGAAGTTTGTGTTTTCTATACCTGATGTCAGTTGGACAGAGACTCATGATGCTGTATCCATCACCAATGGTTTTTATTCTGTGGTGCTGGGAAGTATCAACCCACTCCCTGGGGATCTATTTGATGATGTGGAGTCCAGGTCATTGGCAATAACGATCGAAAGCACTTCATTGGGATCGCTGGATATCTATGCACCTTTCACAACAACAGCCCTACAAGCTGACAGCCTCTCAGAGACATTTGAATCTGGAGCAGGTATTGGGATTGGATATGCATTCAGCATTGATGGTGAAGGAAAAGAAGTGAACCGCGCTATTTTTGGTCAGGCACTTACTGAAGGATACAATGTAGGGGTTCAGGGAAATAGTCGATCATCGGCAACCAGTACTGCCAGAAATACGGGTGTATATGGTGATGCACAGGGTGATGGATCCGGAGACCATCGGGGTGTACTTGGATATGCGAATTCAGCAGGAAAGTACAACAAAGGACTATATGGTATTGCTGAAGGTGAAGGAAACGGTGATTCAGGAAAAGGTTATGGGGTTGGTTCCATCAACTTCGGTGTGGAAGGAAATGCTGGTGGCAATGCATGGAATAATACGGGTGTGGAAGGATCTAATTTTGGTGAGCAAGGTCAATGGAACTTTGGAGTTCATGGAATATCTAATGCCGGAACAGGAGACGCTGTTGAGAATCATGGGGTAGCCGGTCGTGCTTATGGTTCAGGCATCAACTACGGAGTATGGGCAGAAGCTGGCGGCGGAACAGAGAACTGGGCTGGATTCTTCAGTGGTGACTTGAAAGTGACCGGAAACCTGGTCGTTGACGGTGATATGAATTTACCGGATAGTATTGGTGCTACCGCCACTCCCGGTGATCTTTCCTATACTTTGATGACAACGATTTCAGGAGATACTCCAGCTAATATCAACCACGCTTTCAGGGCAGATGCTACCACTGAAGGTTTAAATATTGCATCCGCAGGGTATGCCGTATCCAAGCCGACAAATACATCCAATCAGTACGGCTTATATGGTCAGGCATCAGGCGCTGGTAACGGTTCTCACAATGGCGTTTATGGTTACGCCAGTAGCGTGGGCAAATACAACCGGGGACTGAGAGGTATCGCAGAAGGCGCCGGAAATGGGGATACAGGAACAGGATATGGAGAAGGGTCCGTCAACTTCGGTTTAGAAGGGAATGCCGCCGGAAATGCATGGAATAACACCGGTGTGGAAGGATCTAATTATGGAACAGAGGGACAATGGAACTTTGGTATACATGGTATTTCGAATGCCGGTACCGGAACAACTGTAGAAAACCATGGTGTGGCTGGAAGAGCTTACGGATCCGGCAAGAACTATGGTGTTTATGGCGAAGCAGCCAATGGTGCGGAAAACTGGGCGGGTTATTTTAACGGGGATGTACAGGTCAATGGGAACATCTCTGCAACAGGCGATATCGCTGGGGCCACCATCACCCCTTCAGATAGAAACCTGAAAGAGAACATTGAGCCGATTGCAAATCCTTTGAGCATCGTCCACCAATTGAATGGGGTTCGTTATACCTGGAATGACAAAGCTCAGGGTAGCAGACCAGGCACACATGACATTGGGGTTATCGCTCAGGAAGTTGAAGCTGTATTGCCGGAATTGGTAAAGGAGACTCCTGATGGATACAAAGCCGTGAATTACGCACAATTAGTGGCTGTCCTCATTGAAGCGATTAAGGATCTTGAAAGCCAGGTAGAAACCTTGCGAGTTGAGAATGAAGCACTTGAAGCTAAATTGAGTGATTATAGTGAGTTACAACAACTGAAGCAGCAAGTTGAATCCATTCAAAAGGTATTGAATTTGAAAGCTGACGCTGAGGTTTCGGTTACAAGTGTACAATCCTCAAAACAATGAAGTCGATGAAAAAAATCATAGTACTTTCTGCGTTATGCATGCTTATTGGTCAGCTATCTGCACAGACCTATGTCAATAAAGCGATAACGACCATTGGGAGTGGAGTATTGGAAGGAGGAAGCTATAAATCTATTGTCTCGCTGGGAGAACCTTCCGGTAAGGACAACATGAATGAAGATCCAGTCTATTCCTTATCTCCGGGGTTCATTTATGTGGCTGAAGAGCCCTTAAAAGAAGTGCTGGGGCTGAAGATGGAATTGAAGGAATACACCGTGTATCCAAATCCAACACAGAACGAGTTGCATTTTAGGTATTTGGTTGATAAGCCTTTGAAGGATTTGACCATTCGCGTTATTGATATGGATGGCAAGTCTTTGATAGAGCAGACTATACCTTCGGAGATGGGAAAGCATGAAGTAATGATTGATGTCAATCATCTACAGAAATCCATGTATATCCTGATGATGGAATCTTCTACAGCTGCATTCAAAATGAATGTCAGGTTTGTGAAGCAATAGATTATCAAAAAATTTAATGTAAAGCCCGGGTTATATCACTGATCCGGGCTTTTTTATTGCAACTCTAACTAAATGAGTTGCTTGATACTATAAATGTTACGATTATGAAAGATCCCCTACTTCCGCCTTCGCTCGCTACGGCGGACAGGCAGCCTCAAGGCCCTAGGGGATGACGTAAAAGAGGGCGGCTGCGTTTCGCTTAGAACAGGCCCTTCAAATAAAGGGCCCCGCACGCCCCCTGCCTACTGCAGGCAGGCTTGACCCCTAAAGGGGTGCTGCCCCACCACTCCCAAACGAAACCCCGGCTGGTGCCTGTCAGCCGTAGGTTGGTCCTCACCAGACGGAACTATACAGCCAATCAGATACTATGTTTGAAAAGTAGCAAAAAAGCATAAGCCGAAAGTTTTAATTTGGTATTACCTAATTACAAAACAAAAACTTAGAGACTTATGCAAACTACAAGTAAACAATTAGATTTCACAGGACAAA
>JAHCMM010000150.1 GCA_019192515.1 Cyclobacteriaceae bacterium SS2
GAAGGTGGTTTGTGTCCATCCATTGAAAGTGGCTGTGTCGAGATTGCGAAGGCTGGCTTCCGAGGGCCCCACTCGGATCTGGGATTTATGTGTGAGAGAATTTCCGCCAATCAAGCCAATTTCTATTGAAGGAACAGGTCCTGTATTATCGAAGGCACCCAGGTTGAAAGTAAAGGTCTGACTTTGATTTTTGGTGAAAAAGTTTCCTGTCCAACCTTCACCTTCCACGTATTCACCGGAACTCAACTCCGATCCAAACCCAAACTTGGTTCCCGGTGAGTAGACANTGGTTTGTAGCCTGAGCAGTTCATTGAGATGATAAGGTTCTGCTGTAAGTCCGGAGTTGTCACCCAGGTTCGAAGTGCTTACAGATTTTCCTGTTTCTGTTTGATTCCAGGTCAGGAAGTATGAGGCAGTGTCGGTAAATAAGTTGTAATAGGGATGGATCTGATGAGATGGATCCTCGTAGAGTAGTGAATCCAGCTTTCCGTTGTTTTTCTCTCCATAAAACTCCAGATAGTCAAGGAATCCACCAGTAGCAATTTTGTTCAAAGCAATTTCCTGTCCTCTTCTAAAGATTTTTATTCTTGTAGCAGCAATTGTAGTAATGGGGACCCCAGCCTGTTGAAGTGCAGCTGCATCAATGCGATATACCCCATCTTCGGCTAGCTTGATCTTGAAATACCGTTGGTTGAATTTAATCCATTCGTTGCCATAGGGCTGCGACCAGCCAGTCAAAGCGAAGATTAGAAGAAGTCCGGTGATCAGCTTATTCTTCATCCTTGCTCGAATTGAAATCTACTTTGATGGAAAAAACATTGGAATACAACCCTGCTGATTGATCCCCAATGTCTGTAAGGGCATAATCTATGGCCACTTCGCTGAACCGAACACCGATGCCAGCACTTGGCTGAAAGGTCCACGAGGTGGATTCGTCAAAATCCTCGATCTGCTGAAACTGATTGATTCCAGCGCGTAAAAAGGCCACGTTTTTAAAACCAATTTCTATCCCTGCCATGGGATCAAGTGAGCCGAAATCCGTTCGGACCACAGTATTTCGTTTTCCATCAAAAGTCCACACTAAATCGGCACTGGTCAAAACACTAAAGGCCTCTGAAATATTGAATTTTCTTGAAACACCTGCGATAAGCCTTGGAAGGGTAATCTCCAGTGTGTTCTCAGGAACTGCGTTTCCGGTCTGTCCGTATACCTGGCTCACCTCATCGCTATTATGCTTCCATGCATTGAATGTACCAAAAACGTCTTTGGCCATCAGACCTACCATCCATTTCCCAAAAGTCTTTTGAGCTGACATGTCAACTCCAAAACCCCACGAAGTAGCGAAGTTCCCCACCCTGCGATGCAAGATCTTGACATTGCCTCCGGTCTTCAAGCCACCCAGTACTGGTATATTTCGGGCATAGGAAATAAAAAAAGCATAATCAGAAGCGGAGAAGAACTGGATGTTATTGTAATTGATGGCACCTGTAGCATCAAACAGAAACCGTGTATCCGCAATATCGTCAACAGCAAAACGCAGTGTGCTGATCCCAATGGCACTGTTTTCATCGAGCTTTCTAGCATAAGCCAGGAAATCGTAGTTGGCAATACCTGCAAAGTAGGCTGCATGCATCATCTCCAGCTGATGATCAGGTTTCATCTCCAGCAAACCAGCTGGATTCCAGTAGGTAGAGGAAACATCATCCACATGGCTGGTCATGCTCAGTCCAAGTCCAAAAGCTCTTGCGTCCACTCCAATATTCAAATATTCATTGCTGTACTTAGGCGTCTGATCCTGAGCATTCAGTATTTGTGCAAAGAATATGAGGGAAAAGAAAAAGCTGATTGATTTCATGTAGAATGATCCCATTGCAAGATATATAGACCTGCTCTAACACAAAAAGGTTGAACGTTGTGTGTGTGGTCAAATAACACTTTTATTTCCTGTTTATATAAATAAAAAGATAATAAATATAATAAAATAAAGAATTATTACGGTTTAGTAAAGATTTTTACATAGTACTTGGCCATACATAGTACCTTTCCGTATACAGTAAGGAACCTAAAGGTCAAAAGGTATTAAAATGGACATGAATTTACAGAATGCACAAGTTCAGATGCGGAAGGGAATATTAGAGTTCTGCATTCTGAACATCATCTCAAGAGGGGAAGTTTATGCTTCCGACATGCTTGAGGAACTTACTTCTGCAAAAATCATGGTAGTGGAGGGTACATTATACCCCTTGCTCACAAGATTAAGGAAGGCAGGACTGGTAGACTATAAGTGGGTGGAATCCACTAGTGGTCCTCCAAGGAAGTATTATACACTCACCGAGTCTGGTGAGGAATTTCGAAAAGGACTTAACAATACATGGGATGAGCTGCAGAGTTCTACAAAAAAGATCATCTCAGTTAGTAAGAAGTCAAAAACAACCAAGAAATAGAAGGACAAGTCATGAAAAATTCACTCAATTATTTGATTTCAATTCATGCAATCAGGATGTCACACACACCCAATCAACCTACATCAGGACTAATAAATAACCGCGATTAAAGAAATGAAAAAGACAGTCAGTATAAATATTGGAGGGATCATTTTCCACATTGAGGAGGATGGCTTCGAAAAACTCAAAAGCTATCTGGATTCTGTCAATAAGTACTTTTCCACCTTCGATGATAGCAAGGAAATTATCTCGGACATTGAAGGCAGGATAGCAGAGATCTTTCTCAGCAAGCTTACGGATAACAGACAAACCATCAATCTGGATGATGTAAATGATCTGATCACAACGATGGGAACTACCCAGGATTTTGACGCTACCCTGGAGTCGGAGCCGGAACCTGTAAAAGAGGAGTCCAGTAGTGAGGAGCCTTCATCCAAAAAAGCTAAGAAAAAGGAACCAAGGCGGCTTTACAGGGATACTAAAAGACGAATTATTGGTGGCGTCTCAGCGGGAATTGCTCATTATTTTGGTATTGATCCCTTATGGATCAGATTGCTGTTTATTGCGCTCTTTGTCAACATCCTTTTTGAAGGTCTTTCGGGAGCGATATTTCTGGCATATGTCATTTTATGGATTGTATTGCCATATAACAATGAGTTGGAGGAAGATACCAAAATTAAAAAGCTCTTCAGGAATCCTGATGACAGGGTGTTGGGTGGTGTATCCAGTGGTATAGCTTCCTATTTTGGGATTGATGTTTCGGTAGTTCGTCTCATCTTTGTGCTCTCTATCTTTTTGAGTTTAGGAGCTACTATTCTCGTTTACATCATTCTGTGGATCATTACTCCTGAGGCCAAGACCATCACGGAAAAAATGCAGATGGAAGGGGAGCCGGTCACGCTCAGGAACATTGAAGATGCTGTAAAAAAGAACCTCAGGGTGAAGGATGGTGAAGAAGGACCCCTGGTCAAGATTCTTTTATTCCCATTTAGGCTCATTGCACTGATTATCAAGGCACTGGCCAAGATTCTGGGGCCATTGTTGCGCTTTCTGATTGATGCGGTAAGGATCATTTTTGGAGCCATATTGTGTCTGGATGGTTTCATTGGGATGGTTGTGATAACAGGTATACTTCTCACCATTTATGGCATAGGTGGATTGACCAGCTTGTACAACCTTGGTGAAGTACCCATCGATTTGATAAGAGAATCGATTGATCCGATCATCATATTTAGTATTTGGGGCTTTGTGCTGATTACAGCACTGGGATTTTTCCTTGCAGGTCTTGCGATTATTCTAAAGAGAAAAATTGTGAATGCCTATGTCGGGTGGTCACTGTTTGCCCTATGGGTGGTATCAATAATTCTCATTTCTTTTAATCTGCCGGGATATATTGCAGAATTCAGGTCAGGGAGTAGCTACAAGGAGGAAAAGACATTTGAAGTGGTAGCCGGTGAGATCCCGACACTTAAACTCAGTGCCGACCCTTCTTTTGGTCCTAACCTGGTTGATCTCAAAATACGCGGTCATGCTGATAGTGTATACAAGCTGGTGATGGACATAGAAAGTAGGGGAGCCAACAGGACTGAAGCCATAGAAAATGCCAAAAGCATCAAATATGAGGTGATAAAGGCAGGGAATGATATCCTATTTGATCCAAAACCAGTATTTCCTGAAGGAACTAAGTACAGATTTCAGCATATCGAAGCGGTCTTCTATGTTCCGTTGGGCCAGGTTTTCCGAATGGAGAGAGATCTTGACAGGATACTTGTAAATACATTGCATCCGGGTGGATATCGATCCCATCAGATGGAAGACAATGACTGGATTTTCGATGGCAGAGGGATTAAATGTATCACCTGTCCGATGGATAAAAGCACTCTGTCGGATGATGATGACGGATTCTATGGAGACAGGATGTCATATCCATTTGAGGATTTCGATGAGGTGAAGGTCGCTTCATTGATGAAAGTGGATATCCGAAGAGGTGCTGAGTACAAGGTGACTGTGCATGGAGATGAAGATGATCTGGATGATGTGTATCTCAACCAGGTTGGTGACGAGCTCGAAGTCAAATACAGGGAAGACGCCTGGGAGTGGTGGAATGATGATCACCGGGAAATAAAATTGAGCATTACGATGCCTGAACTCGACTATCTGGAGCTGGTTGGAAAGTGTACGGGTGATGTCAGGGGTTTCAACGAAAACGAAATGGAGATAAATCTCGTAGGAGCATCAGAGCTAATACTTGAGTCAAGAGTGGAAAAGCTTAGTATCACCATGGCTGGTGCGTCAGAGATGGAATTGCGAGGATCCGGGGATGACCTGGAAGTAGAGGTGATTGGAGCTTCTAAATTAAAAGCATTTGATTTTGAAGTGAAAAGGGCATCGCTACAGGTGGTAGGGGCTTCCCTGGCTCAGGTCAATGTGGCGGAAGATCTCGAAATAGAAGCCGCCGGGATGAGCAAGGTCAGATACCGGGGTGAAGCCAAAGTATCTATCAGCGAGGCGGGTATGAGCAGTGTAGAGCGAGATTGACAGGGTTTAATTTCTAACATTTGGATGGTTCTTTCCGTTATTGGATTAAACCAATCCAAATGTTATGAAGCTCATCTTATTATTTCTTCTCACAATGCCTTTTTTATGTTCCGCTCAGGACAAGCTGGATACAAAGTCCGGACCTGTCAAAATAAACCCGGTGACACATGGGACTATGGTGCTGGAATACGGTGGGAAGACCATTTATGTGGATCCGTATGGAGGAGCTTCCGGGTTCAGTAGTTATGCTGATCCTGACCTGATCCTGATCACAGACATACATGGAGATCACCTGAATAAGGAGACATTGGCTGCACTCAATACAAGTAAAGGTACATTTGTTGTGCCTCAGGCCGTTTATGACCAGATGGATGAAGCACATAAATCTAAAGCTCAAATACTGGGTAATGGGTCAACCCTGGATTGGCAGGGAATCAAAATAGAAGCCATTCCAATGTATAATCTTCCAGAAACAGATGATTCCAGGCACCCAAAAGGCAGGGGTAATGGATATGTCCTGACAATAGGAGGTAAAAAGATTTACATCTCGGGAGATACAGAAGACATCAAGGAAATGCGATCACTGAAGGGCATTGATGTAGCATTTGTTTGTATGAATTTGCCTTATACCATGGATATCAACCAGGCAGCATCTGCTGTATTGGAGTTCAAACCCAAGGTGGTATACCCATACCACTACCGTGGTCAGGGAGACCTGAGCGATGTAGATCAGTTCAAAAAACTGGTCAACACCGGGGACAGTAAAATCGAAGTGAGATTGGCTAAATGGTATTAAGTGCCTTAAGCACTTATTGCCAGCCTTCTTTTCAACGAAGCCACTTTGTTGATGGCATCAATATAGGCTTTCACTGAAGCGATGATCACATCTTTGTGCACGCCGAAGCCCATATAAAGCTGGCCATCATACTCGATCCGCATATGTACCTTGCCTTCATCTTTTCGATCACCGATTGACTGTACCAGGAACTCGTCCAGGTTCATTTTTTCGTTGATCAACTGGTCAACAGCATTCAAAGCAGCCTCAAGAGACCCGCTACCCGTAGCTTTTCCGGTCACGTGCTCTCCATTCACTTTCAATTTGATGGATGCTGATGTGCCTTTTGACTGGCTGCTTACGATTTCCACATCCTCGAGCTCGATACCTTCTTCCGGTAATTTTCCTTCTACAAGGACAATCAGGTCATTATCAGTAAAGTCTTTTTTCTCGTCAGCCAATTTCAGGAATCCCTGGTAGACTTCCTCTACTCTTTCATTTTCCAACTTGTAGCCAAGTCTTTCAAGATGATATTTCAAAGCAGCTTTACCGCTTCGGGCTGTCAAAATGATTGATGACTGAGGGATCCCAATGTCTACAGGATCTAGGATCTCATAGTTTTCCCTGTTTTTGATCATCCCATCCTGATGAATTCCAGATGAGTGAGCAAATGCGTTTCGTCCAACAATTGCTTTATTTGGCTGTACCGGCATATTCATCATTTTGCTTACTAACAAGCTCAATGCATAGATGTGTTGGCTGTTGATGTTGGTATGCAAATTCAGATCCTTGTGGGTTTTCAGGATCATCGTGATTTCTTCAAGAGAGGTGTTTCCGGCTCTTTCACCGATCCCGTTCATGGTCACTTCTACCTGACGTGCTCCATTGATCACACCCGCAGCAGTGTTGGCTGTGGCAAGACCTAAATCGTTGTGACAGTGACAGGATAAGATCGCATTGTCTACTCCTTTGACGTTTTCTTTCAGGTATTTGATCTTAGCACCATATTCTTCAGGCAGGCAATAGCCTGTAGTATCCGGGATGTTGACAACAGTAGCACCTGCTTTGATGACCGCCTCTACCATTTTGGCCAAAAATTCATTTTCAGTTCGTCCGGCATCCTCGCAGTAGAACTCTACATCTTCCACGTATTTCTTAGCATATTTGGTAGCGGCAACTGCTCTCTCAAGGATCTTTTCTCTGTCGCTCTTAAATTTCAGTTTGATGTGATAGTCAGAACTTCCGATTCCTGTATGGATCCTTTTACGCTTGGCAAATTTTAATGCATCAGCGGCAAAATCAATGTCTTTTTCCACTGCACGGGTCAGCGCACAGATCACAGGCTCACTTACAGCTTTTGAAATTTCAATAACGGAGTTGAAGTCCATCGGACTGGAAATCGGGAACCCAGCTTCGATAATGTCAACACCCAGCGTTTCGAGCTCTTTCGCTATTTCAATTTTTTCGGGTGTAGATAACTGACATCCTGGTACCTGTTCTCCATCACGAAGGGTAGTGTCAAAAACGTATACTCTGTTGTTGTCCATTTCGAATCTATTTGGTTGGAAATTCTTAATAATTTCGACGTATTTTTTTCATCAGATCCAAGGATCATGTCCTGTTATTTCTGATTTATAAAAATTAAAAGTAGGATTTGGCCAAATGATCCCAAAACCTAAATAAAAAATAAATACGACTGCTATAAGTATTGTTTGAACTTTATATGCTTTTAAATTGCTTATATTAGTAATTTATTAATTGATTTATTACGATGGCTAAAGATCACTCTGATCACCTGTTTGTACTCATAAAGTCACTAAGTAAGAGTGAAAAGCGGTATTTCAAGTTGAAAAACAGCCAGAGCCAGGAGGACCCTAAATACCTGAAACTATTTGATGAAATAAGCCAGATTGAGGTGTTTGACGAAAAGCGGTTGATCGAAAATAATCTATGGATCAAACCTGCTCAATTCAGTAACCTCAAAGCCCATCTGTATCAGAAACTTTTGCAGAGTCTCAAGGAGTATTCCACCTCCACCAATGATGATATTGCTGTAAGGGAACAGATCGATCACATTCAGCTACTTTATGACCGTAGCCTGTATCACCAGAGTATGCAGCTTGTTCAAAAGCTAAAGCGGTCGATTAAAAAAGGTGATAACCTGGAGCTACAGCTAGAGGTACTCAAGTGGGAAAAAAACCTGCTGCCCTATTCCCTGGGTAAACATAGTTTGAATCGTTTGAGACAAATTATCGAAGAGACAAATAAAGTAAATGAGCAGATCTCACGGGTCAATTTGCTCATGAACATATCGGTGGAGCTGAACACAATCTATTTGAAACATGGTTCTGTCAGAAGTAAGGAGGACTTTGACGAGGTTACCCGAATCTTTGATCAGCGGCTTCCAAAATGGAGCGAGAACACCCTTTCATTTAGGGAAAAACTTCTTTGGTATGAGATTCATCAGGGATACTATAGCTTTATCCAGGACTTCGAACCCATGTATGACCATGCCAGAAAATGGGTTAATCTCTTCGAAGCAATCCCCAACTCCTCTTATTATTTCGAAATGTACATCCGTGGCCTCAACCAGCTACTCAATGCTCAAGCCAGGTTGTTGAAATACGAGGAATTTTCTGCGACTCACAGGCTATTACGATCACTGGCAAACCACCGTATGATCAGGATGAATGAAAATCTCCAGATCAGGTTGTTCAAATACAACTACGCTCATCAGTTCAATGAGTACTTCCTTATTGGTGATTTCGCCAAAGGTGTGGCCCTGTTCAGGCGTATTTCTCACCAGATGGATCAGTATATCTCCCTACTGGATGTTCACTCACAACTGATCATGTTCTATAAGATAGCCTGTCTCTTCTTTGGGAATGGTGACTACAGTGATGCGCTGGTATGGCTCAATAGGATCATCAATTATGAAGATCAGGATATCCGGGAAGACATCCATTCATTTACCAGGATACTCAACCTGATCACTCACTACGAGTTGGGAAACAGAGATGTGATCGAATATTATTTACGGTCGACCTATCGTTTCCTGCACAAAAAGGAAGATATGCATGAGTTTCAGTATTATATCCTGGATTTCATCAAAAACCTGAACAGGGACATTACAGAGAATGAATTGATCCAGCGATTCAAGAAGCTGAGAGATAACCTGCTACCACTGACCACCAGCCAATTTGAAAAAAGAGCTTTTATCTACTTTGATATCATTGCTTGGTTGGAAAGCAAGATCCATAAAAAGACTGTGGAGGAGATTATTAAGGAGCGAGTGCTCGAACCGGCACAGGTCTGATTATGACTCGCAGTATTCAATAATACCTTCCTTGATCCGCTTATAAGTCTCGTCCCGAATAGCTTCATCTTCTTCCAGCAATGTCATTCGGAATCCCATCAAATCAGAACAAAAGGAAGAGATAGGCACAAGGCAGACCTGCTTGGCAGCCAGGAGGTAATACACAAATCGTTTATCCAGCTCTACTTTTCCATTACTGGTAAACCATTGATCAATAAGTGTTTCTACCCTGGGGTCTTCAATCTTTAACCTTTGATGAGGTTTGAGCACACCAGGTTTGAAGATCATGGTGTTGTAAAAAGCTCCATTGGTATCATTAAATGTGATATACGGGACATCGCTAAATACTTTTGAGAGGTATTTGCTCCTTTGACCCACATGCTGATTGGTTTCTTTGATAAAGCTCTCGTACCGGGGATCTTTCATGATCCTCGGGATAGCTAACTGTGGAAGCTTGGTCGAGCTTACCTCGATCATCTTGGCATTGTCGATGGTCTGGCACATCTTGGCAAATTCCGGGTCTTTTTCCCGGTTGTAGTATTCAGCCCAACCACATCTGGCTCCTGGCCACGGGAATTCTTTTGAGATCCCCTTGAGACTGATCCCAGGCACGTCACCGATGATCTCAGCAAGTGTGCAACTCTCAGCATTGTTGTAGATGAGATTCATATAGATCTCATCACAGATGATAAATAAATTAAATTCTTTGGCTATCGCTACCATCTTTTCCAGGATCTCCCTGGGGTAGACCATACCGGTGGGGTTGTCCGGGTTGATGATGATCATCCCGACAATATTAGGGTTCTCTTTTACCTTTTGATAAATGTCATCTGTATCCGGGTACCAAAAGTTCTCCGGATCCAACTTATAGGTGATTGGATGACTATTGGCATGAGCAGCTTCGGCGGAAGAATGGGTGGAGTAGGCGGGAGAAGGACCGATTACCCGTGAAGATGGGATCAAGTACTGATAGATTTTACCGATAGCATCTCCCAATCCATTGAAAAATGTGATATCGTCCGCTGTGATCTGAACCCCTCCGAGAGCACTGCATTTTTCAGCCAGGTATTGCCTGGTAGATAATACACCCTTGGAGTGGCTATAGCTGTATGTGAGGTCTTCATGTATCAGACCTGAAATAATATCCTTGATCCAACCAGGAAGTTTTCTGTTTTTCTGGATAGGATCACCAATGTTTTCCCATAAAATGGAATACCCGAGTTTTTCTAATTGTTCTGCTTTCCTGACAATTCCACGGATCTCATATGAGAGCTCATCAGCACCTTCTCTTAGCAATTTCTGTCTCATGCGAAAAAATAAAGCTACGAAAGTACAGGAAATGAAAATTCACACAAAGGTCAGCTCAATCTTCTTTTTTAAAAATGAACTTCCTGGAGCGGGAATTTCCACTAATCACCACAGTAAGAATGTCGCTATCAAGACTATAGGATATCTTTTTTGGGAAGTCATGTGCTTCGTTTTCACAGACAAAAGAATTGTTGCCTATACTGGTGATTTTGAAATATGTAGGCTCAGCGTTTTGTGCAACTTCGGCTACATAATACAAATTTCCCCTTCTTTTGGTTATGGTCAGGCGTTCCACGAAAACGGTATCTGTATCATCCAGCATTACTCCAAGCCCCATGAGGTCGTCACCAGGCCCGATCGACCAGGTTTCAAATGCCTGGGCATTTCCCTGTACATCAGTCCGGTCCCATCTGCCTTCAAGCCAAAGTAGCTTTTCTGCCTTTTTTGTCTGACCAAATAGCGACATTGAAACGAAAAAAAGCAAGAGGCATGAGAAGCTTTTCATTTTTCCAATTTATCTAAATCCGGGGATATTATCAGTAGTTTAACAGCACCTATCACCACAAGTACGACGATCAGCAAAGCTGGGAAACCACCTAGTACTGAGATGATTTTTATCCCTTCAATTCCAGCATTGGCGATCATGACCCATGCGATCAGCCCAATGATGGACCCCCAGATGATCTTGATGAAAATAGGAGATTCAGGATGCTCAGGAGTTACTCCTTTGGTGCAGATATTACTCATGGCAGAAGTATTGGAATCGGCAGCTGTCACATATGATATAAACGTTGTAACCAGGAATAATGTACCTATAAAAATTTCTGTAGGTAGTTTTTTGATCAGTGCATACACCACTGATTCAGGACCTCTGGCTTGCATCAACTCAAAAAGTTCACCTGATGTCTGAATGTCCCAGTGCAATGCAGAACCACTAAAAATGGTCATCCAAAGTGCTCCAAAAATAGCTGGCAGCAATAAATTGACATGGATGTATTGTTTGATGGTATATCCTACGGATAACCGACCCAGGAAGAGGGCGGTGATGGGTGTCCATGCCAGCCAGTTGGCCCAGTTAAATACCGTCCAGCTTTGAAACCATGCTTCCCCCGGGTTATTGTCCCAGTTCACACTCCGGGGGAGGAATCCAGCCACGTATTCGTATGCCCCATTTGCTGCGATATGGAGCAAATCTGCGACTGGCCCGAAAAACAGGAAGATTGATGCAATCAGAAAAAAGATCCTTACATTGAAATCTGATAATATCCTGATGCCCTTCATCAGACCACTGGCTGCTGATACCATAAATGTGGCCACAATAAGAATTCCAATGATGGCCAATACAAACCTGTTGTTTTCAAATTCAAAAAGGGTATTTAGCCCTCCTGAAATAGTCAGTATTCCTGCGCCAAGCGATGCAGCCATGCCAGCTATCAGGCAATAAAGGCAGATGATGTCCGCCGCTGTCCCTACTTTTCCATGAGCATGTTTGCCAAAAAGCGGATACACCAATGAACCTATCTGAAAGGGTTGTTTGAGGTTGTAATAGCAGACGGCAAATACCAATCCTGTGATGGTGTACATGCCATATGGAGTCAGCGTCCAATGCATAAACATGGCAGACATAGCAAAGTCCCTGGCCTGGAAACTTCCTGCCTTGATGGATAAGTCCACAGGAGGTTGGTTAAGATGCATGATAGGCTCAGCAGTTCCCCAGAAGAGGATCCCGGTGGCAATGGTCGTACAAATGGTAATAGCGAACCATCGCCATTTAGACAGGATAGGCTTTGCCTCACTACCTCCTATTTTCACTTTGGAAACAGGGGAAAAGTAAATGATCCCAATGATCAGCAGGATTATGAGTGCACTCCAGCTAAACAGCCAGCTGAAATGAGTCAGTATCCATGAATTGAGCGACTGGAGAATTTCCAAAAAAGCAGCCTCATTGTAAAGACTATAACCAATGGTGACCGTCAATAAGAGAAAAGGAGGCCAGAACTTGATATGATGTAATCGATCCGAAAAGCCCATTTAATGATGGCTGGCAGCTTCATGACCATCTGTATGGCCCAGATCTTTCTCCGGATCAATCCGATCTCTCACCAGTTGCTTCAGCTCTTTTATCTCGGGAAATCGCCCTTCTTCCTTACGGGAAAAGAGCAACTTCCCATCAAGATAAATATTGTAAATACCACCAGTGCCTTGCTTTAGNGTGATTGAATCCAACTCCTCCTGGAAGGTGGTGAATAGTTCCTGCTGCATCCAGGTAGCCCGATGTAACCAATGGCACAAAGTGCAAAACTCAATGATAATGGTATGCTTTTCCATCAAAACTCCTTTATCCTTAAAGGTAGGAATTTACTGCATTCGTCTGAAGCTATTTGCGCTCAATTATTCATGGAAAAAAGTTTTATGCTTTTGATCAATGAATTTGCTCAACCTGGTTAAACTCTTCCATCTGTTGATGGGCTGAATTTCCACCAAACCTCCAGGTTAACCCTAAATTCACCAGATAGTCCGCAAACGCAGCATCTCCATTGTCTCCATCGAGCTTATCGTCATAATTTTGAGTCCTGGCTCGTTCAACTGCAATGGGGACAGTAATATTCAATGA
>JAHCMM010000016.1 GCA_019192515.1 Cyclobacteriaceae bacterium SS2
ATTTTTTTCATCCAGCTTCCAAGGTCTGTCCCTCGACAGTGACAACACCGACATTAAGCTTAATGTCAAACAGCTCATGATCATTGTCTATTCAGGGAATCCCCCTTTATCTAATACCATCTTTCTGGCTAAAGGCTTTTCACAAAGGGGGGAAGGGGGATTACAGCTTTAGATCGGTGCCTGCCTAACGGTTCCTATCGACAGACAGGTTGTCACCGATCAGAAGTGTACCTTGTGAGTTTGTTCAGTAAGTCGATGTCCTGTCGGGGGACAGGCCATGTACAGCCTTGGTGAGATCGAGCATGCTAGAAGTGTGGTGGCCCCCATTTAGGGGATCAAGGGGCGTGCGTTTGGGTCTTCACCGATCTTTAGCCTTCGTTGGTGTTTTCACCAACGAACCTGCTTCCAAGGTCTGTCCCCCGACAGACCTTTATATGTGGTCGGTGAGGACACCGACCAGGGAAGAGCATCTTTAAAGCGTTNATGTCGGTGACAACACCGACATTAAGCTTATATTGACCCTAAAACGATCTATCCAGGTGTTGGCCGGAAGCTGAAGGGCTAGACCGAAGTGGCTTCTGAGCGGTGGCAGGCTAGACCCGGCGCGCTTGCCTACCGAAGCTCTGGTCGTAGGCAGGAGGGAGGTAGTGAGTAGGCTATGAGGGTGGATAGTGCGGCCCCATAACCACACCAGCTCTTAAGTTACCTCCGGCTTTGTATTACACGACTGGAGAAAAGGTGCTTTTGTTGCTTATCCAATACCTACCTTCGTTAGTTTCCCCTATCTTTAGCCTCAATCAATTTCAATATCAACCTATTATGAATAAACCCCTTTTGAGAGGAAGTGCATTACTATCCTCTATCATCTTTATTTTATCCCTTTTTTCATCGCCTGCAACAGCCCAGTGGAAAGTCCCCTCGGACGCCATGATCACACCCTTTGGCAAAAAGGTGACACCGGAAAATGCCTGGCAGGAGTATCCACGACCTCAGCTGGAAAGAGGAGACTGGATGAACCTGAATGGTTTGTGGGACTATTCATTGATCAAGATCACTGAAAAACAACCTTCAAAGTATCAGGGTAAGATCCTGGTTCCTTTTGCTGTGGAGTCTGCTCTGTCCGGTGTGCGGAAGAGTGTGGGAGACGACGACCGGATCTGGTACCGAAGGACATTTAGTGTACCTTCCGACTGGAAGGGAAAAAGTGTCATCCTCAATTTTGAGGCGGTGGACTGGAGTGCTACCGTATGGGTGAATGGTGCACTGGTGGGAGCCCACAAAGGAGCCTATGACAGGTTTTCTTTTGACATCACGCCTTACCTGACTTCATCCAGAAACCAGGAGATCGTGGTGAGTGTGACCGACCCGACCAGTCTCGGTACGCAGGCACGTGGAAAGCAACAGATGCCGCAGGAAGGTATCTGGTACACGCCAGTAAGTGGTATCTGGCAGACCGTATGGTTGGAGGCGGTGAACCCAACTACCTTTATCAGTGAGGTGAAACTCACTCCGGACATTGATCAAAAGACCCTTTCAGTGATTCCTTTGCTGAATTACCCGCCTGCAAAAGACCTGTATACCGTAGAAGTCGAAGTTTTTGATGGAAATACTTCATTGGGCACAAGTGAGGTAGCGGCAAACAATGAGTTGATTATCGATATCAAAAACCCCAAACTTTGGTCACCTGATTCACCCTTTCTTTATGATCTGAAACTCACTTTAAAAGATAAGAATAACAATACGCTTGATGAAGTAACCAGCTACTTTGGGATGAGAAAGATCAGCCTGGGGGATCATCAGGGAGTGAAATACCTTTTCCTCAACAACAAGCCATTGTTTCACTATGGCCCGCTTGATCAGGGCTGGTGGCCAGACGGTCTGCACACACCTCCTTCTGATGAAGGCATGNGATGGGATATTGTAAAGACCAAAGACATGGGCTTCAATGCCATCAGAAAGCATATCAAAGTGGAGCCGGACCGGTGGTACTATCATTGTGATAAACTAGGTATGCTGGTTTGGCAGGATATGCCATCAGGTATGGTGGTATTGCCTCCAAAAGAAGGAGAAGAGCGAACAAATCCCGTTCAGCATGTAAAACCATCCGGCAGCGATTTGTTCAGGACAACAGAAGAGACTGCACAGTTTGAATATGAGCTTCGCAGGATGATTGATCTGCGCTACAATGCACCGAGTATCGTGATGTGGGTGCCTTTCAATGAAGGCTGGGGACAGTATGAGACCTGCCGCATTTCCGATTGGGTAAAAGCTTATGACCCCAGCAGGTTGGTGAACGCGGTGAGTGGCTGGGCTTTACGACCCTGTGGTGACATCTATGATATTCACACCTATCAGGTAGAGGTTCACATACCGCCAACATCTTTGAGTCAGGCCAGCGTGATAGGGGAGTATGGTGGCATAGGCTATCCCATCAAAGGACACCAGTGGAATCCGGAGATGCGCAACTGGGGATATCAGACCTATCACTCGGAGGAGGAGCTGATGAAGAGCTACAAGTACAAATTTGATCAGATTGCAGAAATGAAAAAGAGCAAAGGACTGTCTGCTGCCATCTATACACAGACGACTGATGTGGAGGGTGAGGTCAATGGACTGATCACTTACGACCGGGAGGTGATCAAGTTTCCCGAGGATAAGCTGAAGGAAATGCACTCAGTACTTTATGAAGAATAATTTTCCCAAATGATGAAAAAACGAATCAATCAATTGAGTGCCTGGGTAGCTGCCCTTGCACTTCTTTTTAACCTATCCTGTATGCCAACAGAACAAAGTAGCCTGGTAAAAACGGGTTTTGGAGAGATTGACAATAAAGGTGTTGATCTATATACCATAGGATTTGCCAATGGTCTCAAAGCTGAGATAACCAATTATGGACTCATTGTCACCTCACTGCTAGTTCCGGACAAAAATGGGAATATGGGTGATGTGGTGCTCGGTTATGACAACCTTGAGGGATACCTGGAGGCCTCACCGTATTTTGGATCCATCATTGGCAGATATGGAAACCGCATTGACAGCGGAAAATTCTCTCTAAACGGGAAGGAATATACCCTGGCGATCAACAATGGCCCCAACCATTTGCATGGAGGGATCAAAGGGTTTGACAAAGTGATTTGGGATGTCGTGGATACCTACAAAACAGACGACAGTGTTGGGATTACTTTTCAATATGTGAGTCCGGATGGTGAAGAAGGCTATCCTGGAACGTTGACAACAAAAGTCACCTATACTTTTACCCCGACTTCCTGGAAAATCGACTACGTGGCTACTACGGATGCGCCCACAGTTGTTAACCTGACCCAGCATGCTTATTTCAACCTGTCCGCAAACCCTGCAAGGGATATCCTTGACCATGAGTTGATGTTGAAAGCTTCACATTTTCTGCCAGTAGATAACACTTTGATTCCAACCGGTGAATTGCGACCTGTGCAAGGGAGTCCTTTCAATTTTACCCAGGCAAAAGAGATTGGAAAAGACATCGAAGTTGTCAATCTGCAGTTGGAATATGGTGGAGGGTACGACCATTGCTGGGTGTTTGAAGATGGCATCACCAGTAAGCCACGCCATGTGGGAACGTTATATCACCCTGGCAGTGGGAGGTTGATGGAAGTGTTGACTACAGAGCCTGCAGTGCAGTTTTACACAGGGAATTTTCTGGATGGCACCATCACAGGAAAAGAAGACATTGTATATAAATACCGATCAGCTGTTTGCCTGGAGACTCAGCACTATCCGGATTCACCAAATCAGCCTGATTTTCCATCAGTTGTTTTAAATCCGGGTGAAAAGTATCAAACAACTACCCAATATAATTTCAAGGTGAAGTAAAGGGATAGTCCCGAGTCGTCATTTTAGAGTATTATTACTTTATATAATAGGAGATTTTTAACCCATATTTCAAAAGATGAAAAAACTAACCAGCCCGAAGAATTTTGTTCAAAACTTGATTTTAATCGTAGTCATCACCCTGGTAGGCTTTGCCTGTAGCTCATCGAAAGAGGAAAAGGAAACGAAAGAGGCAAATGACATCACAGGTAATTTTTACTTACCTCCACTGGCTTCACCAGGTGAAGGGGCCTACTTAAAAGGAGAGCTCATCTATCCCCTGGATGATAAGCCTACTCCTGAGTGTCATGCATCCACTCTGGTAGAAACGCCATCTGGTATCGTTGCAGCCTTCTTTGCAGGTACGTATGAAAAACATCCGGATGTAGGTATTCGTGTTTCCAGGCTGGTAGATGGTAAATGGACCAGACCCGTAGAGGTAGCAAATGGTGTGGAAAATGACACCTTGAGATACCCATGCTGGAATCCGGTATTGTTTCAGCCCAAAGAGGGCCCTCTGATGCTCTTTTACAAGGTTGGTCCGGATCCTCGCACCTGGTGGGGAATGCTGATCACGTCAGAGGATGATGGCAAGACCTGGTCAGAGCCTGTGAAGCTGGGTGAAGATGAAAAGATTGGTCACCTGTTGGGACCTGTTAAGAATAAGCCTATTCAGCTTGCTGATGGAAGGATCATCAATCCGACCAGTACAGAGGTGGAGAAAGAAGATGGAGATGATCTGTGGATGGTCCACTTTGAGATTAGTGAAGACAATGGCAAAACCTGGAGAGTGGTTGGTCCTATCAACGACGGTATTGAATTTGACGCCATTCAGCCAAGTGTGTTGACCTATCCTGATGGCAGGCTGCAGATCCTGTGCAGAACCAGACAAGACGTAGTTTCTCAAAGCTGGTCGGAGGATCAGGGAGAGACCTGGTCGCCGATGACTGCTACCAGCCTTCCTAATCCGAATTCAGGTACAGACGCTGTGACCCTGAAGGATGGCAGACAGCTACTTATCTATAACCATACAACAAAAAAGGGTGAAGAACCTAAAAACAGAAACATGCTGAACCTGGCGATCTCTAATGATGGCATCAACTGGGAGCCAGTTATGACTTTGGAGAATGTACCTGCTGAAAATGGTTATTCCTATCCGGCTATTATCCAGGCGGAAGATGGGTTGGTTCACGCTACTTATACTTATGTGAGAGAGTCAGTGAAATATGTGGTGATAGATCCTGAGAAGCTCTAGGAATACTCCAATAAATATGATGAAGGTTAGCTTTTACGAGCTAACCTTTTTTTATGTCTTTTTTGACTCAGAGAGGGTGTCTACTATGAAAAGCATCTGTTAATTTCTCTCATGGAACCCTTTCCTAATTCAATGTTTCCAGACAGATTCAATATGATACCATTTTTTCAAGTCAAAAAAGTATCATTGAAGAGCTGGATAATTCTGGGCTATATTTATTGAAAATTGAGAAAGTGGAGTATCTGGGACTTTAAGAGCAGAAAGGTGTTCAATAAATTACTTTACTCGAGACAAACACTATGAGAAAATTTATCAAATTTCTACTTTCCTTCGGCCCTGGAATTTTTG
The DNA here is from genome assembly GCA_019192515.1 of Cyclobacteriaceae bacterium SS2. Classification (GTDB taxonomy): domain Bacteria; phylum Bacteroidota; class Bacteroidia; order Cytophagales; family Cyclobacteriaceae; genus UBA7330. The sequence goes on from JAHCMM010000016.1 coordinate 5,450, forward strand.
CTATTGGTTACACCATTGGAACAGGTAGCGTGACTTCCATGATAGTGGCCGGAAATTCTTTTGGTATGGACCTCTTATGGGTGCTTTTTTTCAGCTGCTTGTTTTCCGGGGTACTCATTTATGTATCGGGGTATTACTACCTGGTTTCTGGCGAAACGCTACTCTTTGCCGTCCGCAAACATCTCCCTTTCGGGAAGGCCATTGCCATCGCCACAATCATTACGGTTGGGATTGGTCAATGGAACTCGCTGATTGGTATTTTGGGCATCACATCAAATGTCATTTTCGAGATCCTTCAAATCAATTTTCCGGGGATCAGTGAAAATCAATACTTCGTAGTGCTTGGTTTGGCCATCCTGATAATTGGTGTCTTTTATGCCCTTTTACTGAAAGGAAATTATACGTTGTTCGAAAAAGTCCTGGCATTGTTAGTTTCCCTGATGGGGTTATCTTTTGTTTTCACTTTGTTCTTTGTTTTCCCCATGCCTACAGATATTATTTTGGGTCTCATTCCCAAAATTCCGGAGGTAGAGGGTGCTGGTATCCTGGTTGCCGCATTTGTTGGTACTACGATGGCCGCAGCAACTTTTCTGTCCAGGCCACTATTTATACAGGGAAAAGGATGGACAATCGCAGATGTCAAAGTACAGCGAAATGATTCTATCGTAGCAGGCCTTTTAATTTTTGTAATCAGCGGATCGATCATGGCGGTGGCCAGTGGTAGTCTTTATGGATCAGGCTTGGAAATTACACACGTACTGGATATGTCAGAGTCACTTGAACCATCTGTTGGAAGGTTTGCTGTTTCCATCTTTTTTGCTGGAACCCTGAGTGCCGGATTGTCATCAATCTTTCCCATCCTCATGATAGTGCCACTGATGATGTCAGATTACTCCTCGGGAAAACTTGATGTGAGTTCGAGGAGGTTTAGGATTATAACTGCTGTGGCATGTGTCATTGCTTTAACTGTGCCTGTATTTGGTTTCAATCCCATCAAAGGTCAGATAATTACCCAGATTTTTAATGTTTTTGGCTTGCCACTGGTTGTCATAAGTCTCCTGATTTTATGGAATCGAAAGATTTCAGGAATTCCATCTAATCGGATTTGGACAAATGTCATCATGGTAGCAGCCCTGATCTTTTCCATCATAATCGCCTTCACAGGTTTAGATGCCATCTTTAATTAATGCATTATGAAAAACTGATATGTGGGTTGTAACCAGGGGCCTATGTGCTCAAAAGATGAAACAAGAAAATGTATTATATGTGGATGGACTTTTTCCTCACAAAGGAGTGGCAGGAATGGCTGAGGACAGGTAAGCCAGCAAGTTCAGATAATGAAAACTATAAGGAAGATGACGAATCAGAATAAGAAAGTTGTAACATTTGGTGAGGTGATGATGCGCCTGTCTCCCCCTGGATTCGCAAAATTTTCACAAGCCAACAGCCTGGTATTGGAATATGGTGGTGGCGAAGCCAATGTAGCCATATCCCTCGCATACTTCGGTATGAGAGCCGCCCATGTCACCAGGTTTCCTGATAATTATATTGGCAGAGCTGCCACCCAGTTTTTACGAAGACACTGGCTGGATACTTCAGCAGTTCTGTACGGGGGAGATATGTTGGGAAAATATTTTGTAGAGAAAGGGGCGGTACACAGACCCAGCAGGGTGGTTTATGAACGCGATGGTTCTGCTTTTTCTGAAATTGATGCTACCATGTTTGACTGGGAGACCATTTTGGATGGAGCCGATTGGTTTCACTGGACCGGCATCACCCCTGGGATATCTAAAGGAGCTGCAGAAGCTTGTAAAAAGGCTATCGAAGTGGCCAATGCCAAAGGATTGACCGTTTCGGCGGATATCAATTCAAGAAAGAATCTTTGGAATTATGGTAAAAAGCCATCCGAGATGATGCCAGACCTGATTGCTGGTACAGATATTATCATTGGCGGATATAACGACATTAAGGAAGTATACAATATTGAGGTTTCTGGCTCCAAAAAAGAGAAATTCTGCATGGCGGCCCAGGCGCTTATCCAAATTTGTCCCCGTGTAAAGAAAGTCTTTGACAAGGAACGTAAGATGATCAGCGCTTCCCATAATACCATTCAGGGAGAGATGTGGGGAAATAACGAGTTTCACAAATCACCCAAATTGGATATTACCCATATCATTGACCGTATTGGAACCGGAGATGCCTATGCAGCAGGTGTAATATATGGTCTTCTTCACTATAAAACGGATCAGGAGGCACTGGATTTTGCCAATGCCGCATGTGCTCTGAAACATACAGTTGAAGGGGACGTGAATATGGTGTCGGCAGAAGATGTAGAATTCCTGATGCAGGGAAACACATCTGGCAAAATAATTCGTTAGGACAAGACCTTTTCTGGGTTCGAAGGAATTGCCGATATTTATAGGATCAGTAAAGGATCTAATAATATGCGGTTTTCAATCTTAGTTTTCTCTGTAGCATGTCTTGCCATTTTTACTCAGTGTGGCCAGCAATCCAGCAACCAATCTACTCAGCGTAGCTGGGAGCAGATAGAATGCAATGGGACCCCTCATGCCCGGCATGAATGCAGCTTTGTGGAGGTAGATGGAAAATTCTATCTGCTTGGGGGGCGTGGTATCAAACCCGTAGATATCTTCGATCCAGAGACAAAAACCTGGACTCAGGGAGCGGAGCCACCACTGGAAGTTCACCATTTTCAGGCAGTAGCTTACAAAGGTAAAGTGTATGTGATGGGAGGGATGACCGGAAAATATCCGCATGAAGACCCGATTCCTCAGATAGTCATCTATGATCCGGCCCAGGATCAGTGGTCACTCGGTGATTCCATACCAGCGAACAGACAGAGGGGTGGTGCCGGTGTTGTGGTGAGTGGCAACAGTGCTTATATCCTGAGTGGTATCACGGATGGGCACTGGGAAGGTCATGTGAAATGGGTAGATCAGTACAACTTTGAAACAGGAGAATGGTCTGTGCTTCAGGATGCTCCAAGGGCACGCGATCATTTTCATGCGGCATTGTATGATGGCAAGATCTATTGCGCTGCCGGAAGAAATTCCTCAGCCAAAACCGAAGAGACATTCAATCTGACAATAGCAGAGGTGGATGTGTATGATTTGGCATCCAATTCATGGACTACCTTACCAGAAGATCAGAACCTCCCAACAGAGAGAGCTGGCACGACCGCCATTTTCCTGGAAGACAATCTGTTAGTTATCGGAGGCGAGAGTGCAGCACAGGAAACAGCTCATGCAGAGGTAGAGGCCTATGATGTTTCAGAGGCCAAATGGACGCAACTGGATATGCTGGAGAGAGGAAGACATGGCGCCCAGGCCATTCTCTATGATCAATCCGTCTTTATCGCTGCAGGCTGCGGAAACAGAGGAGGCAAACCGGAACTGGATACGATAGAGAGGTATTAGGATAGGGAGAAGGGAAAGAAAGGAGACATCTCAAAACGCTACTTAAATGTTATTCAGACTGAACGGAAGAATCTTACATATATTTTAGAGTAATACCTGAAAGCCCCAACGGGGCGAATCACAGTTATTTAATCAGCCCCAAACATATCTCTCATCGTAATCCACTTTATACTTATCTAAGAATGAACGATACTCTTGCTGGAAAGTCTTTCTGGTATGATGTTCTTCTTGATTTTGAATGTATTTGATAACCACTTCAACATCAGCTGGATTGACAGAGAACGCTCCATACCCATTTTGCCAATAAAAATCCGTGTAAGAATTGCCTTTAGTCTTAATCCCTGCCTCGTCCGGCAGGCGGGCACTTTGACGAATGAGATTTTGTTTCCTCCAGTAGCTTCATGAGAGCTACTTTCTGTGATAGCGTACAAAGAAGGTGAACATGATCTAAATACCCACCTACTATTATCGGATGGCATTCTAGATTCTTACATATGCCACCAATGTAAGCGAATAGTTCTTTACTGATGCCTCTATCAATCAAGGGTTGCCTTCCCTTGGTGGAATAAATGATATGGATGTAATTCTTAACCAATGATTGTGGCATAGCCAGACTATTTGATTTCGCCCTTTCAGGGCTTTGGAAGTTGATCGGTAATTTCTCAGGGCTGCGCCCTGAGGTAACTCTTTCGCTCCTTTGGAGCTTAAATTAACAATTTATGAGGTATATGTCAATTTGGGATAACTAAGGAAGGAAAAGGGTAAGTTAATCAATGATTGAGAGCCATTTGCTACTATCCTCCCATATCAAAATCCTTTAGAGACCGCAACAAAAAAGGGTTAACCACCTGTGGCCAACCCTTTTTAATAATTCTGATATTCCCTTAATTAGGATTATACATTTCAATCTTTTCAGGAGAAGGATCTTCTGAGAAGATACCAATTCTGTGATAGAAGGTCGCTGATGCTCCTGCCTCCAAAGCAAAGTTCAGTTCCTCTTTTCCTTCGCTGAAGATCTTCTGTCCAAGTGGGTTGGCAGCGAAAAGGCCATATCCACGCGCATGCCAGTAGGTAGGATAGCCGGGGTTGTTCTTTGTGTCATAGATCACCAGGGCAACACTTTCACCATTGATCTTACCTGAGAGCTTCATCCAATCAGCACGGGTTCCCCAGACATCACCACCACTGATCCCTTCACTGCTCAGGTAGTTTCCGGTTACTCCTGTATTGTCAGGATTTTCAACCACAGTAATGTTTCCTTTAGCATCAGAAAGTTCGATTTTCCCTTCCTGTGGAAGCTCAAGCTCACGAGCCATGCGTACACCCAGCATACCCTCTTTGTTGTCCGTGAATGTAACTTTTTCACCTACTGCTGTCAGGACTGTCTTACGATCGATTATTCGCACTCCATCGACTACTTTGAATGTGAAAGTAGTCTCATCATTGAGCAACTTCTTGCCATCCATGGATACCCAGTCGGACTGAACTTTAAGGACAGCCTCATCACCATTCTCAGTAGAAAGCACTTTGGCATGCTTCACCATTCCGTATTCGGACATTTTTTCTGAGTCGATAGAGTCTGAGTTGTTCCAAAAGTCGAGCCCATTGACATCTCCGTAGTTGAGCCACAGCCCTACATGGTGTGGATGGTCCACGCGCTCACCCTCTTTCTTTTTGAAAGGAAATTGTCTGGTAAGCTCATTGCCTCCCTGGCTGATCAAGGGCCATAAAGCTGGCTTTTTGATGTTTTGTGGATAGATGTAAGAAGTGAATAATTTGCCTTCGATCAGGACTTCTACCTTTTCTTCAGAGGGTTTGTCTATAATTTCTATTTTAGGTTTTTGTGTTTCTTCCTGTGCTCCCTGATTGCCTGAAGAAGTACATGCAAACAAGAGCGCGAGTGTCATCACAAGAATTGTGTTTAAGTACATCATAACTATTTGGTATTCTGTTTAAATGATTTGCAGCTCAATTTTTAGCGCATTGCTATCCGTAAATTTAGATAAGATGTTTGTAAAACCTATAAAATGGACTTGCGAGCGGATTTTGAATCAGTAGTTACACTAACCTGGCGCTCATCCTGCTTAATTTCTGATCACAAGACAAACGATACCATTTATTCATTTCTCAGGACATCATATATTTGTCGGTCGTGTTTCGACTAAGGTCGATCACCCTAACCCATTAACACCAAATAACCCATGACAGAAAACACATCCAAGCCAGTCGTTAGCAAAGAATTTCTGGTGCCATTTATCCTGGTCACCACCCTTTTTGCACTTTGGGGCTTTGCCAATGACATCACCAACCCCATGGTGGCAACCTTCAAAACCGTAATGGAGATATCCAATANGCAAGCCTCACTGGTACAATTTGCATTTTATGGTGGGTATTTTACCATGGCCATCCCCGCGGCATTGTTTATCAAAAGATTTACCTACAAATCAGGGATCCTGGTAGGCCTGGCGCTTTATGCCATAGGCGCGTTAATGTTTTACCCTGCTGCCAGCTTTGAGATGTTCGGACTGTTTTTGATCTCATTATATGTTCTCACTTTTGGACTGGCATTCCTGGAAACTACTGCCAACCCTTTTATCCTGGCTTTAGGCGACCCCGAGACAGCTACCCGAAGACTGAACCTTGCCCAGGCGTTCAATCCGATCGGTGCCCTGTTAGGTCAATTTGTGGCGATCAATTTTATTCTGGTAGCCCTTCAGTCCACCAACGGAGATTTTGCTACCCTCGACTTTGCAGAAAAGGCCATCATCAGGACACACGATCTGATGCTGATCAGAAACCCTTATGTTGTTCTAGGACTGGTTGTCCTGGGGATGATGGTTGTTTTTGTGCTAATGAAAATGCCAACAAAGGGAGACAATGTTCATTCACTGAAGGTTGGTGATTCCTTTAAAAGACTTTTTTCAAACTCCAGGTACATGTTTGGTGTGGTTGCTCAGATGTTTTATGTAGGTGCTCAAATCATGTGCTGGACTTACGTAGTTCAATATGGTGAAAGCATTGGGATGACCAAAGCTGAGGCACAGAGCTACAACCTGATCGCCACGACCTTGTTTCTGGCTTCCCGCTGGATCTGTACATTCCTGCTCAAATACATCAGTGGTCCAAAGCTGATGACCATCTTTTCTTATGGTGGTATCATCATGATGCTGGGGACGATGTTTATTGGTGGAACACTCGGATTGTACTGCCTGATAGGTGCTTCTGCTTTCATGTCTCTTATGTTCCCGACGATCTATGGCATCGCCCTCGATGGTCTGGGTGACGATGCCAAGCTTGGCTCTGCCGGTCTGGTAATGGCCATCGTAGGAGGTGCTGTGATGCCTGTTGCCCAGGGAGCCATCCTGGATTTTGGAGGTCCGGAATACAATGACCTCTCGATCCTGGGAGTGCCTGAAGTAAATTTCTCTTTTATTCTACCGCTGATCTGTTTTGTAGTTGTGGCAGCATATGGAATCCGGTCTGCTAAGCAGGCGAGGGGGTGATGAATAGGTAAATTGTATTTAATAACCAGGAAACCATTCAGAAGTCATTCCCGTTATGGGAATACAAGTTAATTTTGTGATTTCGGGGCCGACCGGAATCGACAGGAAGTGTAGATGATATGCTTGCATGTCAGGTGGTGAGTGTACACCTGCGATCAATTCGCTCAAACCATAATTGGCGAATCTAATTACGCCATGGCAGCCTAATCTCGAAGTATAGTAGAGATTAATTAGTTCTGGCCCTATCGGTCAGACCTGCCACATCCCACCATGCCTCTGTCCTGTAGGCAGGAGTTTGGGGTGTCGACATTCGGGACTAGCTAGAAGCGGGGTCGTGAGCTGATAGTGAAATTTAATCGCGACTGGTAGGACGAGTTGGTAGTTTTCCGCCTGCTCCCCTGCGAGATTAAAAGGATAACTAAGCATGTAGAGGGTATATTTTTTCCTTCTCTGGACGAGGGTTCGAATCCCTCCGGCTCCACCTTCGCCCACCATAGTTCCCTAAGGAACTACGGTGGGCTTTTTATTTCAACTAATCTTTTTATTAAGATCTTTAATGGGCTTCGGCGGAGAAACTCCACCAATGTTTTTAAACAGTTATTTGTATATTTATATTAATGTGGCATGTATATATACTACTTTGTTCAGACAGTACATATTATACTGGATGCACTAATGATTTAGACGATCGCTTATAAAGGCATCACAAGGGTGAAATTTCTTACACATCTACCAGACTTCCAGTTGAACTCATATGCCACACGGTATTTCCAGATAAGTATAAAGCTTACTTCTTTGAAAAGTATTTAAAATCCGGTTCGGGAAGAGCTTTTGCAAAACGTCACTTTTTATGAGTAGTCCATTTTGATTATGACTATAGGTTAAGTGGGATGATAATAATCCCTCCGGCTCTATCAGGTTTCAAAGTCTACTCCACCACAAACTTCCCCCTGATCACGTTGAAGGAATCGTTCTCTTTGCGGCCTGTAAAGATCATGGAAAATGTTTGACCGTCTTCACTGAGCCATTTGTTGGAGAAGTTCCAGTAAAAGGTGTTTAATGGGAAGTGTCCTTCGCCCCAACCGTATTCGTAATGTACAGTCGACCAGGGTCCCCACGGCTCGGGAGCATCAAAAATTCCGATATGTCCCCGATGGCTTTCGGTATGTTCTGTAGTGAGGATGTATCGCTTCAAGCCTGAGTTATAACTCACATTGATGCACCAGCCAACACCATCCGCGTTTTCAAAGACAGGTTTTCTTTTAGCAACATCTTTGGTCCAAACTGGCTGACTATCTTTCATTCCTGAAAAGAAATCATACGCATTTTGAAAGAGGATGCTGTCTTTATGCACACGGGCCAGGTCTATGTTTCCAGGTTTTTGCACATTAAGCCAGTCTACCTTGTCGGGGTAATCATCAGGTCCCTGATAAGATTGGAATCGGATCAGGTATGAATACACATATTCATCTCTAGCTCCCTGGTAGTTCTTTCCATAGTTGCAGACTGTGGGCATCATGATATTTTGCTGCCTGGTGAATGCCCAGTCAGCAAAAGTCCAGCTTGCTCCATGATCTTTGGAATAAGCAATTCGTGTTTCATCAAACTGGTCTTCTTTGGTCTGAAACATTCCCACCCACATGTAAAGCACAGCATCAATACATACGATTCCGTAGCTTTTGCCGATTTGTTTATGCTCGTTTTCAGTGTTATGGCCTCCCCAGACATTGGTGGCCCGGAAATCATGCCATGAACCTTCAATCCTGGCAATGCCTAGGCTCGAACGGCCAATGCCGTTGGTGCCTCCAAATCCACCACCATCTCCCCAAACCGTATATTGATGACCATCATCGGCCCATGTGATGGGCCAGTTGTCACTTCCGGAAGCAAGTCGTATATGACTTGACCAATCAAATTTAACATCCCTGATCACCTTGCTTTTCGGGTAGGGTGGGTATTGAGCCACTGAGATTTGAAGTTGGAAAAGGACTGTGAATAGAGTTAACAGGTAGGGTGTTAATTTCATCTGGTGGCATTTTGGTTTAGAAATATACAAACCCTTTTTTGAATTTGCTGGAACTAATTGAGCGTACAGCCTTTGTAACCATTGTTACACCCTTTCCTCACCCCAGACCGTATTTTAGCATAACTTTAAATAAATGGAAGAGATCTGGAACATTATCGTGGGGAGCTATACCGGGTATGCCAATTACCTGTGGCAGGAAATTACAAACCCTTCATGGCATAGCTATTTTTATTGGTTGATCGGGGTGTCTGCTTTCTTTTTTATNCTGGAAGTGGTCAGGCCCTGGCGGAAATATCATGCTAAAGTATTAACTAGGGATAAAAATCAGCTAAGTAGTAGTTCAAAGGCCCATGATTATAAGGGCTTAGCCCTTAGGAAAGATTTCTGGCTTGACTTCTTCTACATGTTTTTCAATTTCTTCCTGTTCTCACTGATCATTTACAATGCTGCTTCTAATGTGGTGGTGCATTTCTTCAATGACTTGCTGGCCAGTATTGGGATTACCAATCTGGTAGCGTTTGAGGTGATGTCATGGCCTACATGGGCACATCTTCTGATCGGGTTTGTGGTGCGAGATTTTGTGCAGTGGTGGACACATCGGTTGTTGCATCGAGTGCCTGCGTTGTGGGAATTTCATAAGGTACATCACTCGGTGGAACAGATGGGATTTGCGGCTCACCTTCGATATCACTGGATGGAAAATGTAGTTTATAGGTCGATTGAATATATCCCGCTGGCTTTGATAGGGATTGGATTACGCGACTTTTTCATCATCCATATCTTCACCCTGGCAGTAGGTCATTTCAATCATTCCAATTTCAAGCTCAACCTCGGTCCGCTTAAATATATCTTCAATAATCCTCAGATGCACATCTGGCATCATGCTTATGACATCCCCCAAAACAGGAAATACGGGGTGAATTTTGGGCTGACCCTGAGCATATGGGATTACATATTCAAGACCGATTACATTCCCTATGAGGGAAAAGACATCAAGCTTGGATTCCCGGGTATCGAGGAGTTCCCCAAAGATTTTATACACCAGAATACCCACGGCTTTAAAGCCAGGCACAGCGACCCGGAATCGAATGACGGGTAATTATGTCAATACAATGACCTGTCAAATTTTCTTCTGTAATTTTTAGTGACTTCATGCCCTGGCCCAAGCATATTGAATAAAGCAATCGCACTTCTTCGGGGGAGCTCGTTGTTTAAGGACTTGTTGATCACGACAGAATCAATGAGCGCTTCAATGGCCTTTTCCGTGTCGCCGCTCCTGAGAAAATTTTGGGCTTCGGCCAGCTTTTCAGTGACACCTCCATTCATTTCAAAAGGCGTACTAAGCAGTTCCGACAGGTCACTAATGCCTGTGAGCCGATCCAGGTAATTTTCCTTTTGATGGATTTGTTTTGTCAATTGCACCGCAAGGTCGGGGTCATACCAGATTACCTGTTCAGCCAGTGCCAGCTTTGCTTCATCAAAGTCAGGATTTTTATCAACAAATAATTTGAGTTCATCGAGTGCTTTGGGGTCGTTGTTTCCGATCCGTGTAAGGATAGCTTTCAATGATGCGTTCCGTGGGTCAGGAATCTGCTCTTCCAGCCACTTTTCCATCTGGGGCTTTGGGAGTGCGCCGGTTTGTTCCGCAACCACCTTTCCATCTATGAACAATTTCATATTGGGGATGCCCCGGATGCCATATCGGGCGGACAGTTCCTGGCTGTCATCCACATTTACCTTCACGAGCTTCCACCTGCCCTTCGACTCGCCGGCCAGCTCCTCCAGCATGGGGCCAATGTACTGGCATGGCCCACACCAGGGTGCCCAAAAATCCACAAGGATCGGGGTTTGGTGACTCTCTGTTATAACCTGGGATTCAAATTCACTTGTGTTCATTGGATTTCAAAATAGTAGAAGTACAAAAGAGCTTAAAACACTTAAATTATTATGTGATTATTGTTACAAATCGAGTAATCGAGATTCACAAATTACTCATATATGCTGTGTAACATATGTTACCCGATCAGCCAAATCATATCGATAACATTGTGAAAAATTAGACCTTCAGGTCATTCAAAGTTTACATTATGGCAATAGATAAAAGCGAAACACAGAATAAGACAAACGGTAAAATCAGGATGGTGGTGATCCTGTGTCTTACCCTTGGGCTGGCACCTTTCTTTCCGGAACCGCATATATGGGGCAAACTGAGGTGGGTAATGGGAGGAGCTCATGGCATGGCTGCTATAGACTATTTTGACCTGGTACTGCATGGATTTCCGTGGGCGTTCTTAATCTTCCTGATTGGCAAGTGGGCTATCGATAGAGTAAAAATGCAGGGTAGATAATACACTCACATTACTGGAAAAATATTTGGCTGATCAGCCAATCTGAAATCTGAATTTTCTTCGTAGATTCATCCTCAAATTCAGGTTATGAAAAAGTTGATAGCCGCCCTTTCCTGTGCGCTCCTCATGTCAGGATGCTGTAATGAAGATTTTATTATTCCCTCCTCCAACACCAATCCCATTGATCTAAGGGCTGATGCCCTTGACGTTACCGATCTCTTCGATGTAGATCCGAGCTGTTCTACTCCTAATCCGATCTATACTTCAATTGGAGCCACTCCGGATGGAGGATTAGGGTCATGCTGGCTGGAGCAGACCAATAGTGGAGATGTGTGGTTTAAATTCACAGCTCAACCGCCTTATGGGTATGCCTCTATTTGGATCCTTGTAGATGGTCCGGAGGGAACACAGCAGTTTCCTCAGCTCGTACTTTGGGACACAGATGGGGTGACAGAGCTTGCCTGTGATGGATACGATGGCGAGGTAAATGATCTCTACATTTTTTATGGTGACCTTGTGATCGGAGAAGTGTATTATTTTTCCGTTTCCGTAGCTGATGATGCCTTTAAGGGCACCTTTACGATGTGTGTCACTACCAGCGACTAAGATCAGTCAAATTCAAATCTGTATCCGATCGACAACTGTAGCGACCTGTTTTTAGTAGGAGCTACTCCTTCAAAATTGCTGATATCGGCCAGCCCCAGGTAGTAATTGAGGCCAAAAATTAAACCCTTTTGAGTTTCATAGTCGACACCGGCATTCAGGCCAAAATCCGTTTTCTTATATGCTTTGGTGTAGTGTTGCTCGTCAAACCTTTCTCTGGTCACCGGATGATATTCTGATTTGGCACACATGAGAAAGCCCACCTGCGGACCAGCCGACACATGCAGTGATGGGGTTGCATCGTATGTCACCATTAAAGGAATTGAAAAATAACGGATATCAAAATTCAGCTCCTCACTAGCAGTTTTCACAATGG
>JAHCMM010000151.1 GCA_019192515.1 Cyclobacteriaceae bacterium SS2
ATTGAAAAACTATTCCAGCGCCGAAAAGCTATATCAAAAAGGGTATGAAATCTATTATGATAAATTTGGTAGCAATCATCAAAAGATAAGCTACGCGCATTCCTGGCTAGGTGCTTTGTATGGTGAAATGGGGAGAATGGATAAGGCTAAATACCACTATGAACAGGCGATTTCAATAAGTGAAAAAGTATTGGGTGATGATCACCATCTACATAAGAAATACCTTGAAGACTGGGCTAAGCTTCAAAATAACCTTTAGGATCCTATTACTTGCATTTGTAGCATTCGTCATGACCTATAATGTCATGCAAAGCATTCGGCTTTAATGACTTTTCCACTCAATCCAATAGTGCTTATCTTGTGCCCAAAAAAAGATCTCCATGCTACGTCTCATCAACCCAATCATCAAGTGTCTGATCATTTTTGCTGCCGTCCTGACTGCGTGTAGTGTTCCTGAAGAAACAAAACAGGACATCTTGTGGTACACTCAGCCAGCTGAAAACTGGAACGAAGCCCTGCCTCTTGGAAATGGGAAAATTGGAGTGATGGTCTTCGGTAACACTTCCAATGAGCGGATTCAGCTCAATGATGACTCGTTATGGCCGGCAGATGATGAAAGTTGGGTGGAGCCCGAAGGCACCATTGAAGACATTCAAAAAATCAGGCAATTGTTGTTTGATGGCAAAAACGACCTGGCTGATGAGATGTTTGTGGCGAAATTTTCCAATAAAGGAATACTAAGATCACATCAGACCCTGGGAGACCTCTTCATCAATTTCAACCACGAAAACATCACGGATTACCGAAGGGAGCTAAACATCAGCAATGCCACTTCTACAATCTCCTACCGATCCAATGGAAACCTTGTCACCGAAGAGGTATTCGTTTCACACCCGGCCAAAGCAATTGTCATAGAGTTTACCTCAGAGGCTCCCGAAGGCTTGAATGGAAAGATCCAGCTCAGCCGTCCGGAGGACAAGGGAGTGCCGACTGCCACCTCCGCAGTCACCGATGACAAACAGCTGGTGATGAAGGGGGAGGTAACCCAGCGTGGAGGTCAGTTCAGGTCCGAGCCTTTTCCTATCACGGAAGGTGTCAGATTTGAAACCCGTTTACAGGTTCAGAATGAAGGTGGGTCAGTCAAAGCTGGTGAAGGTTACCTTGAGCTTGAAAATGTGAAGAAGACCACGCTCTACCTGGTGTCTAACTCATCGTATTATTTTGACGATTTCAGCATGCAGAATCAGCTTGATCTGAAAGCTCTGCAGAATAAAAGTATCAACACCCTGAAGGCAGAACACATTGCGGACTACCAGAAATTCTATAACCGACTCGAACTGGATCTTGGCGGGAATGAGCTGGACTCAATTCCTACTGATCAGCGACTGGAACGGATCAAAGCAGGTTCTGAGGACATCGGGCTGGAAGCTTTGCTTTTTAAGTTTGGTCGCTACCTGCTGATCTCCTCGTCACGGGAGGGAACCAATCCTGCCAACCTGCAGGGCTTGTGGAATGAGCACATCGAAGCACCCTGGAATGCGGATTATCACCTGAATATCAACCTGCAAATGAATTACTGGCTCGCCGATGTGGCTAACCTGAGTGAGTTGAATAACCCTTTGTTTGATTACATCGATCGGGTGGTAGAAAGTGGAAAAAACACAGCCAGGAAGAATTTTGGGAGTGATGGATCCTTTTTCCCACATGCTACTGACTTGTGGGCACCTACGTGGATGCGGGCTGCGACTGCATATTGGGGCTGTTCCATGGGAGCCGCCGGCTGGATGATGCAACACTACTGGCAGCACTATGAGTATACCCGGGACACTGCTTTCTTGAAAGAAAGAGCTTTCCCGGCTATTGAAGAAGTGGCGAAGTTTTACAGCGATTGGCTCATCGAAGATCCAAGAGATGGCACATTGATATCCGCGCCTTCCACTTCTCCGGAGAATCGGTTCATCAATGCCGAAGGTAAAAATGTAGCCACCTGTCTGGGGAGTGCGATGGATCAGCAGGTGATTGATGAAGTCTTTGAAAACTACCTGGCCGCATGTGAGATTTTACAGATTGAAAATGATTTTGTCGAAAAGATAAAACAGCAAAGAGCTCAGCTACGACCAGGTTTTGTGATTGATGACAATGGCCGTATCCTGGAGTGGGACAGACCTTATGAGGAATCTGAGCCCGGACACCGGCATATGTCTCACCTGTATGGATTTCATCCGGGCACGAGTGTTACGATTGACGAAAATCCTGAGATCTTTCAGGCAGTAAGGAATACACTTGATTTCCGCCTGGAGAATGGGGGAGCCGGTCCGGGATGGAGCAGGGCCTGGCTCATCAATTGCAGTGCGCGTTTGATGGATGGCGAGATGGCTCATGAGCATGTCAACCTGCTGCTGAAAAGATCAACAGGCAAGAACCTTTTCAATTTACATCCGCCATTTCAGATAGATGGTAATTTTGGTTTTGTGACCGGGATCACCGAAATGTTGCTGCAAACACATGAAAATGGAATTGTTCGGGTTTTGCCGGCCTTACCTGCCATCTGGAAAGAAGGCCACATCAAAGGGATCAAAGGGAGAGGAGGTCTGACACTGGACATTTATTGGAGCAACAACAAACTGGAGAAGGTAGTTATTCGATCCGACTTTGACCGGGCTTTCAAACTGGTAGATCAGGAATCAACGGTGGAGGTTGAGATGAAAAGCGGGGAAACTTATGTGTATGAACCTGAAAAGGAAATGGCTTAAGTCAACCTATAATTAGTCAAAAACTACAGTCTAAGTATTCGTGTCTTCAGAGCCTAATTTTTTGATTCTAAACACCGAAAATTGATGATGCCCGGGAATAAAATGACATAAAGTTAAGACCATTATGTCCCTCTCTCGGAGAGGGTGAAGCCTGCCTGCTGCAGGCAGGGGAGAGGATGAGGGTGATTCTTAACTTTATGTCATTTGAAGAAATGAGAGCAAGGTTTGGTTACAATTTCGTGGTTTAAAAGCTCATTTCTTATTTTTTACTTTGCCCCCCTAATCAGTGCGAGATAGCCAGGAATCAGCTGCAAATTCAGGGTCCTTAGACATTGCCGGATCTCATACCAGCAGCGGGAGACGAGGGCCTGATTCTCAGCTTTTGTTTGGTTGAGGGAAAGAATTTTTCTGCAAACCTCCAGGGTGCTTCTTTGATGCTTGTTGCGGAAGGTGAATTGATTTGAAGACAGCGATCTTTTCAAAACCCGTTTCTTCACCAACGGCGTTTTGTTAAATAGGTATTTGTACTTCCGGGAGGATCTGATCCAGAAGTCGAAGTCCTCATAGCTCAGGGTTTCATCGTATCCACCCAGTGCTTCCAGTACCTCTCTTTTCATCATCACCGTTGGGGGATTGATAAAATACCGTCTGATCAGTTCCTGGTATATACCTCCCTGTGGAATATCTTCAACCAGTTCACCGTTCTGATTTCGGGCATAGTGGGTATTAAGAATTTTGCCTTCCCGATCGATTAGAAACGCATCTGAAAAATGAACCCCGAAAGACTTGTCGGCCATCTCAAGGTCAGCCACCCCCATTTCCACCCTGACTGGCAATAGCAGGTCGTCAGCAGCCAGGTCTATGATGTATTGACCTTTTGTCCGGGCAAATGCCAGGTTGAAAGCAGCACAGTTACCCAGGTTTTTGTCAAGTGGAATGAATTTTATGTGAGGATGATCTTTTAGAAAGGTTTCAATTTCAGCCTGGCTGCCGTCAGTACTGGCGTCATCTACCACAATGATTTCGATGCTGGGATAAGTTTGGGTGATAGCCGATTCCAATGCCGACTTAACCCACTCCCTTTGGTTATAGCAGAGACAAACAACACTGACAAGTGGCAGAGATTCCATAATACTGACCTAAAGCAAGCAGTTAAATGTAAAATGAGGCTTCAAATTAGATAATTAGCTTAAACTTGGAGCAAAATCCTAAGGTCAGTAGATGAAGATTTTTATCATACCATCCTGGTACCCGTCAGAAGCACATCCCTCTACCGGGATATTCTTTAGGGAGCAAGCCGTTCAGCTGGCAGAATTACGACCTGAATGGAAAATCGGTCTGAGTTTATGGGGCTCGCACGAACCAAAACTATGGATCCAGATGAAAAGCCCTTTTAGTGCACTCATAAAGCTTAATTCAAGGATACCTGTGAAGAAGCATCAGCAAATGCTTACTTCTAACTGCATTGAGTTTTTTACTCCTGCTTTTACCTGGAATAGAAATATCAAGAGCGGAAACTTAGATGGTATCCTTGAAGCCCAGGAGTATAATCTCCGATTATTTATCCAGTATTATGGTAAGCCGGATATCATCCATGCCCAGGTTTCATTTCCTGCAGGATACCTTGCGATGAAACTTTCGCAAAGACATGGGATACCTTATGTGGTCACAGAGCATATGAGCCCTTTCCCAATGCCATCACTGAGATCTGCTATGAAAAAATACCTGTTACCGGCACTCAAGCAAGCAAATCTTGTGCTGGCCGTTAGTAATGGCCTTCAGGATCAATTACAATCCCACGGAGTCAAGTCAGAGCTGATTAATAATTTCATTGATCAGAAAACTTTTTGTTTCCAGCCCAAAGCAGAAGGAACCTATACTTTTCTTGCCATAGGCAGATTGGAATCACAAAAAGGTTATGAATTATTGCTTAATTCAGCTAAGGAATTGGTGATCAAAAATGTCTATTTCAGGTTGAGGATTGGAGGCAGTGGGAGTCTTGAAAGATCATTAAAGAATCAATGTAAACGTCTTGGCCTGAATGACCATGTGATGTGGCCTGGTGAGCTATCAAGAGAGGAAGTAAAGGTGGAATTGACTGGATGTCATTGCCTGGTTTCAACAAGTTATCATGAAAATCAACCAGTGGCCATGTTGGAAGCATTGGCAGTCGGTCGTCCTGTTCTCACCACCGCATGGGAGGGAAGTGAGGAATTGATTTTGGATGAAGCCATCGGAAAGGTGATCCCCAACCGTGATTCCAAAAGCTTCGGCGAAGCAATGATGGAAATGATAAAGAAATATGACGATCCAAAAGTGATTGCCAGTTTATTTGAAAAACACTTTGGTACACAGAAAGCCGTAGATGACTTGGAAGAAAAATTCAGGAAGGTACTGACTAAATAGGATCTGCCAGATTCAGGAGATAATGTAATACGATCTAAAAACATTGTACTTCCTTTAAAACAATGGAAATATTATCTCGATTATTTCAGCTTCTATGAAGACTTATTATTTTATTAACATTTATCAGTAGGTCCTAAATAAGAGCCTTATTTGGTAGCAATCCGTCCTCATAAAGCGTGATCCCAAATTCTTTAATTATCCTGCCGATATTATCCTTTTGATGAGATGTAAGGTGTTTTTTCCAGGCCTCTAATTGATTCTGTCCAGCAATCGATTTCAATGAATGATCATATGTAGATGAGCTTGGTTTGAGCTGAAGATCAAAAATTCCAGAGGGTATTGGCTTCTTCAGATAATCAAATATCCTGCTAATTTCCTCTTCATAATTCAGCAGTAGGTCCTCGTAAAAGACAATCAATGATGATCCTCCTTTATTTTTCTCGATACCTTCTTTGTAGTTGAGGCACCATAAGAAGGTGTAGTACTCTTCAGTAGTTTTAATGGATCGGTAGATGCTTTCGTATCGTAGATAGACATCATTATATCTGAATGCTGGTACCTTCACTTCGTTAGGGATGGTCAGTTTTTGGGATAATTTGTGTTGCAGTATGGAAGCAATACAAGCATATGGATTACGAATCAGGAAAAGAGATGTGACCTGAAAGTTTTTGATTACCCACGAAGAGAGGAGCATACCATAATTGAACTTAATAAGAAATATCTCTGCACTATTCAGCCTTTGTATTCCATAATCATTGTAAAGCCCAATTGAAACTAGTTGTCCTTTCAGAAGCCTCTTCATCATCATTCTAAGGCCCGGGTCTTCACTATCTTCTGGAATGGGTTGAAAAAAATAAAAGTTCGCCTCTGCTACTTCTTTTAGCTTTCTTCTTGAGAAATCAGGCAGAACATTAGGAGATTCTATGAAATTTCTCTGTAAAGGCTCATCAAACAAACAGGAATTCGGAATAGTCAGTAGCAATTCTGAAAACCATGTGGATCCGCTTCGTGGAAAACTGAACAGGGCAATGGTATTTTGAAAATTGGTCTGCCTGTTGCTGTTTTTTTTGTTGAATGGAAAGATGTATCGATGCAGGTAGTATCTGTCGCTGACTTTCGAAACATATCTCCTAATCAATTTCATGGGTACAATGATATAAATTTGGCTCCATATGGATCAAAAGGTAGGCATTGCTTTCTGTTGTGAGAAGGGTGAACTAGAAAGGCTAACCCGGGTTATGGTGAAATCCTTACTAAAGTATGGCCAACTTTCTAGTCAGATTAAGCTTTTCTGTTTTTGTCCTCGTCCGATGTTCAGGCCAAATAGCCAAACTTTGAGTGAGTTTAAACAATTAGGTATCACAATTATTGATGAACCATTGAATAAAAAGTATTCATTCTATCCGCTTGTAAATAAAGTTGTAGCCCTGAAGTATTTGGAAGAATATTCATCAATGGATCGCCTTATCTTTCTTGACAGTGATATGATCATTCTTAATAATATTCTGGGCACAGAAATGATGGATTATGACATATCAATCCAATCAGAAATTTTGGATTTGATCACCGCAAAACAAATTGATGATGCTTATTTCCCTTTTTGGGACAGACTATATAAGTTATTTGAGATTAAGGAACTAAGCTTNACAAATACTTTTGTTTCAGGTAAAAGAATATTTGCATATTGGAATTCAGGACTGATTAGTTATAAAAGGAAATTATTCATTGCAACAAAATGGTATGAGAATCTGTCTAAATGTTTTGATCAATACCATTGGAGAAAACTTGAATATTATTTCCTGGAACAAGCCGCTTTGGCTGTTACTATTCAACAACTAAAGTGCTCAACTCATAAATTGAAGCCGGGTTTCAATTATCCCATTTGCTTTCATGAGGAGATCTATCAGGAAAATAAAGTCATTGATTTGAACAAGCTTCATATTATTCATTATTTCCGGGAAACGAAAAAGTCCCTTGAAAACCTTGAAAAAATTGGTCACGGAAGTAATAAAGTCGGGTGGGTTGAAGTAAATTTTAAGTCTGGTAAACTTCTTGAAAAAGGATTTTTTATCAAGCTTAAGGACTTCTATTATTCCTTCAGGCAGTCTAACCTTCAAAAGATCATGTACTTCTACAACCGATTCACTGGTAAAATCAAATGATCAGCCAATTTCCTTTTCAAATACCCATGAGGGTGTGTCTGCTGCACCCATTCTTTTCTTAAAAGCATACAATCCGCTCTGTTTATTACCATTAATAGAGGATAGGCCCAGGTCGAGGAGCCTGGCTCCCTTTGACTTTAAGCTCTCAATGAGTGAGACCAGCAGCAGGACCATCGGGCTTTTAGATTTGTGATCGGGGTGAGTGGCCGGCAGATAATAGTAATAGATATCACTTAGTGGTTTTGAAACCACACAAGCTGCTAATATCTCTTTATTTTGGCGGATACTGTATAGATCGTAGCTAGTAGGAAATGCAGTAAACAGGTTTTTGAGTTTATCCAGGGTGATATTGACTGTGAGACCCACATCCAATCTGCAATGAGCTATAAAAGAATGGATCTCTTCCAGGGAGGATACCGGATCATGAGAAAACAACAATCCTTTCCTTTCAGCATTGTTTAGCTTCCGGAGTTCCATTTTATGAAGATTGTTTTCAGAGTGATCAGACAGCGTGATAAATTGATTAACATCCTGTGTTTTTAACCTGTAGTCCGCCTTTTCCAACCATTGCCTCATTACAAAATGAGGATAATAGGAGGGTGGTTGACGAATGATAACCTTTTTGATGTTTTTCTGTTTTAGTTTCTGAGTTATTTGGCTTTCAAAATCCAGAAACGTTTCAATTTCAGTTGGTTTTTTTATAAAGAATGAACCAAAAGGACTTTGTTTGAAGCTGTAGGCAATGTTTTCTTTCAGGGTAATAACTAAATGAAAATACTCGTTGTCAAGGCTAAGGATCTGGTCATTTTGAATAGCCACATACTCATTATGGAAGTATATCGGAAGAAAATCTTTGTGTTCACCCAGGGCTATGGGACCCATCCTTTTAATCATTGATTGTGTCCCTTAAATTTAACGGTGAATGTTCAGAGGACTTTGATATTTCCACTTATAATTGAACAAAACCTTACAGCAGCAGAATTTGCGTAAATACTTATTCATACTCTTCCTTAGCTATTCCCACTTTTCGTTTGCTCAGCTATTCAATGATGAAGCCAAGCTGGCACTGGTAAAACGAACGGTTGATTATATCTATAATGTCCAGGAGGATTCTGCATTGTTGTACATCGATTCAGTTAAGTTTCAATTGCCAAATCATCCTGTAGTTCCTATGCTCAAGGGGATGAAGATCCTGTGGGAGAACATTCCACTGGTCACGGTGGATTCTATTTTCAGGAAATTCCGGCATGAGATGAATGAGGTGATCAAGCTGGCCGGGCGGATGGATGGAGAGCGACAGGAGCACCCTGAAGCTATTTTTTTCGAGATGGCGGCAAGAGGCTTGCTGGCGGAATATTATGCTGATGATGACCAATATATGAAAGCAGTCGGTGAAGCTTCCAAGACCTATCAGCTTCTGAAGCTGGGCTTTGATCTTCAGGAGGAGGTTCCGGAGTTTTTATTTACCTCTGGTCTTTACAACTACTTCAGAGAAAAATACCCCGAGCGCTACCCGGTCTATCGGTCCTTTGTCTGGCTTTTCCGAAGTGGTGATATCGAAAAAGGCCTTGAGCAACTACAAAAGGCAAGTGACGTCACCGTGATCAGCCGAGTGGAAGCTACTGTGTACCTGGCCTATATCTATTTGCGGTATGAATACAAACCATTGAAAGCTCAGAAGTACCTGTACAATCTACAGCGGCAATATCCCAACAATCTGTATATCAATGCCAAATTGCTGGAGTCTTATGCAGATGGGAAGAATTTTGATAAGGTTGACTTAACAACTGTTGATCGATTGCTCGCCAGTGATCGGCCTTATTATCAATTGGCAGGGAAGGCATTTCAGGGGTTGTATCATGAGCAGATACGTAAAGATTATGAATCAGCTCTAAAACATTATAAGGAAGCCATCAGTGCCGGCTCAAATATTCAGGGACACGGAGAATACTACCGAAGCCTGACTTATCTCGGCATGGGCAGGATCTATTATGCGCAGGGCGATTACAGAAATGCCGAGTATCACCTCAGGAAGTCTCTGGAATATCAGCCTACACAGGTTATTGAAGAAGAAGCGGAGGGTTTGCTGGATTTGATATAATGGATAGCTATCAAACCATCGAACAACCCACGGAGGGCATTTATAAAGAGAAGGGAAGTAAATTCCTGGCCTTTGCTTTTCCAGTTTCTGGTCCGGAGGCAGTTCAGGATAATATTGAGGAATTAAAGAAAAAATATCATGATGCCCGACATCACTGCTATGCTTATATGCTGGGGATGAAAGAGCAGTTGTTTAAAGCCAATGACGA
The DNA here is from genome assembly GCA_019192515.1 of Cyclobacteriaceae bacterium SS2. Taxonomy (GTDB): domain Bacteria; phylum Bacteroidota; class Bacteroidia; order Cytophagales; family Cyclobacteriaceae; genus UBA7330. The sequence goes on from JAHCMM010000151.1 coordinate 9,631, forward strand.
TGGAGAACCTAATCATTCTGCCGGAGATCCAATTTTAGGGCAGATCAGGGCTTTTGGATTGACCAATGTGCTGGTAGTAGTGGTTAGATATTTTGGAGGGATTAAGCTGGGAGTGGGCGGGCTGGTTACTGCATATAAAGCAGCGGCGGAGGATGCCTTGAGGCAGGCAAAGCTCATAGAGATCTATCCGAAAGAAAGTTTTTCACTCCGGTTTCCTTATGAGTTGACAGGTGAGATGGAAAGCCTGTTCAATGATTTCCAAATAGATTTTAAAGAAAAATCCTTCACCGATAGTTGTAGATTTTCAGGAGAGATCC
>JAHCMM010000152.1 GCA_019192515.1 Cyclobacteriaceae bacterium SS2
CCAGTATAATTTCCCTTTTTCCTACTCTAATAGGCTTCATGTCTTTGGCATCAAAGGGTGCGAAAAAGCCACTTTTCTGAACAGAAACCGGCTCAAAATCACCCTTCCCATTTCCGGTGAGTAATAGTCCTGTCCCGGCATCATTACGAGGTGTCTCAATTTCGGACTGATAGAGATTACCGGAAATCAAGAGATCCTTATGACCATCACCATTGTAATCACCTGTCAATATGCTGTTAATGGATGACGACTGGGCGAGTGACGGTAATGACCTCCACTTAAAACTGCCATCACCAAGGTTCTCAATGTATGCTGATGCAAAGGTTTTGGCCTGCAGGTTTAATGCATCCTCTAAAGAAGGTCCATATATATCAATTAGATTTGAATTACCAAACTTCTCGTAGGTATCAAATTTCTCCGCAAAGGATGGGATTTGCTGGGTAGAACACGACTTGCCACGAACAGGGAAGGATTCGCCATGTTCATAATAGCTTAATACAATATCCAAACTTCCATTTCCATCGAAATCATAGCTGTATACTTCAAAAGGTTCATCTACAGATGCTTTGTACTTGTAGTTTAGACCTAAGTTGCCGACAATCAAATCCTGATCACCATCGCCATCCATATCTTCGGCTTTGATGGAATAATACCAACCTTCACTTTCAGTTAAGCCATCCAATAAGCCCTTCTCAAAATTCCCTTTGGGTGTTTGCGTAAAGACAGTTACAGGCATCCATTCACCCACAACCAATAGATCATCGAGCCCATCACTGTTATGGTCTACCCAGGTAGCAGACGTAACCAATCCCAGCTGGTTAAGTTCGGATGCCTTCTCCATGGTGACATCAACCAGTTTACCACCTCTATTCTCAAGCAAGTAACTATTGGCCGGATGAGGATATTTCCCTGGTGTGAGTCTACCTCCTATAAACAAATCAATATCCCCATCTTTATCATAGTCTTTAGGGACGACACATGAACCACTACTTAAGTATTCAGGGAAGAATTTTGGATCCCGGGTAAATCCACCCTGACCATTGTTTAAATATAATCGATCTCTTAAAGCCGGATCATTGGGTTCAAACTCATTTCCGCCACTCACGATAAATAAATCAAGGTCCTTGTCACCATCCAGGTCGACCAATGCTACTCCCATATCTTCACTCATTTTGTCCCGGGTCCATGCACCTTCTACAATTCTATCAAACGAGCCATTTTTATTTTGTAGGAAGAGCGTTCCGGAAAAACCAGCAGCACCTCCCATGAAAAAATCCTCCAACCCATCTCCGTTTACATCACCTACCGCTATGGAAGGTCCAAATTGTGACATCCTGTGTGGCAATAGAATTTCTTTGGCATAATCATCATATTCGTTTTCTCTGTGCAAAACCCCATATAAACCAAGGTGTTGTTCTACCTCTGAAAACATCGTTTCTTCAGGCTGACTCTTCTCGGGGGCAATCTCTTTAGCATCCTGTTTCACAACCTCATGCATTTGATTTACTGCAATATCTCTTAGTATAGATCTGGTCTCATCGTTCCAATCTATGACTACTTTTTCAATCCTTTCACCAGAGCCTACGCCAAAGTGAACAACTTCTTCACTCTTCGACATAAATCCTCTGGCGTTGGTGATTTCATTTACCTGCCATACACTGTTTTCTTTATAGATGCTGATCTTGGTCCCATAAATGCTTTTATTGTCCTTCGATGATAACTTAAAACGCACAAAATTTCCAAGGCTTAGATCCACTGAATTATTTCTGTAGAGCATTGCATTATCATCTATATTGTTAATGACCAGATCCAGATCCCCATCCAGATCAAAATCAGCATATGCTGCCCCGTTGGAAAGCGTAGGTATATCCATCCCCCACTGCTCTGTCTTCTTAGTAAAAGTGAGGTCTCCATTATTTTTGAAAATATAATTAGGAAGCTTGTCTGTTGGAGCCAACTCAACAAAATCCATCACATCAATTATTGTTTTGGGATCGATCCCCTTTTGTTTTGCAACCTGATTTAGGCTGTCTACCTTTTTATCATAAATGCTTGACAGGTCACTGTAAAAGTTATTGCTTTTTACTCCGTTGGTTACAAACAGATCCTTAAAACCATCATTATCAAAATCAGCGAACAATGGAGCCCAACTCCAATCTGTATTTGTTACGCCTCCTAACTGCCCCAACTCGCTAAAAGTACCGTTTCCATTATTCCTTTGTAAAGTATTAAACATATATTGGTAGTGTTTCCCATCCCTTACCTGTTGCCAAAAATCCTCCGGCGACATACTACCCATTGTGGTTTTGATCCTTTTATGATCTTCCGCCATCATATCAACCACCATAACATCCAGATTGCCGTCGTTATCGTAGTCGGCTATGTCACTACCCATACTGAAGTTGGATACGTGCTTTGTTGCTACTAACGCTACATCCTCAAATGTTCCATCCTGCTGGTTGATATAAACGTGATCCTGAACATCAAAATCATTGGTCACATAGATATCCGGCCAACTATCATTATTTAGATCACCAACAGTGGCTGATAGTCCATATCCAAAGTTTCTGATACCTCCCTTATCTGTATGATCAACAAACCGTCCATTACCCATATTTTTGTATAAACGATCACTGAACTTGATATCGGAAAATCGGGCGTAGTCCAGCTTATTTCCCCGACCGGGGATACTTGGAGGTTGGTTCACTAAATACACATCCAGATGTCCGTCTTTGTCAAAATCAAAAAACACTGCCTGAACACTGAATCCTATATCAGCTAACCCAAATTCCTCCGCCTTTTCTGTGAAGGTTAAGTCTCCATTATTGATGTAAAGCTGATTGGCACTCTTTGCTTCTTCGAGATATACATTCCTACAAACATAAATATCCAGATCCCCATCATTGTCAATATCTGCCATGGTTACTCCGGAAGACCAAAGGTCATCTTTTGTGATCCCAGCCTTATCACTAATGTCTTCAAATTTTAAATTCCCTTTATTCAAATACAACCGGTCTCTTGTCTGGTTGCCTGTAAAAAAGACATCCTGCAAACCATCATTATTGATATCTCCAACGCCTACACCGCCACCGGAAATAAACATGGAATTGATCATGTGATTGTTTTCCCGTCTTTGTTCCACAATATTCGTGAAATGAAGTCCGGAATAATCCTGGGGTACTAGTGTGAATAACTTATCTCCTTTTCGTGGTGCTTCAAGTTCATTTTTACAACCCATTAATGATGCAAAAAGCAACAGACCACTTCCAATAATTAATTTATACATTCTCAACACCAAACCTTTTTAAATCTATAAAAATAGTAATCTTTTGAACCGTTGAAGGTCTTTTGTGACTCACTAATGAACAAAAAAACTTATGATTCTTAATGAAAACCTGTAAAACAGGTATCATAAAAAGGGGTTGCTCAGAAGATATTATCTTCTAAACAACCCCATATTTTTAATCAATAGTAATTAGAAGTTCGAACCTCCTGTATCCCACCATAGGCGAGTACCAATTTCGTCCGGTCCACCTAGTTTTGTGGTAGCATCGGCAACACCAGCTGCATTGTTGTTGCGTTCAGCATCCACAAATGGCATTCTTCTTAAGAAATCATCTGCTGGAATAATACCCCAATCCTCGTTGCTGTCATTCTGATAGTTGTAAGGAATTTTTGGATAACCCGTACGACGATGATCTACCCATGCTTCTATGGTATTCATATAGGCAGCAATCCATTTTTGCGTGATTATTTTCTCCAGCTTTACTTCATTGGTAGCTGCCTCATCCCATTTCACCGTGATATTACCAAATCGGTTCATGATCCTTGGATCTGTCTCACCTGTACGGAAATCATTGACATCACCCGTACCCGCTTTTGGATCATTATAATCTATAGGAATTTTGGTGTCATCTTGCAGATATGCCGCAGCTCCTGCTGCACCCCATTCTGCAAAGGAGTCCATCACCCCTTGCTCATAATGCTCTTGTGCCGACCCGGCACCCGTCCATCCTCTCAGAGCAGCTTCTGCTAATAAGAAATGCGTCTCAGATGACATGAAGCAACGACGCATACCATCTGCTGTTGTTGGGTTAAAATCTGCACTGATATTGGAATAAGGTAATCTATCATCCTTGGCACCTAATGTTGCACCATTCCTAATTCCCTTGTAAGGAAGGTTAGGATGATCAGGAGTCAATGAGACATCTGTTGCTGGCTCAAAGTATTGAGAGAGCCTACCATCCTCATAGCCTACAAGGACAGATTCCATGGAGGCACTCATACGGGTATCACCCCATCCCCAGGCTATTCTGGCCGGTGGGAAAAAACCATTGTATAATCTTATTTTGAAATCATCAGCAGCCGTCAAAATCAAACCTCCAGCAGCGGCAATGGCTTTCTCACCCTCTTCTTTTGCTAAATCAGGAGCTACCTTAGAAATTCGCATTGCCAATTGCAACCGCAGACTGTTGGCATACTTAATCCAGCTAGGAATATCACCGCCATAACTCGCATCGAATTTGGTCATTCCTCCAAAATCAGAATTGGCTGTTAAGGTAGCGACGATGTCGTCCAATTCATCAAACCAGGTATTATACAAGGTCTCTTCACTGTCATACTCAATGGTATTTTCCAGCGATCCGTAATTCGTGTAAATAATTGGTCCATGATAGGCAGATAGCCTTGAAGCCGAAAGAATTCTGATCAATTTTGCCCAGGCAACAAAGACATCATTCCCCTCAGCTTCCGCTATTTCAATTACTCTTCCGCTAAGCGCAAAGACCTGATTGTAACAACGATTCCAATAGGTATTCCAACGGATATAATAGGTGGTATTNTTGATACCGCCCACAAATGGAGTTGGAGTAGCCAAATGCCTCACCCATGAATCATGGCACAAATTATGTTCAATCTGATCTCCGAATATATTACCAAGCATGGTTGGAAAGAACGCTCCAACATGGTTATTGTCCTGTCTTAGAGATGCATCCGAGATCTGGTATGGATTTGTATTTATTTCTTCAAAGTTTTCAGTACAAGCACTAAAAACTAAGAGCGTAACTATTGTGATATATCTTATTATCTTATTCATATCTCTCTAATTAAAATCTAACCTGGATATTAAGCCCGAGATTACGTGTAGCAGGAACATTAAAATTATCAAGTGAAGGAGAGTTCCTATTGGTGCTCATGGCCAATTCCGGATCAAATGGAGCATCAATATACAGGAATAGTAGATTTTGACCCACAACAGAGAATGAAATTGGAATTGTGCTAATCCTTGTATTATAACTCAATGCCACCTGTGTTAACCTGACATTGGTTCTGTCATACACATAAGGTTCCATGATACCGTTTCTACCACCGATCGTACGATAATAGAGCTCCGGATCAATCTGACTTACAGGATTGCCCTCACTCGAAACTGCATTGATAGCGGTAAATCCTTGATCCCTGTCGTCTGCGGTTCTTTGGGAAACACCTGCCTCATCGAGCATTGCTTCTGTTTTGCTCACTGCCAAACCTCCGAAATTACCATTGATCATAAAGGATAATGCAAAATCATTATACGAAAGGTTGTTGGTCCATCCCAGTATAAAGTCTGGATTTAGATTTCCTCTAAAATTTAAATCAGTGGACTCCGGATTATCTCCTGTTTTACGAGGAGCACCATTTGTTCCTAGAACAATTCTTCCCTGATCATCTCTCACAAAGCTTAATGTATAGAGATCCCCAATGGATCCACCTTCTTTGAATCGAGCAAAATAACCCTCGGAACTTCCGGTATTGATCCAGTTGTCAGGATTGTTTGGATCTCCTTTTACAACTTTGTTTATGTTTCTCGAAAAATTAAGAGCTGTACTCCATTCAAAGTCATTATTATAAACAGGTGTTGCATTTAAGATGATTTCTACCCCTCTATTGTTGATCTCACCAATATTAATTACACGAGTATTATATATTGATCCGGCAAGTGCAGGCACACTAAAAAATTCATCACTATTGGTAATGTCATAGTAAGTAAAGTCAATTCCAATACGACTATCAAGAAAATCCCAATGAGTTCCTACTTCCAGGGTGGTAACAATTTCTGGCTTTAATCCATCACCCGGAGCAACAGATGCCCGGTTAACTCCACCCGTGGAGCCATCGACTGTATTTGATGGTACGATCTGATTAAAAGGAATTTCTTGACCTACCTGACTGTAGGATAGTCTAACTTTTCCATTGCTTATTGGCTCAGGTATATTCAACATTTCACTAAGGATAGCTGACAATCCTACAGCTGGATAAAAGTAATTTTCATTCCCGGTACCTACTAGTGTAGATGACCAATCCGTTCTACCGGAAAAATCCAGAAACACTACATCTCTATAACCTAATACCGTATTAATGAATAGACCCTGCTTTACATCGCGTGAAGCTAGATCCGAATCAACAGCTACATTATCCGGGAGATTTTGGAAATAGTATTCATTGGGATACAATAATCCATTTGTTCCCGTATTTACACTTACTCCAAGACCATACACTCTCTTCTGGTAAGTTGCTCCACCTATTACTCCAAGGTTCAAATCACCAAAATTATCATCATATCTCAGGATGGCATCCACATAAGTAAGCTGATCCTGGAATTTACTGTAGTCCCACCTTCCATTAGGGTGTACATTTGTAGTATTTCCGCCGGAGGCGTATCTGGTTTCTTGTAGCTTATCGGCATAATCCAGGTTACCTCGAACTGCAACGCTCACCTTCTCATTAAACTGATAATTCAGGTTGACACTGGCAATAGCTCTCTTGGTTAAATTTACACTTGGCTGACCCTCAAGTAAAAACCAGGGATTGGACTGGTGATGATCGGTCACAAACCAGTTCATCTCTTCCACATTTCTGTCTGGATTTAAAAATGTTGGATTATTCTTGAAGAATTCGTATCCCTGTAAACCTAGAGAGGGATCATATTGAGGAATTGCTCCGTTTCTTGGGAATCTGTAAAGACCAGTCAGCGGATTCAGATAATACCCAGCTGCCGGACGATTCTCAACTTTTTCCTGCGATAACATGACGCTAGAACCTATCGTCAATTTATCATTCAACAATTTAGTAGACTGCTTGAAAGTGATGTTATTCCTTCCGTAGTCATTGTTGGGCATTATGCCCGTGGCTTCTGTATTGGCATATGAGAAATAAGCTGTAGTTCTTTCATTTCCTCCGCTAATCGAAATGGAATTGATGAAATTAACTCCGGTTCTGAAGAAATCATCGACGTAATTATCGTCATAATTACCAGGGTTGGTATCCCAGCTTTCTTTGATTCCACCTATAGCCCCGTATTTGAATTGCAGATCAGGCTTTAACAGGACACTCTCAAAGGTTACTCCTGAATTTAAAGTAACTTTTGCCTGGCCAGCTTGCCCTTTCTTGGTAGTAATCAAAACCACACCATTGGCCCCCTGGCTCCCATACAGTGCAGCAGCATTAGCTCCTTTCAGAATACTTATACTCTCAATATCGTCCTGGTTGAGCTGTGATATCCCATCACCGCCATCAACGCCACCCCACATGCCTGGTTGTCCGCCTTTGCGGTTAACCATTGGAATCCCATCGATTACAAACAAGGGATCACTGTCTCCGGTGAGGTTCTTATTTCCTCTCAACTGAACTCTTGTCGATCCACCTGGTCCTCCGCTGCTCTTCTGAATTTGTACTCCTGCAGCCCTTCCAGCTAAATTACCCAGGAAATTTACATCTCTGACCTTTGTAAGATCTTCCCCATCTACGGTTTGTTGAGTATAAGTCAAAGACTTTTCTTCACGTTCAATCCCTAAAGCTGTAACGACAACTTCGCCTAATTGAAGTTCGTCTTCCACCATACTAACATCGATCACAGTTCGGTTGCCAACTGCAACTTCCTGTGTGGTGAAACCAACATAGGTGAAAATTAAAGTGACATCACTAAAATTTGAGATGTCTAATCTGTACAATCCATCTACATCTGTAGATGTTCCGCTGGTCGTACCTTTCACAATCACAGAAACACCAGGAAGGCCTTCTTCTCCTGCTGTGACCTTTCCAGTAATGGTCTGACCGTATGCAGCTACACTTACGAATAAGAGTAGAACCTGTAAAAATCTAATCATACGCTAAATAATGTTTAATAAATACTTTAACATATGGGTAATATACTTACAAATACTCAGATTTATGCTGTTATTGTAGAAATATTTGCGCGATTAGTACGGTTTTTTTTGTCTTAATTTGTAAAACCTGCAAAATATTGCAGCATTAACAAAGATAATTGGCACATATACGGTCAAATTCATTTTTGAATGGCATTCTCTTCTATGTATGTTGCTTGAATAGACCTTTTCAGCCCAATATAATGAAACCTTTCCGCCCACTCCAACCCGTACTGTTCGCCTAACTTCCTGTCTGATGGAACACCTCTCAGGGCTTCGGAATCCATGTCCAGCATAAAATTTTTGATATAGCTCTTGTTTGCAGTTTCATCATCCTTACCCAGAATTGGTAAGTGCTTTCCTTGTTCCAAAAGTCTTTTTCTCAGTGCCGCTCCCGACACTCCGGGTCCCTGGTAGATATTTGCTGTGTTCGCTTCTACCTTCTTATCTAGGTACTTGCCTATATCCACGACCCGATTCACAAGCTGAGGTCCTCTGGCAAAGTAATATTTTTCGGAAACGCCATGAGGTTTTACAACTTCTAAATGCTCCGGATAATCCGTACTCATACCTGCCATCCAGGAAGCTGCCTCCACAGCCTTCGCCGTGATATAGTGATCGGGGTTTTCTTCATATGCACCATAAGGATCATATGAAATGACTGTATCCAATTTAAGCAATCTGAATAGGAATATTAATCTACCTTTTATTTCCTGAATATTGTATTCATCCATCCGGTGGTTTCGGTAGCCCAGATCATACACCTTTTTTAATCCCAGCGCTTCAGCTACACTGTTCGTCCCTTTCTCATTGTTAAACACACGCTCCCCCATGGTGTTCCCCCTGCCTGCAGCATCATCATTACTCGTACGAATGAGATACCCCGTATAGCCTTCGTCAATCAATTTTGCCACTGTACCTGCAGCAAAAAATGCAATATCATCACAGTGTGGTTGAATTGCTGCCAACACCTTACCAGCATGTGGCCGACCAGCAACTGATCGTTCTATTATTACATCTTCCTCTTTGCCTTTTTTCTGGCTCTGAGTCGTTTGGACTGAGGAAGATGCTCCTGGTATTGCTGCAACAGGGCTTAAAATAGCTCCGGCAACAAGCCCCTTTTCAATAAACTCCTTACGGTTCATTCTTAAATATATTAGGTTCTACTTAGCATCGCTCCGGGACTGCCACACCAACCCCTCCTGGTTGATTGACCAAATTGTCTGATCATCCTCCGGCTGAATCGTGGCAATGAAATAATTTTTGAAGGATTCTAATGTCAGGAAATTCTGTTTGTTACCAATGATCTCTTTTTCACTCAAACCCAAATCCCTCAAACTAGATGTATAGCCCGAGTTTTCCCTGACCCACTCTTTTTGCCTGTAGTAGATCAACCACAGATACTTCTTGACCTCCTCAGAGTAATAATCGATAAATGGGACTTTTTTAGTCCCTACCAGCTCGTCACTAAACTGTGCCAGGCCCCATCGCTCCGGGTAATGCATATTGATAACACCCTGTGGTGACCAAACCCAATTATAACATGGCAGGTCTTTTCCATTTGCATCCTTTTGCTTTACATATTTCCCATCGATAATATCTGTATCATACTGCACCCTGGAGAAGTTTACCCTGTATTGAGTGCCATCAGCAGGTATACTGTATTTTCCCGACCCATAAGTAATGGAAGAAAATGGGATGGCTACCTCCACAGTCCACCCNGTATCCGTATCATTCGGATTGTTGATGGTTCCTAATACTTTTACTCCGGTCTTCAATCCTTTGATTTCCCAATTAGTCAGCGGCATACCACCATTGCGATATGGTTTATCTAAAAAGAGATCCCAGGTAGTATTGAAGGCATTCATTTCAAACTCATAATACTTGTGGCTATCATGATCAGGATACTTGATGTCTGACCTGTTTCGATCATTGTGTGCATCTATGAATATTTCAAAATCATTGTCAATAAAAATGACTTCATCATGATTTACCAGTGTTGCCCATACGTGAGGATCTTTCAACTCAGCTGCAAAATAAAAGTACTCATCGTCCCAAAGCATTTTGGCCCGGGTAGGTAAGTATGGGTCAGGCTTCAGGGAGCCTTCAATATCTCTGAATTCGTCAGTCCACTCGGCTTTTAACCAGTCTTCATCATTGATATCACCATCTATTACAATTGGCTTTGGTGTCTTATACACCACATAATTTTTAGGAGGTGTAAATAAATGTTCCAACCCTGAGAATGGATCTTCTGGAAGGTCTTTGCTTAGCTTTTCGTCATTCTTACAACTTGTAAAAACGAGGATATTGATCAAAGACAAGCACAGGAAAGCGTATAGTTTTATTTTCATTTAATTAATTGTAATAGAGGAATTTAATCTGTTTTCCAAAGGTAGTCTATGACCTTTACCAAATTCATAAAAAATAATGATCTTGTCAACAATAGATTGATAATACCAGATNCCCATTACATTTTTATTAGGACCGTCCACTGGCTATCTTAGAGATCATGTGTTACAACCTCAGATATCTTACTAAAAAACAACGCGACTACGCCGTAAAATTTGGAGAAAGCCAGGAAGAGATCGATAAGTTGGAAAAGCAACTGGAGATATTCAATCAACAAAATGGACCGGTCTATCACACCACAGCTTTTGATCATTGGCCAATCCCTGTGATCACCAGCAACAGATCAAAAGGATTCCAATTTTTCAACTGGGGATTGATCCCGGGTTTTGTACAGGACACCCATCAGTACGAAACCAAGTATACCTCCAGGTATTTAAATGCTCGCATTGAGTCCCTCTTCGATGAGACGCAATACAATGAGAAATTTAAGAAGAACTTCGATAATCCCTTTTATTCCTCTGCCCTAAAAAGAAGATGTGTGATTGTCGCTGATGGCTATTACGACTGGCACTGGCAGGGAAAAACATCGTACAACTTTCACATCCAACTCAAATCCGAAGAACCCATGTTACTGGCTGGTATATGGAGGACATGGGAAAGTAAAAATGAAGATATCCAAAGAGATACTGTGGCGATAGTCACCACTGACGCGAACCCACTTTGCAGAAAGGTACATAACCGGCCCAAGGCAAGCGAGGGGCCCAGGCAGCTTGCGATTCTTGATGATGAAAGTGCTGCTGTCTGGCTCAACGGATCCGACAACGCGGACGAAATAGATGAGTTGAAGTCATGTATTAAAATCTACCCGGAAGAAAAGATGAAGGCCTATCCTGTGAAAAAACTCTTTGTGCAGGAAGGAAGAAGCAGAATTCCACTCAATGATATTGATTGTATAAAAGAAGTACACTACCCCGAACTGAGCTTCGGTAGTGGTCAAGATCAGATGAGCCTCTTTTGATGGCCCATCTGATCAGATTAACCTCTATACCTCTACATCTCTTGTTTCATACTTTTCGTAGTCTGGCTTGAGACGGGTTGATTTCTCCCACATAAGTGGAGAAGAAATCACATAATCCGCACTTACCCTGTTACATGCTACCGGAATATTCCATACCATGGCAATACGCAAAAGCGCTTTCACATCCGGGTCATGTGGCATCTGTGACATTGGGTCCCAGAAAAAAATCAAAAAATCAATCTCACCTTCGGCGATCTTGGCACCTATCTGCTGATCTCCTCCCAAGGGTCCACTTTTCAATTTAGTTACAGGAATGCCCAGCTCCTGTTCGATCATGGTACCTGTTGTGCCTGTCGCATAGATATCATGGCACGACAAAGTCACCCGGTTATATTTAGCCCACTCCAGCAAATCTTTCTTTTTGAAATCATGTGCTACAAGTGCTATTTTCTTACGTTCATATCCAAATGATACATCTTTCATATTTTGAGTATTTTAAGTGTCCTATTTTCAATTAATCCTTTATTATGATGTAAAAATCACAACAAAAATACAATATCATAATTAATTTAATATCAATTAAGTTCATTTAATGAAAATTAAATAATTGTTAATACTCTACTTTGACAGCTTAAAACGAAGAGTAAATAAATTACGCTTGCAGACTCAAATATGGACTGCCATTTATTGTTTTTGGAAAATGTATTTGTGAGGGAACTTTACTTCAGCTCAAGCTCCTGAGCTTCCGGCAAATCAGTTCCGCGGATCTCCTGATATGCTTTGATCATCTCCTGAAGTTTATCTGCATTGCGCTCAGCGAGGTTGTTTTCTTCTCCAATGTCTTCACTCAGGTTATACAGTTGGTAGGCTTCATTGTTACCTAACTCAATATTGACCATTTTATTAATGGCTGCGCCCTTATAAGGCGGAATCATCACCCAATCGCCTTTTCTCAAGGCAGTTCTTGAAGTGGCCTCAATCACAAGTGACTCACGGCCCTGAGCACTCTTTCCCATCAGCGTTTCGAGTAGTGATTGACTATCTGCTATCCGTTCAGCACTGCCCACCAGCGATGCTATGGAAGAGAACAGATCCAATTGACATATCAGGGCATCTGATACCCCAGGCTGTATCATACCTTTCCAGTACGAGATAAATGGAACATGGGTCCCTGCTTCGAAAAGGCTATACTTTCCACCCCGAAATGGTCCCCATGGAGTATGCTCTCCATTTTTCTCCTCTGCATCATCATAGTATCCATCGTTTAAAACAGGACCATTGTCACTGGAAAAAATAATAAGTGTGTTCTCCAAAAGGTTTTCCTCTTCCAATGTTTTCATAAATTCCCCCAGACACCAATCGGCCTCCACGATGGCATCACCACGGGGTCCTAATCCGGATTTTCCTGCAAACCTTGGATGTGGCGTTCTTGGAACATGAGGCTGCTGCATGGCATAATAAAGGAAAAATGGCTCATGTTTATTTTTCTGTACAAACTCCTGCGCTTCAGCCAGAAATACATCCGCCATATCCTCATCCTTCCAAAGAGCTGATTTTCCGCCTTTCATAAAGCCTATTCGAGGAATACCATTTACGATGCTGTTGTTGTGGCCATGGTGCCATTTCATGGTGAGCAGTTCCGGATTATCCTTACCAGTTGGCTCACCTTCAAAATTATTTTGATAGTTTACTTCTATCGGATCGTTGGGATCTAAACCAACGACATACCCATTTTTGATATAGACGGTAGGCACTCTATCCTGGGTAGCAGCCAGAATATATGAATAATCAAAACCCACTTCATTAGGCCCCGGACTGATCTGGGCATTCCAATCAACATTGCCACTCCCTAATCCCAGATGCCATTTCCCAACTATCCCGGTGTTATACCCCTCTTGTTTCAACATTTTAGGCAATGTCATTTGATTTGTCCCAATCAATAATGGAGCAGTACCGGGAAGGATCTTCGCATCTTTCTCCCGCCATGGATACACTCCAGTAAGGATGGCGTAACGACTTGGCGTACAGGTAGCTGATGATGCGTATCCATTAGTAAACCTCACTCCTCCATTGGCCAAATGATCGATATTTGGTGTTTTCAATACTGTGGACCCGTATGCACCGACATCACCATAACCAAGATCATCAAGATATACGATAACTATGTTTGGCTTTTGAGGCTCAGAGGATTGTTTTTCCGGTGCACAGGCAAGGCAAACAGAAAGTACAATAAGAAGTAAAAAACTGTTTGTGCTATTGAAATGGGACGTCATAAACTGCTGATTTGGGTAATATTGAAGAGCCTCTTATCGATAGATAGTTAGATATAATAAAATGCTATCCTTATGCTTTCTGGCTAATCTCCAATATTTTTGTGAGAAAATAAAAAAATCATGAAGCAGCTAATCGTTTTGATATCAATTGTGGCGATAGGTTCACTCATCTCATGCAATAAAAAGGAACTGGAAGAAAACAACCGGTTTATTGTTGGTACATGGGAAGCCAATTTTGAGACATTGTCGGGCTGCGAAGATCCGGATTTGAATTTCCAGGGAGAGATTAGTTGCACCGAAACGGCTTGTATCAGATATACTTTTGAGGATGATGGGGTTTACTTCGCTGAGGTCACCATGGATGGAGAAACTTTTGGAGAACAAGGCACCTTCAGTCTGGATATTGACAACCTTAGCCTCTGTATCGAAGATGAGGGCGTTGTTACCTGTAATGGTGGGTCCTATAACGTAAATTCAGCAACACTGGAGTTTACGATTACCGACTCGGATTCCGGATGCTCCATTACCCGGATATTTGAAAAAACTGATGCTGGCAGCTAGTCTTTCGTTTTAATGGAAGTAAGCAAGCAGAGCCTTCAGGCACACAATGAACGCCACATACACGGCGAAAAACAATTCCTGGCACGGGTTTCCGATTACCTTGGTGAGTTTGTCTATGGAGCAATAGATGGAGCTGTAACTACTTTTGCAGTAGTTGCTGGTTCTGCAGGTGCTGGGCTGGAGAGTTCAATTGTGATTATTCTGGGCTTTGCCAATCTCATAGCCGATGGTTTTGCCATGTCTGTTGGGAGTTTCCTCTCCAAAAAATCCGAAATCCAGAATTACAATAAGCACAAAAAGATCGAATACTGGGAAGTAGACAATATTCCTGAAAAAGAGCGGGAAGAGATCAGAGAGATCTATGCTGCAAAGGGATTCAAAGGTGAATTACTGGACAAAGTAGTGGACACCATTACAGCCGACAAAGACAGATGGGTAGATGTGATGATGAAGGAAGAACTCGAAATGGCGGAGGAGACCAAGTCCCCATTTGCCATGGGATTAATTACCTTTTTATCGTTTATCATGATGGGATTTGTTCCACTCATCATCTATGTTGTGGATTACCTGGGAGAAATTGACGTGGAACTTTTCACAGTTTCTTCAATCCTGACAGCATTTACCTTTATGGGAATAGGTTACCTCAAGGGGCTGGTCACCTATACCCCAAAGCTGCGGAGCATTTTAGAAACTTTGATTCTGGGTGGAGCTGCAGCTACATTATCATATTTTGTCGGAGATTTTCTGGAGCAACTGATTTCCTGAATTATTCTACCTCTGCTTCCTTATTGACTAGCTTTCCCTCATCATACTCATAAGCAATGGATAAGTTTCCTTCGGTGTCGTACCATTTAGCTATGCCATTTAACACCCCATTCTCATAATTGGTCTCTTCCATTAGCGTGCCATCCTGATAGTATTTGCGAAGTACTCCTTCCAGTCTTCCTTCCACATAATTTCGCTCTTCCACCAGTCGTCTTCTGTTGTATACACGATAAGATCCTGAGAGCTTATTATTGGCATAATTTGAGTAAGCAGCTATATAGCCCTGGTTATCAATCTCAATCGAAGCGCCCTGCTTTACCCCTTTATGATAAGTCACAGAGCCTGTAATCAGTCCATTATCATCAAAAGAGACCCAACTACCATGTTTCAACCCATTAAATGACTGGCCTTCTTCTATCAAAGTTCCACCAACTACAATTTGTGCATTGGAAACATCTTCCATACCATCAATAGGTGTAATGATTGCATTACTGGGAATTTTCTCACCTACTCCGGAATCAGATTGACCAGAGTCGCAAGCAAGCGTGATTGACAAGAAAAAAACTAACAGAACAACATATCTCATATTACCTGGTATTTTTATTGAAAACCGCTCAAAATTAAACAAAATGAGGATTTTGATCCAAGTTACTAGATATTGAACCAATATGAAATTTTGGCAAAAATAGCTCTGCTCTTTGTCTTAAAAGTATCGGGAAAGTAGTTGTCCGTATAGACAATAAAAAAGTCAGAGACTGGTTGAAACCTGTACTGAAACCTGATGTTCATATTGAAATTATCAAGTTGATTGTTGTATTGAAAATATGAGGTTAAAAACAAGTTTCTGGTGAATGTAATGTCAAACTTAGGGCCCAGCAGTATAATATCTCCGCTCGGATAAGGATCAGGAAGCCGGATTCTGTTGTATTGTATAAAAAGTGTTGCAATGCCATATGGCCTGTATAGATAGTTTAGCTCACCTGCCAAGCTTATCAAAGTGCCATTGAAAAACTGACCAAACTGGCCTTCAATATCGTAGTTAAATGGTTTTCTTCGGTCAGATCTGTAAGAAAGCTTTCCACTGGTATAGGTATAATCACTCCCCAATTGCAAAGGTAGGCCATCACCAGATCTTGTCGGATCAAAATCATCCTGTAGCTTGATATACTCATGTGCAATCTCAGCTCTGAATTCAGCCCTGCTGGCAAAGCTTACTTCATAAAATGGTGAGATCCGGTAATCCGTACTTCCAAAGTCCTCATTTCGGTAGTACTCCGTTTCAATACCTGGTCCATGGTTAGACACCCTTTTATTGGGATAAAACCGATATTGAAAACCAGGTGCTAGCAAGAAATAATTCCTTCTGGGAACATATCCTACAGCTGGATTATAATTATTCCCAACTAGTTGATGATTCCAGGTAATTGTAAAGTTGGTCACATTATAAGAAAGTGTACCTCCATGTGCAAAATGTCCATCCTGCGTGCTGTCATTAGCAAAAGAGTGATGATAGAAAACCTTACCATTTAATCGCCCATTATCCGAAAGGATGTTGTAGTCTACACCTAATACCCTGTTGTAGTCATCTTCATCAATTTCAAAATTAAATTGATCATCCTGTCCCAATACATGTGTGGCCTGTTTATTGATTCCAATGATCGAAATATTTGAACGATTAAATATCCGCCTTTGTAATGCGAGGGTAGAGTAATTATATCCAGGCTGTAAAATGGAGATATCCTTGGCCGTTTGCATATTCATCACACCAATTCTCCAATCCCGGTTAAGACTACCACTTAACTTCATGCCCGCACTGATCTTATTAGGTACCAGAAGACCAGTAGCAGGATCTTCAGCCAAACCTATCCTGCGTGAGAAAAACGGCCGTATACGTTGATCGCCAAATGAAGCAAAAATGTCTGCATTCTCAATAAAAAATTGCCTGCGTTCTGGGAAAAACAATTCAAATCTTGAAATATTGGTTTGCTGATCGTCAACCTCTACATTACTAAAATCCGGATTGAAAGTGAGGTCGAGGTTTAATGATGGCGTAACAAGAATCTTGTCATCACCACCAACATTAAATGTGCCCTGAGTATCTTCGTCGG
>JAHCMM010000153.1 GCA_019192515.1 Cyclobacteriaceae bacterium SS2
CACTGGCAAAGAGATTCCAGCCGTCCTTCTCTTTATATCCCGCACCGGATTTCTCAATTTTCGCTATATGAACCAGGTGTCCGGTAGGCTCACACACCAGGGCAGTCTTGTTCCAATAAGAAGCAGGGTACTCTCTGGCTGTGTAAAAACTATGTCCTGATGCCGCAGTAAAACCTCCCCACACATCGACCTGCCTCACCTTATCCGTGATAGGGTGCATGGCATAGTGACCGTCAATCTTTTCACTGCTTACAGGTTTGATACCTTCTACTCCCTGATAGTATCTATCCGGAATACCTAAATAAACACTATGCGTATTGTTTGCAGTCGAAGCAAAGACTTCATTGTCTTCCGTAAACCCAAGGCNCCATGTGTTGTTGCTGGTGCGGGTGAGATATTCAAAAGAAGAAACATCCGGAGCAAANCGATAGATCCCCTGTCGGAATTTCCTGGGCTCATTGGCGATGACCCCTTCAAAGCTGGAATACCCCACCACTCCCCAGATATTGTTGTCGATACCATACTTCAGGTTGGAGGGACCGGCATGGGTATCGAAGGTACCCCATCCTGTTATGATGGTTTCCCTCACGTCGGCTTTGTCATCTCCATTGGTGTCTTTCAAAAACAGGAAGTGCGGAGCTTGTGAAATAATCACACCACCATTGGCAAAGACCAGGCTGGTCGGAATGTTAAGATCATCGGCAAAAACGGTGAACTTGTCGGCCTTGCCATCACCGTCAGTATCTTCACAGATCTTGATCCGATCATCACCCACACCATCTTCATTCCTCACAGTGTTGGGATAATCGACAGTTTCAATTACCCAAAGTCGGCCTTTCTCATCCCAGTCCATCGCGATAGGATTGATGATATCCGGCTCACTGGCAAAGAGTGAAAGTTCAAAACCCCGTGGAACCTGGATCAGTTTTTTAGATTCTTCCGGCGACAGCGGATCCACATACTGTGGTTTCGGATCCCGCTTTTCGTAGTTGGGGATATTGTCCATTGGTGTGTAGACCAACTTCGGATTACCTTGTGAGAATTGCTCCCACTTCTCATAGACCGATGGCCCTACAGACCACAAAATGCCTTGCTTAACAAGCTGCTGAAAACCGGGATTGTTCCAGGTACGTTCATCATGGCCATAAGCTGTGTAGAAAACACGCCCTTTGCCATACTCTTTCACCCAGGTCCATGGCTCACGGTGATCACCCTCCACACGCTCCATCAAAATGGTGCGGTCATCTGCATGTTTGTGATGTACATACGTTTCATCCCAGGTGTAAAATTCAGATACATTCGAAACCACAGGATGATCTTTGACAACAATATCTGTTTTAAAGCTGTCTGCCTTATGCTTGAGAAACTGGGCCCCTACAAGGTTGATATAGTCTTTGGAATTGTGAAAGCAATAACTGGCACAATGGATTGGTACAAATCCTTTTCCACTCGCCACAAAGTCCAACAGGGCCTGCTCCTGTGATGGTGAAATGTATTCATGATTGGCATAGATAATCAGCCCGTCATATTGATCCAGCTTATGAGGATTGAGATCCTCTACCTTGTCTGTATAGGTCAGGTTAATTCCATCCTTAGCGAGTGCTGCAGCCAGGATTGGCATATACTCAGCAGACGGATGATGCTCCGAATCATGGCCAAGGAATAGCATCTCGACTCTTCGGGGACCGGAATCTTCTGTTTTTTTATGCTCAGCACAAAATGTAAGTAGCGAAAAGGATAGAATGATGATCCAGATTGGGGTGCGCTTCATCTCATTGAAATTTAATGATTTATGAAGGTAACAGGAATACGTGTACTTTTTACAATTATTTTTATTTTTTTTAAATATCAGTCATCAATGGAGTTTATTTAGCTGGACAACAAACAATTAGCCCATACACCGGGTTGAAAGAAAAATCAGCTGATGATGAACAGATCGCTTTTTTTGATTTTCATGTTTACCTCTTGTATGGGTGCTACACAGGATTTATCCTCCCACCGATGGGAAAACCGATTACTGCTTATTTTGGTGGAAGACACGGATCATCCGGTTTACCAGGATCAGATTTCGGAACTCAATCGAGATATAGCGGGTGTGGAGGACAGGAGATTAATTATCTACACCATCAAGCAGAATGAGTTTGCAACAGGTTTGAAAAAATCAGCATGGATTCCCTCAGATGATCTGTATACAAACTACAAACAACTTGATGGTGAGTTTGAGATAATCCTGATCGGTTTGGATGGTGGTATTAAACTTCGACAGGCAGAACTATTGAAGACTGACAAGCTTTTTGCTTTCATCGACGCGATGCCCATGCGAAGAAATGAATTGCGGAAAAGGGAGGATAAATAATTCATTCGTAATTCCTCAAAATCCCCCTTACCCCCTTTATGAAAGGGGGATTTTTTCTATAATCAATGCTCCAAAGTATAAAGTTTATTTTTTATCAAACCGCTTTTTATACAACCAATGAAGTAATTGAATATCATTGGAAATACCAGTTATTAACTTATACCTTACTTAAAATCCCGAAGGGATGACAGAATTATAGTAAAATATCATCAGAACGAATTAAAACTCCGAAGGAGTGACATTATGGCTGGATCATTCTCACAAATTTACATTCATGCTGTCTTTGCAGTAAAAGGAAGAGCGAAAAAGAAAACCTTTAAAGAGGAATATTTAGCTTTTCTTAATAAATATGAGATTCCATATGAAGAAAAGTTCTTGTTTGAATGGCTATGATGACACCCTTTCAGGGTTTAGATCTNTTGTTCAATCTGGCTTCTATAATAATTTCATCCTTTCAGGATTCAATTAAGATGAAAAATGAAAGAAGAATTGGAGGTTTTAAGTTGACGGCTAAGGTGTCTCACAGGCCACCGTCTCAATAGCCAATCATAACTTCGTTGAAGAATTCAATCGCCCATTAAAAACACCAATACTACCATGATCACAGATTTTTATTTCTATGTTCCCAAACTCACTGTGCTAAAATTTGATCCTTATCTCAGTTGTACTTAAATATGCTTTCCTGAAAAGAACAACATGAAGGCACTTATCTTTAATGGCTCCACAGAGCGAGGAGAAAACTCAACATCTGAACGAATAGGCACGCACCTGGAAAGCGAATTGGTGAAGCAGGGTATTAGCACGCAAGTTTTCAAATTAGCCGATTCCGGTATTCCCCTTTTCGATCTTGCAATCACCGAGATTCCGGAATCTGTAAAGCAAATGAATCAGGTTTTTCAGGATGCTGATGTGCACATCTGGCTGACTCCACTCTATCATGGTAGCATGACAGGTGCTATGAAAAACTGCCTGGACTGGCTGGAATACAGCGCCAACGCACCAAAACCTTACCTGACCGGAAAAATGATCGGACTGGTTTGCTGGGCTGACGGCACACAGGCTATCCAGGGGATCAATGCCATGGATTCCGTAGCGAAAGCACTAAGGGCCTGGACATTACCCCTCAGTGTCCCCATCAAACGAGATGANCTTTTTGATAAATCTGAAAACATGACTGGCGGTTACCAACAAAAATTCCAAATCATGTTGCAACTGCTAATAGATGGTCCGGACAGGAATATCTAAAAAAAGATCGATGTGACTTTCTAGCGTTCTGAATTACAAAGTATTCCTTAAAATCAACTTGAACTCATTCTTTACGGATCCTTTTTCCTGNTTCAATATCATGTTTGCAGCTGTGGTACCCAATTGCTCGAAATTGGTGGTGACAACTGATATTCCTCCGAGAAGAACTTCTTTTAGTGGTGTATCATTATAAGATATGATACCAATATCACGAGGAATATTCAGGTCCAATCTTCTCACCGACTTAATGAGGTTGGCCAGGTCATTCTCCTCGATGACCAGATAAGCTGTACCCTTTTCGGCTACATAATCTTCGTTCAATTCATCAATGATTTCATATTCAAACTGGTTAAATCCACAAAACCTTTTGAATCCTTCTACTATTTGCCGGGGATAAGGGTAAGGCACATTATTAGGAAAAACAATTACCATTTTTTTAAACCTCTTTAACCTGTCTAAACCCTCGACAAGTGCATCGTAAATATCCATTTTGAAATCCTGATAGACAGCACCTCTAAAATCTTTTACTCCCTCAACCAGATTATCCAAAAGGATCAGCTTTTCAGGACTGATTTTCTTAATAATACCAGCTATTCTGGCTTTATCTACATTATCAAAATGAGACATTATCAGATAGTAATTGTACCTGCCTAACTTCTCATTGATGTAGGATTCAAACAGATTTATATTGCAGTGATAAACAAAGAGCTCAAGATTTGCCTTGTCCTTGAGTTTGTTAGCCAAGGTGTGGTAAATAACCTTCTTGTATGAGCTCAGCTTGTTGAAAAGCACAAACACTCTCATCGTCGATTTTGGGGATGAGACCAACACATAATGGCCTTTACCCATGGCAGATTCAATTATCCCCTGATCTCGCAATAGATTATAGGCCTTCTCCACTGTATCTCGTGAAACCAGATACTTCACGCTCAATTCTGTAATAGACGGCAGCTTGAATCTGGTCTTTATATTACCCGCCTCAATGTTTTCAATTACAGCGTTTACAATTTGCTTATACTTTGGCTCACTCGATTTCTGATCGATTTCAAAATTCAGTCTTTGCTCTTCCATACCTCATTGAATAATACTTCGAAATTACGTCTCCTATTCTCCACCAGGTCCCTATCTAATTTAAATAATTCCACGATCGTTTTTTGTAAACCGTCCAATTAATACCAATACTCTATGTAATAACGTCATGTATGTTAAGCCTGGCAAAATGCTGGTCCTCAAAGAAGGTTACGGTTAATCCTCGATTGGATTAAAATAAAATTGTCGGAGCAAAAATTAGCACCCTTATTATTTTTAGGTCCTTGAACCTGCACAAAATCAATGAAAGCTGTCACCCGCTCAACATATGGAAATGCATCCGTAATCGAGATCATCGAAATGGATGCACCCAAACCAAAGGACCATGAACTCCTCATCAGGGTACATACCACAACTGTAAACAGGACCGATTGCGCAATCCTGACCGGGAAGCCTTTCATTATGAAATTACTCCTTGGATTAAGAAGACCAAAGCATGCTGTTCTTGGAACAGACTTTGCCGGTGAAGTCTTGGAAGTTGGCGAAGGCGTGACCAAATTCAAAAAGGGAGACCGGGTCTGGGGGTTTGACGACAGTGGGGCTTTGGGATCACAGGCTGAGTATATGACCATTCGCGAAGACAAAACCATACTTACGATCCCGGATGAAGTAAGCTATGAGGTCGCCGCTGCCAGTCCGGAAGCGGGCCACTACGGATACAATTTCATCAACAAAATCCAGATAAGCACCGGACAAAAGATCCTGGTGAATGGAGGCACTGGTGCCATTGGTGCGGCCGCCATTCAGCTTCTGAAGCACCATGACGTAGAAGTGACAGCCACTTGCAGAAAAGTGCATTTTGACCGGGTGAAAAAGCTCGGAGCTGCTCACCTGATCGATTATGAAAAGGAAGAATTCACCANAACCGCTGAAAAATATGACCACATCTTTGATACAGTAGGAAAGAGTACTTTCGGAAAATGTAAGCCCTTACTGAAACCAAAAGGTAAATACATCTCTTCCGAGCTGGGTCCAGGAGGCCAAAATATCCTGCTCATGATGATTACTCCAATGACAGGTGGTAAACGATGCCAGATCGCCATCCCGGTCAAGCCCCTGGAAAGTCTCAGCAAGATCCGCGAGTTGTGGTTAAGCAATGTATTCAAACCATTGATTGACAGGGCCTATCCCATGGATCAGATCAAGGAAGCGTATACGTATGTGGCTTCCGGGAGCAAGGTTGGGAATGTGGTGATTAGATACAGGTAAATAATTTTCCCACACTGGATTTCAACCTTTCCTCGAAATCGGATGTCATTGGAAAAACTCAAACCCAATGAAAAACTTAAGCTTACCTGTACTACTCCTCAGTATACTCTTTATTTTTTCGGCCTGTGAGGAAAATGATTCCCCGAAACTATCCTCCGAAGACTATCTCATCTTTGGGAAGTTTGCCGGTTTCTGCCTGGGAGACAATTGTGTCCGGATCTTCAAACTGGATAAAAACCAGCTGGGCGAGGACACCCTGGACAAATATCCTGACCGCCAAAATTTCTACATCGGAGATTATACCAAATTGGATCAGGTCAAATATGATAAAGCAGTGGGTCTTCTTGATAAGTTTCCGACTGACCTACTCAATGAAACGGATACGGTCTTTGGTTGTCCTGACTGTGCGGACCAGGGGGGCTACTACCTCGAGCTCAAGCTCAACACCACCCACAAATTCTGGATCATCGATACCAGCAAAGGGAGCGTGCCAGAATACCTGCATGAGTACATGGATGAGCTGAGCGGGGTAATTGAGGAACTTTAAACTGGGCCAGACCGAGACAACAAAAGTTTTTTTGGGGAGCAATAGACATGCATAAAAAACCACGCGTGATTACAACCCTAACCACGTGTGATCGCAACCCTAACCACGCCTGATTGCAGCCTTAACCTCGCGTGATTCGAAGTAAAACCTCGCGTGATTCAAAGTAAAACTACGCGTGATTGGAAGTAAAACCACAAGAGGTTTTGGGTAAAACCACGTGTGGTTAAGAGCAAAACCACGTGTGATTGGGATCAAAACCACGTGTGATTGAGAGCGGAACCACGTGTGATTTCTGGTACAAGCTAAAAATGGCCGAAATTGGGCCTTAAGAGCATTTTTTTAACGCCTTCAGGTTTCAAAATCGTTTACTGTATGATACTCAGTGAGGAAAGCGGTTTTTTTGTTTTTAGACTGTATGATCCTAGCACTTGGGTCGATCCAGAAACTTATATAGGGACTTTAGTCTGGTCTCAGACCGAGACTAGACTACAAAAGCTTGATTATGAGTAAAGAAACATTTACTCTTAATGCATTAATACACTAGACTAAGCGATAGCTTTTTACTGTGACCCAATTGGTGAGAAATCGAACCTCAACATTTGAATAAGCTAATTAGGACACACGATATGGCAATAAAGGCAAGTAAGAAAGGTGAATAAAGGGTTAATGCAGCACGATTATTGAATAAAAAACCAATCCATTTCTTTTTAAATTCAGGTATGCTTTCTTTTATCTTATAGTTTACGTATTTGCCATGTCCAATTTTAAGTTTAAGTGTACGTATGGAATCATCATATTTAGAGTCCAATACTTTGTTAAGATGTACTTTATGAGCTTTGAGAATCTCATCCATGTAAACTTCAACAAATTTTTTTCTTATTTCACCATGAGCCCAATATGCATGTTGCCAGTACCGATAAAGAAAGAAAAGAAATAAGATTATCCAGGCGATAAACATCTTTTTTTCATCTATATCTTTATTAAAATCTATGCCCAGGAATGCAATTTGATTTAAATCTATAGAGAAATAATATTTAGCAATCATTACCAGACTGAGGCCACTAAGACCTTTTCCCTTTACGTCATCTTCCATATAGTAAAAATATACAAACCATAATTTTTTATTCATTACTTAAACCACTTACAATCTGCCCTTTCCTGTGTGAAGTTAGATTGACACTTCTAGCGAACGTATAGCATTTTGTAGATTTTGACCATAAGAAGGATAGTCTAATCAAGTCACACAGACACTAATTATTGTTTTTGCAATATTGAAATAGCTTGTTCCACTAAAGGAATTTCGACCACCCTTAAATCCATAAACTTTTGTAGTCCAAGTAAGGTCAACCATCAATTTTCCCCTGGTTTTACTATTTTGGCTAACCCAAAAAATTGATCGGATATGACTAACCTAAAACCAGCACTGCTGTTATTGCTTTTTACCACCGCACTTTTCTCCTGCAAAGACCAGGAAACTCCTAAAAACCCCAACATCATCTACATCCTGGCCGATGACCTGGGGTATGGTGACCTGACCATCTTAAACCCGGAAAGCAAAATCTCCACACCCCACCTGGACCAACTAGCCAGGGACGGGATGATCTTTACCGATGCCCATACCTCAAGCTCTGTTTGTACGCCTACACGGTATGGTATCGTCACTGGTCGGTACAACTGGCGAACTGAGCTTAAGCAAGGGGTACTTTCGGGTAAGTCAAAAGCCCTGATCCCCACTTCAAGGACGACAGTGGCTTCGTTGCTCAAAAAGGCTGGATATCACACCGCATTTATGGGTAAATGGCACCTGGGCTGGGACTGGGTGGCATCAGATTCCCTTAACCTGGGCAACTTAAACTATCAGCCTCAGGATTATGATGCCATTGACTTTACGCAACCCATTTCTAACTCACCAAATGACCTGGGGTTTGATTATGCTTACGGCATACCGGCGTCGCTGGACATCCCTCCGTATGTCTATGTGGAAGATGAAAAAGTCACCGCACAACCCGACAAGATCACGGTAGATAAAGGTGAATACTCCTGGTGGCGGGAAGGCCCTACCGGAAGTGATTTCATCCATCAAGATGTCACTCCAAATCTCTTCCGAAAATCAATCGACTACATCAAAGAAAGAGCTGGCAAAGAAGAACCTTTCTTCCTTTACTTACCGCTTCCTTCACCGCACACGCCCATTCTACCTACCGAGGAATGGTTTGGCAAAAGCAACCTGCTTCCCTACGGAGACTTCGTCATGATGATCGATCATTATGTTGGTCAGTTGATAGCGGCTACAGAAGAAACGGGTATTGATGAAAACACTTTGATCATTTTTACTTCTGACAATGGGTGCTCGCCTGCTGCAGGTTTTGAATTGATGACCAAAATGGGGCACTTTCCCAGCTATCACTTCAGGGGGCATAAAGCAGATATTTATGAAGGAGGGCATCGGGTACCTTTCTTAGTGAAATGGCCCGCAAAAGTGAAATCCGGCGAGGTAAATGATCAGTTGATTTGCACCACCGATCTGATGGCAACACTGGCCGACATCACCGGGCAAACCTTGCAGGATCATGAAGGAGAAGACAGCTTTTCAATGCTCCCACACCTGGTGGGTGAAACCAACCCTAATCCGAGATCTTCAGCCATTCACCATTCTGTAAATGGTGGGTTTGCCATCAGAAAAGGTGACTGGAAGCTGATCATGGCTCCGGGCTCTGCCGGCTGGAGCTTTCCAAGACCTGGCCGGGACATTGCTGCCCTGGATACGCTGCCCCCTATTCAGCTGTACAACCTGGTAGCCGACCCGGGAGAAACCGATAATTTACAGGCTGCAAAACCAGAGATTGTGGAAGAGCTGAAGGCCCTACTCACTGAGCAGATCAAGAATGGGCGAACTACTCTGGGAGCCCCTCAACAAAATGATCCGATTGACTTTGAGTGGAAGCAGGTTAGCTTTATGGATTGATTAACAAAAAATCAACAACAAACCCAACCAACATGATGCACCAATTTTTTAAGTCTACGGTCCTATTACTTTCTATACTTATCATTGGCTGCCAGGGGCCAGATGACAATAAATGGAGGAACTACAACTCTACCGATAAGCTAGTCAAAGAATATCCGGACAGAATCAAGTCCCTTTTCAGTGAACTAAACCCTGACTACCCGGGCCTTGAGCAGGTTAAAGCAAACCTGGAATCAGGAGATACGCTCTCTGCCGCAACAGCCCTGGTATCTTACTTCAGAAACGTAGATCGCGATTGGGTGGTGACTACCCTGGATCCTATTGATGAGGAGCAGGCTGAGATCATGTCTAACCTTTTGATGAGTGATTCTATCACAATCCATGGATCAAAAGTCAAGATGCCTTATGTGAATGGCGGATGGAAATGGAATTATACCGGTCCAATCAAGGATGATGAGTTTGGCTACTCCCTGAATGGTCATAGCTACCTGACATCACTCTACGCCACCTGGAAAAATACGAATGATAACAACCTGATCAAGACATTCGACCAGATCGTGAAAGACTGGGTGATCCATCACCCCTTGCCTGAGGAAGGAGATTCTGTCTATGTGGTCCTGGATCCTAACCAGCGAATCGATTATCGGGACATCGGTGAAGTAGAATGGAGAACCCTGGAAGGCGGTCGAAGGTTGGGTGCTACCTGGCCACAAATGTTTTATGCCTTCCACAAGGAAGAGTCCTTTTCCGATGCCGGGATCCTGCTTATGCTCACAAGCATCGCTGATCAGGCAAATTTTTTGCGACAGTATCACAAATCCGGTCATAACTGGACCACCATGGAAATGAATGGTCTTGCTCTTGTAGGCTTATCCTTCCCTGAATTTAGCAAAGCTGAGGACTGGTCCAGCTATGCCCTGAACGTGATGTCTACGGAGATCAACCGGCAGGTATATCCGGATGGACTTCAAACAGAGCTTTCTACAAAGACCCAATGGGTGGCGCTCCGACGCTTTGAATCGGTCGCCAACAATTTTACGAAAGCAAACAAGGAGATCTCCCAGGCTTACCTGGACCGGATTGAAGACATGTACAACTACCTGGCCTACTGTATGCGCCCGGATGGTCATCAGCCCATCAACAGTGATTCGGATCGTGAGGACCTCAGGGAAAGGGTGCTGATAGCAGCTAAAAAGTTTAACCGACCGGATTGGGAGTGGGTCGCTACAAATGGTGCCTTAGGCCAAAAACCGGATCAAAACCCATCGCTCACCTTTCCATGGGCTGGCATCCACATCACCAGAAACGGATGGGATGCAAACGCACATTGGTCTTTCTTTGATTTTGGAGCCTATGGTACTGGTCATCAGCATCGGGACAAGCTGCATCTTTCTGTGGTTGCTTTTGGCAAAGATCTACTGGTTGATGGTGGCCGATACACCCATGAAAACTACTTTAGTTTCGATCCCAAGATCTGGCGGGGCTACTTCCGGAGCTCCTTTTCTCACAATGTGATCCTGGTGAATGGAAAGGGCCAGGATGAAGGTCCTACCATGGCAGCTGCACCTCTTGAGGAAGGTATCGACTTCATCCACACAGACCTTTATGACTACGCCTATGGCACCTTCAATGATGGATTCGAAGGAGTAGACACGAGAGTCGTCCACTCACGGTCTGTGCTATATGTGCACGATCAATTCTGGGTAGTCATGGATAATCTTGAAACCGATCAACCAATCGACATCCAGGCATTGTGGCATTACACCCCCGGACGAAAAATCAGTTTTAAGGACGACGTAGCATTTTCCGATAACCCAGGCGAACCGAACCTAAAAATCGTTCCGCTTGGAGATGTCTCCTGGCAAACCGATGTTGTGGAAGGGCAGGAAGAACCGTTCATCCAGGGTTGGTACAGCAGGGATTACACCATCAAAGAACCTAACCCCGCAGTGATCTATGCGTCAAAACTTGAGAAGTCACAATCCTTCATTTGGGTGCTGGTACCTTCAGAGGATGTCTCACCAGAAATACAGACCCGGCACCAACAAAAATCGGGATTACATACGATCTCAGTTTCCGTTGATGGAAAAACAACCCATATCACTTTGCCTGTGAAGAAAGATATTTCCAAAGTCAAAGTATCACAATGAAGAAAATACCTATGAAGCAATTTCTAGCACTCATTTTCACCATAACACTAGCGGCTTGCAACCAGCAACCGGATGTTTATATGTTTTCCTTTTTTCAGGGTAATGGCGAAGATGGGCTACACCTGGCATACAGTCATGATGGCTACACCTGGACGCCCCTCAAAAACAATGAATCTTTCCTGACACCGGAGGTAGGTGAAGATAAATTGATGCGGGATCCGTGTATCATAAAAGGACCGGATGGAAAATTCCACATGGTCTGGACGGTCAGCTGGCATGAAAAAGGGATTGGATATGCCAACTCCGAGGACCTGATCAGCTGGTCTGAACAAAAATATATCCCGGTGATGGAACACGAACCCGATGCCAACAACTGCTGGGCACCCGAAGTGTTTTATGACGAAAAGCAGGGGCTGTATATGATCTACTGGGCTACAACTATCCCGGGCAGATTCCCGGAAACTGAAGATTCCGGTGATAACGGACTCAATCACAGGATGTATTATGTCACCACCAAAGACTTTGAGGAATTCAGTGAGACAAAACTTCTCTATGACCAGGGATTCAATGTGATCGATGCGGTGATCACCACCCACCAGGATGAGTACATCATGTTCCTAAAAAATGAAACCAAGGTACCTGAAGCAGAAAAGAACATCCGCATTGCCAGAAGCAAAAACCTGACAGAAGGCTATGGTCCTGCCAGTGACCCGATCACCATCAACTGGGTGGAAGGACCGACAGTGACCAAAATAGATGACCAGTGGATTGTCTACTTTGATATGTACACAAAACATCNNATGGGCGCCGTTGCCTCCTCAGACCTCNAAAACTGGAGTNACATCTCTGACCAGATTCACTTNCCGGANGGNACCCGGCACGGTACAGTCTTNANGNCCAGCCAGAAAATACTTGACAACTTATTAAACCAGTAAACCGCACCCCAACCCATGAAATATCTTTTATCTACCCTTTCATTGTGTCTTACTCTATCTCTCTTCGGCCAGCTGGATTTTCGCAACCTTCAGATGGACGGATACCGGGGTATCTGGTTTGAGTTGAACCAGAAATACCCTTACGGTGACAAGTATTCGGGTGGGCTGGGTACTTACACAGCCAAGCACAGACCCCTGGCGATCTACGCTAAGGAAGTTGACAAAACCTTCTTTGTGTATGGAGGCACTACCGGTGAGACCTACAAATACCTGCTTTGTATGATCGGGATTTATGATCACAAAACCGGCATGGTTTCCAAGCCGGTAGTGGTGTATGACAAAATGGGTGTGGATGACCCACACGATAACCCTTCCTTGTTGATTGACGATGATGGATTCCTTTGGGTATTTGTGAGTGGTAGGGGCAACAGGCGTCCCGGCATCAAGCTCCGCAGTGCTAAGCCATACGACATCTCTCAATTTGACATCGTATCGGAGGAAGAATTTACCTATCCACAGATCTGGAAAGGAGATACACATTTCATTCATTTCTTTACCAAGTACACAGGTGTAAGAGAATTGTATTTTGAGACGAGCACAGATGGCACAAACTGGACTGAAGACAAAAAACTGGCAGGAATCCCGAATAAGAAGGGAGAACGAGCAGGTCATTACCAGGCGAGCGAAATATACCAGGGAGGAGCCATAGCGGGTACGTTCTTCAATCGACACATCGACGGGCATCCGGATACGAGGACCGATCTGTATTACATGCAAACCCGTGACCTGGGGGAGACCTGGGAAACCATCAAGGGTAAGCGTGTAAAAACTCCGGTGGACAAAGTGAAGTCTCCCATTCGAGTGATCGATTATTACTCACAGGGTAAGAATGTATACATGAAAGACATGAGTTTTGATGAAGCAGGAAACCCTTACTGCCTGTATGTGATCAGCAATGGTCACGAACCGGGCCCTGATAACGCTCCATACGAGTGGAAGCTCACCTACTACCATGATGGCGAATGGATCACCCGACACATCACCACCTCGGATCATAACTATGACATGGGCAGCTTCTACCTGATGGACGATTCCTGGAAAGTTGTAGCCCCAACCGAACCCTCACCACNAGCCTGGGGCGTAGGTGGCGAAGTTGTGATCTGGGAAAGTAAAGACGAAGGAAAAACCTGGAATAAGTCCATTGACGTGACTAAAAATAGTGCGTTGAATCATTCCTATATGCGTAAGCCTTTGGACTATAAAGCACCATTCTGTTTTTTCTGGGCTACCGGACATCCTCATGAGATGAGCATCTCGGAGATATACTTTGGCGACTTTGAGGGCAATTACTGGAAACTACCCTATTGGATGGAAAACGAGTGGGAAAAGCCAATCCAGGTGAATGTAGATTAACATCAGCCTGAGATGAAAATACACACTACCAACTATCAAAACACCTTCATTGAAATCGCAGAAGATTGCCCGATTCAAATGGGAGAGATTCCACCACTAAGAGGTGACAAAAAATCTGTGGCCAACCTTCAGTATGAAATGGTTCAAGCCAATCCCTACAAATTCACCTCGGATGATGTTTTGTTTGGTGTCTTTGCTCAAAGAAACGAGTTTATACAGGATGAGCTTGCCGAAGAACGCGCTAAATTCTTTTCCAAAGGTCAACCCTGTTTTCGATCCTCCCCGCTTACAAAAAGATATGGATGGGGAGTACACAGCAACGAGGAAGGTAAGATTGCCATCTTCGGTGCTGAAACAGCAGAATATCAAAAGTTCCTGGCTGACCCTTCACTCCAAAAAGTAAAAGCCATGAGGAGTTCCAGGAAATAGTCCTTTAAGCTTCTGATGGTGTCATTTACTCAATCCTGACTAAATTGGATTTTTTTTAACTCTCAGCTTTAGGTCGGTGTTGTCACCATAGCCGTCAACTTAAGCCAATTCTTCATTCAATTTAACAGCTTAACTAATCCCGAAGGGATGGCAATATTATAGAAATCAGGTCGAATAAAAGATCCAAACCCCGAAGGGGTGTCATGATAACCAATCAAACAAGAACCGTTCTTCATATGGAATCTCATATTTATTAAGAAAAGCTAAATATTCCTCTTTAAAGGTTTACTTTTTATGATGTTCTTCTTGATTGAGAATGTATTGATAGACATTATTGAGCTGTGAATGGGAATATGAAAATGCTCCATATCCCTCCTGCCAGCTGAATTTACCAGGCAACCACCTTTTCTCATTGATAAAATTCGTAGCATTGTTTTTGACATCCCTCATCAAGTCCGATAATGCCATAGAGGGCTTCAATCCAACAAAAATATGGACATGATCTTCTACACCATTGACAATGATTGATTTCTGGTTTTTGTTTTCAATGATCCCTGAAATGTATTTAAACACCTCATGTCGCCAGGCTTTGTTCAACAAGTTTGCTCTTCCTTTTACCGCAAAAACAGCATGAATGTAAATTTGTGAGAATGATCCAGCCATAATATCACTCCTTCGGAGTTTTAATTCGTTCAATTGATATTTTACTATAATTCTGTCATCCCTTCGGGATTTAGAAATATACACCGTTTTAAGAAAAAAATCTTAGGTTGACGGCTATGGTGTTGTCACCGACCAAGCGATATCTATTCATAGAAGTATATTATATTTATATATGCAAAATGACGGTATCGCATTCTTTACCGCTACTTGCCTTAAGTGGCAACATTTGTTATTCCATGATTCACGCAAGCAAATAGTCCTTGATAGCCTTGAATTTCTGGTGACAGAAAATCGTATTTGGCTCTATGCTTTTGTTATTATGTCTAACCATATACATTTATTATGGAGAAAGAAGGAAAAGTGGATAGAAAAGGATGTACAGCTAATGTTCCTTAGATATACAGCACAACAAATTAAATTTCAGATGATAGATTCAAATCAATCATCCGAATTAGCATTGTATAAAAGTACTCAGGGTGATCGGGACTTCCATTTTTGGAAGCGAAAACCATACAAGGCTGAAATGTATAATCGTAAAGTTGCCACACAAAAGGTTGACTATATTCACTATAATCCGGTGAAAGCAGGGCTTTGTTAGATGGCTGAAGACTATTGGTTCTCATCAGCCAGGTTTTATGAGTTGAATCAAGATGACTTTGGTTTCTTAACACACTACATGGAGCATCTTTAAAGCGTTCATGTCGGTGACAACACAGTGACAACACCGACATGAAGCTTAAAAAGTCATTTAGTCCTGTAAAATCTGTTTTTCAAAGATTCATTTACTCAAACCTGACTAAATTGGACTTTTTTTTAACCCTTTTAGTCAAATATGAAAGCATTAATTCTCCCCCT
>JAHCMM010000154.1 GCA_019192515.1 Cyclobacteriaceae bacterium SS2
CCTAGCTGTGTAAAGCCACCTCCTGTAGCATCATCTCCATTGCTAGCTAATTCATAAACTCCGAAAAATTCAAATCCCTGGAATTTAATAAAGGGATTAAACTGAAATGAAGTGAGGTAGCTGAATCTTGGATTGTATCTGCCAGAGAAATTGCTTCCTTCAGCTACAGCATAGTATCTGGCTCCCGCACGGTCACCACCATATATATAATCTCTGGTGTTTCCTTTCGAGCTGCTGTAAAAAGATCCCGTCAAGCGCACCCTCAGGTCATCATTCAATTGTTTATCATAACCCAGTTTTCCGAAAACCACAATGCCTTCGTCTGTACTCGTAACACTTTGGTTGAGTCGTCCGTTTGTAGCTCCCAACACACCAATAAAGCCTGAACTTTGAATTGTCAATTCAGCGAATGGTTCGGTGGTGAACGCATCCATGATGTAATTACCTACGAAAGGATTAAAAATAGCTCGTGCATTATCAGATCTTCTGAAATGTACGTCGCCATAATTAATCTCATCCATTCCGAACCTCAGGGTGGCCACGTTCATTAGCCCGCTCAATAGCCCCGGTTTGATAAAATCCAGCTTGTCAATTTGTAAGTAACCTCCCTTTACGTAAGATTCGGTATGATTCCGCGAAGACAAGTAGGTTCTTAAATGCATTCTCATACCATCGGCTAGTTGTACATCAAGATTAAGATTGGCAGTCGGCAAATTGAAATTGTTACCAAGTGTTGCCAATGAATCTCCTGAGTTTGTCTGGGAAATCCCCTGAAACTGAAGCGCAAAATCACCCCCCACGCGAACTTTCAGTCCGTCATAGACGGCATCGCTCTGCTTTGGAGTTTCAAATACATTCAGCCCATCCTTGTCATTTGGTCGGAAGTAGCCTAGTTTCGGTTGCTGGGCGAATAAATAGCCCGTTCCCAGTATAAATAGTACCGTTAAATATCTGGGGTTGAAATGTGCTGTCATGATTATTCTATTTTAACTATTAAGTATGCTCTACAATTATTTTATATTCGATAGTGACCAGGTCACCCGTTTTCATCGTGCCAAACATGGCAGTTGGTGGGGTTACTTTGAAGTCAGTCATTTTGAAAGAGACTGATCCTGTAAATGAGATTTCCCTGCCATTTGAGTTCAATGTATATTTTGCTGTGATGGGTATTGCTCTTTCTATTCCTGCAATTTGCAGCTTTCCATCGGTAACCAATACCTTGCCTTCCCCAGACTCAAATGCCTCCGCTTCATATATCAGGACAGGATATTTTTCTGCTTTAAGTGCTTCCCAGGTTTTACTATCCATAAGTTTTTCTCCACTTTTGATGGATTGAGTTGGAATTGTCAATCTTAAATACCCCAAAAGCAATGGATTGGTATCCTCAACACGTAACTCCACCTTCACCTCTTCCATTTTAACAAGTGATTCCCAGTCATGAAGGGTAGAAGTACCTTGCACAGCTATTTTGCTGGCCTCGGGATAAAACTTAACCTGTGAAAAGGATTGAAGGGATAAAAGTCCAAGTATTATGATACTCAATAACTTCATTGCATTAATTTTTTCTACTCTGTGAATTTACGAATAAACCAGTCTTTGTGATTTTTGAAATCTTGTACATTATTTATGATATTTTGGTCTTCTTCCGGTGTGATGTAGATCCTGTCTGTTTAGCGAACAGCAGTCCAGTCTTCGGGTTCCGAAGGTGCTGTCAGTGTCACTGGCCATAGATTCCAGCCATCGCTTCCAAAATGACTTTTTTTCTTTGACCATTTCCTTAAATCCTGTCTTTTTGATGATATCCAGGATATATTCGGGGCTATATTGATAGGATTTAAAATTTATACTTAAACTATTGAGGCTTGTCCATTTGAAGTCGACTTCCTTCATACTTTCAAGCATGGTGTATATCGCGTTCCGCACCTCACCGGGTATCTCCCCATCTGAGGTTAAATTCAAAGTTTTACTGAAATCTTCCATTGCTTCTGGTGTTAATTGTACTGACATTAACTGCTTTTTGAATTGCTCAGTTTGATGAAATTAAGACAAGGATTTATCGTTTTTTGCCGCAGGTAAAACCACTATTGTGAAACCAGAGAGGGCCTTATCTCACAGATACCTTGGGCTTCTTCAAGAATTCTTTTTGCTTTGATTTTTCCTAAAGAAAACTGATCCAGCCTATCGGGATGATCATAAATTGTTTGGCAAAGTATAACTCCTTTAGCAAGAAATGCAGCCTTCTGTGCGTTGGTGAGGGAGGAAAGACAAGTTACAGGGTATAGTCCATTTTTTGAGATCATCTCCTTCAGGCTACTTCCTGCAGGGTAGTCCCAACCGATCATGCGCAATCCGGTATATTCTCCATTGTGGATGGCATCTTCAGTAAACTTTCCATTTGTTACCACCCATCCCTGATGAAATTTATCTCTTTTCCCCTGTGAATTTCTCCAGCTATATTCCACATCCTTGAATCTGGAATAGATGTTTAGCGGTAATTTTGTATCCGTTTTAAATCCAGGTTGATTGTGAAATTTGCACTCAATCATAAAATGTCCCTTTTTGTTTTCAGCAACCACATCAATCTGGTGAGTCCAGTTTTTCCCAATGATGGGGACGTCCGTCATTACATTATATCCTAGTGCTTTTAATAGCTCTCCAATAAAAAAATTGAAGGGGAAAAACGAAGCTCCAAACGCTACAATGGCTGATTTAAGGTTGTACCTGGATGCAGACAGGAAAGCGTGTTTTTTGAGATACTTATGAACAATCTTAAACAATCTCACGGTAGTAATGCCCTCGTATAATTCAGCTTCTATTGCTCCAAGGACCCGCCAGAGCTGCTCATCGGTCACACCCGAATTGTACAGACTCCTGATTAGCTTTTCTTGTGAAAATACTTCCAAGCTGCCGGAAATCTTCAATACATTCATGTTAGTATCCCGCGTTTTCCCACTCGTCCAGCACTTCACGGTTCAATACGGTTTGGAAAAGATGAATATCTTCCAATAATCCAAGGGAATCTAGAAAGAGTTTTGTGTTGTCCATCAATTCAATATTCATCGTCAACATACAAGACATATCTTCACTTCCTTCCCAGTGCTCCAGCACACCATTTCCTTTGATATAATAGGCGGTCTCATTATAAAACAGTTCACCCTTCAGGTCAAAAATCCTTTTTGGATGCGAACTGGTTTCAATTTCCGAAAGAGATAGCCTGGTGTTAAGGGCCACATCATAGTCATAGAAAAATCGATTCGAGGGGATATGATCGTCCAAGGTGTCGTCCAGTTTGAAATTGATGATTACCTCAGCTTTATCATAATCCAGCAGTACATTGATATTTTTGAACTCACGGGTTTTTAGAGTATCTCCTTCCAGAGTTTTAGCAACCAATTTACCTTTTCGAGTGATGTAAGTTCGTTGTGCTTCGGCTGTATAAATAGATATTGCCAACAAAATCAAAGTACCTAAAAAGAGGATAATTCGCTTCATAACAGTTTCCTTTTTGTCTCAACTAAATGTACTCTCAAAAGGAACTCCTGATTTATTATATGGGAACTTTGATTTACGAAATTTTATTTCTTCCTTTTGTGGGGAGGATGTTTTTTTAACGCATATGCAATCCCAATGATCATCACCGTTGTAGCTATCAGTGTAATCCATAAACCAATAAGGATACCCTCTCGAATAGAGGTGTTTTGAGCGGCTTGTGATTTACGTTTACTAGTTCCGGATGTGTAAGGTTTGATAGACTCTTTCTTTTTTTCTACGTCGGATTTTGTCTCTGCTTTTGCACTTTCCATGGTAGATATATGAGCTAGAATTGCTTCTATTTCCATATCAGAAAGCGGAATAGCGGGCATTGGAATCATGTTATTTTCATTAAATACGGCTACTGCTTGCTCGTCACCTTCGTTGATCATCGACTGGGATTCACGAATAAATCTAAATACCCACGCCTTATTGTGTCTATCCAATACCCCACTGAGATCAGGTCCTACAAGTTTACCTTCGCCAATGGTGTGACAAGCAGCGCAGTTAGTGGTAAAAAGTGCCGATCCATCTACTTCCTGAGCCTTTGAGGCCACGGTGCCATAGACCAACAATCCCAAAAAGAACACAACTCTG
>JAHCMM010000155.1 GCA_019192515.1 Cyclobacteriaceae bacterium SS2
CTATCTTATCCTGAGCTCCCCCGGGATGTGTTGGAAGGTAAGGAGATGGCTCGTAAGAAGATCTGCAGAACATTTTCGGATTGTACCACTGCACCAAGAAATGGCATGATCTCCGGATGTTTTCCATTGGATCCTTTCTACAAAGAGCTTCCTGAGGCCAAGGAACTCAAAACCATCAAAACCTCATGAGTAAAACTGCATTTGTAACGGGAGGAAGCCGGGGTATAGGACTGGGGATCGTCAAAGCATTACTTTCAAAAGGATATGAAGTCGCGTTAAATGGTGTCCGGGATGAAAGTGCGGTGCAGGATCTGTTGAAAGAACTTCAGGCTGCAGGAGGTAAAGTAAGCTATGTACAGGGGAACATCGGGGATGCCAATGATCGTCGTCGGATGGTGGCGGACCTGAAAGAAAAGTTTGGCCAATTGAATGTTTTGGTCAACAATGCCGGAGTGGCACCAAGAGAGCGAAAGGACGTGCTTGAGATCACTGAGGACGATTTTGACTATCTGCTGGATATCAACCTCAAAGGAACCTACTTTCTGACGCAGGAGATCGTTAAATGGATGGTTGAGCAGAAAAAAGGTGCTCCGGCCGAAGATTTCACTGTAGTAAATATCACCTCTATATCTGCGGAAGTGGCCTCTATCAATCGGGGAGAATATTGTATTTCAAAAGCAGGACTTTCCATGATGTCGAAGCTCCTGGCGGTTCGTCTTGGTGAAATAGGAATTCCTGTTTTTGAAGTGAGGCCTGGCGTGATCGAAACCGATATGACCGCGGGTGTCAAAGAGAAATATGAGCAAAAGATCAAAGAAGGGTTGTTAGTACAGCCTCGATTGGGTCTACCGGAAGATATTGGTAAGATTGTCTCAGCGCTTGTCTCCGGAGATATTCCTTATTCCACTGGTCAGATCCTGACTCCTGATGGAGGGCTGATGATCCAGCGGTTGTAGAGTTCTGCTGAATTGAAAATATCTCAGGGAAAGGTTATCTTGGAAGCAAATTGCATCCCATGAACCGAACCCTGCTTTCCTATTTCTTTCTTATTTGGTTACTTACTCCCCTCTATGCCCAGGATGAGGATTTTACTATTCTTGACCACTGGGTGGAGTATAGCAATGGCGAAAATATGCTTCAGCTATACCTCAACAAGCAAGCTTACACCCTGCTGGACGAAAGAGATCAGAAAATGGCCACTCTTAAGACCAGGCAGGACTGGGAAACCAGAAAGCAGGAAGTCAATCGGATCTACCGCGATATCGTTGGCGCTTTTCCAGGCAAAACTCCACTCAATGCTAAAGTAACCGGGGTAATTAAGCGGGAAGACTTCAAAGTGGAGAAGATCATTTTTGAATCCATGCCCGGCTTCCATGTTACTGGAAGCCTGTTTATTCCCAATAAGCTCAAAGGCAAACATCCTGCTATCCTTTATGTAAGCGGTCATACCGAGCTGGCTTATAAGTCCCCCAACTATCAGCATGTTGTTATCAACCTCGTGAAGAAAGGATTTGTGGTTTTTGCTATTGATC
The DNA here is from genome assembly GCA_019192515.1 of Cyclobacteriaceae bacterium SS2. Lineage (GTDB taxonomy): Bacteria > Bacteroidota > Bacteroidia > Cytophagales > Cyclobacteriaceae > UBA7330. The sequence continues at coordinate 1,533 of JAHCMM010000155.1, forward strand.
CGGTGGGGCAGGGGGAACGGTTTCAGTATTTTGATCCTGAGACAGGGAAATCAGCCGTTGGTGGACCTACATCGGAGCATTCCTATCCTGGTTTGCAGTGCTTTCTAGCTGGAGAGTCGATTAACAGGTATTTCATTTGGGATGGCATTAGAGCCATTGATTATTTGCTAACAAGGAAAGAGGTGGATTCCAACCGGATAGGGATTACTGGACGTTCCGGCGGAGGTACACAATCTGTGTTTATCTCTGCTTTTGATGAGCGGATCAAAGCATCCGCACCGGAAAATTATGTGACCAGTCACCGAAGATTACTCCAGACCAGAGGTCCACAGGATGGAGAGCAAAACTATTATCATTGGTTGGCAAGTGGAGTAGCGCTGGAAGATCTGCTTATCATGCGCATGCCAAAGCCATTACTGTTAGTCACCACGACAAGAGATATTTTTAGCATTCAAGGGGTTCGAGAAGTTTACGAAGAAATTTCAAAAGGGTACCAGGCATTGGGATCGCAGGAAAACCTTGCGATGGTTGAAGACGATGCCGGTCACTCCTCAACTAAAAAGAATAATGAAGCGATATACAGTTTCTTTAGAAAGCATTTAGACTTTCCTGGAGATATACAGGATGAAGAGGTCACCCTTTTTGAGGTTTCGGAGCTTATGGTTACCTCTTCCGGGCAAGTTTCTACATCGATCGAAGGTGAATCAGTGTACAGCCTCAATAAGGAATTGGCGAATGAACTCAACTCACAATTGAATGAAAAAAGGAAGTCTGATAATTACCTGGAAAGCATGAAAAAAGATGCCATGCAATTATCAGGATTTGAATCCCCAACAGATCTTGAATACATACTTGATGGCTGCCACCAGAGGGACGGATACAGGGTTTGTATGTATATCCTGAAAGGCCCCGATGATGAGTATGTAATCCCTCTACTGATGGCTATTCCTGATGGTGATGGCATTAAACCTGCCATTATTTCGGTTCATCCGGAAGGCAAAGAGAAAGGGATTGAGCTTGAGGAGCTGATCAACGAAGGGTATATTGTCATCTCACCAGACCTTATCGGGATAGGAGAGACCAAGCCGGCAGCAAATTTTGGACCCGGTCCTGCTTTTGGGGCAATGATCCTGGGTAAGAGCATGGTTGGTATGCAGGCATCAGACATTGTGAATGTGGTGAATTTCCTTAAGGATCAGCCGAATGTAGACTCAGAGAATATTCAGGCGATTGCCTTTAATGAGCAGGTCCCAGCTTTGCTACACGCAGCAACATTCGACACTTCACTTAAAGGCGTTGCACTGATTGATGGGCCTGAATCCTATTACTCGATTACTCAAAAACGATTTTATGATCTGCCCCTTTTCTTTTCATGGGGAGTAGCCGGCGCACTGAAGAGTTATGACCTTCCCGATTTGGAGAACATCATCACTGAAAGAGGAGGGAGAGTGATCAGGTCAAATACGGATGATGATTCCAGATTGCCTGATATGTTTGTTGAATTACCTGAGCGGTAGTACCAAAGCCTTGGTGGTCAAAGTTTAACATTCAGTTCAATAGATTTACTTTGACTAGCGTTTGCATCATCGGGGAGATTCATTGTCACACTGTGTTTCTTTCCATTCGATCTTTCGAATGAAATAGTCACTTCATCTAACTCTGTGGTGGGATCGCTTACGGTTAGGCTTCTTGATTTTTTATCAATCAATACTAAGCAGGGGTCGCTGACCGAGAGGGTAAACTTTTTTGAAATAGGGTAATCGGTGACCTCGTGGAAGGCAAGCCCAATTCTTTCAGTGGGTATGTGTTCTATTACCTGTAAGCTTTCATTATTGACTAATACTTTGACAGGTAATTCTTTTGCCAGATCTTTTGATTCATCGCTGGAGATTCCAGGAAACACCGCATAAACATATTTATCATCAACAGGCATGACTCCATGATCAAACCAAAGAGAAAATACTTCTTTCCTGTAGATGGTATCTTCCGACAAGCCAAAAATCCACTTTAGGTTCCCGGTTTTTTCTTTTGCTTCTACAAAAAGGTTTTCGGATGATTCGGGAAAGAAATAGGCCGTGCTATCATGCCAAACCCAATGTGGAGATTCCAGTTTAGCTAATCCTTCTGCTAATGTCTGACCATTCACCTTAACTTCACCCCGAAGGTTTGACTGGTTGATTCCTGTAAAAAGGGTATGCTCATTCTCTGATTTAATTCCAGCTCCCAGGGCGACAAATCCCTCCTCAAACCAAAACCAGACTTTTTTTCCTTTGGTACTGTTTAATTGCAGATCCATAGCCGATAGACCAAATTTCCCGTCAGTGACTCCTCCAACAAACCTGGAAGGTTGCGTGTATTTTCCCTTTTCAACAGGTACGGTATCAGGGCTGGTCACTCCGGGAAGTCTGGCCCAGTTCCAAACCGGGAAAATTTCTTCATATTCGTCCCCTCTTCTATAGATATAAGTTAACCCGTACGGAAGGTATCGACCAAGTAGGTTTTCGTAGTTTACATCGGTTTCCATTCCAATAGTGCGTTCGGAGCACATTCTCAAAGTAGTATAAAAGTCTTGCCGATATGAAACGGAATAATCCGATCGCCAAAAGTGTTTTAATCCCTGAACTACCTGTGGTCTTGAATTTTTGATCCTTTCCTGTACTTCCAGATAACCACTTTTGAAGGCAGGATCAGCTGCCATCAGATATTCCAAAATGGGGATTTGCAGATCTGCATTCAAACCAAACCCGGAAGGCCTACCCACCTGACGACCCCTGGCGTTGTAGTCGAAAAGCTCTTTCCAGATCATCCAGCGGGTACCCTGGAGAAAATAGTCTCTGAGAATACGTATATGATCTTCCGAAAATGCATAGCTGGTTCCTTCCACCATAGAAGCAATCCAGGCTGTTTCTCTCAGGAAGTTGCTACCATAGCTCCCATTGTAAAGAAAGGGTCCATGCTGGTGAAAGCTATAATCAACTTGTATTCCTTCATCATCTGAAATCCGTACCGGATCCATCACCCCACTGATGCCTGATTTTATGCGAGCAGGATTCTTTTCCAGTACCCCCCGATAAAAAACTGAAGTGGACACCAGTGTGCGATTAGAGCCTGTCATCCTGGGGGCAGGGGTCTGGTCTTCAATTATCTTGTAAAGCAGGTCTTCACGAATATGATCCTGCATGAGGATAGCAATTGGGCCCTGGTACATTTGCTTGGCAATGTCATTTTTATACCAATTGACACAGGTAGGATCTACCTGGTACCAGTAAGTAAGGGCTCTTTCGATCCCGTTCAGGAGTTTTTCGTTATGGTATAGTGGATCAGATGATTGATTATAAGCCACAGACATGACCAGGATTTTATCCAACGCACTCAATGGATCCCATGAATTATCTGTATCCAAATAGTCTACAGAAGACCAGCTTCCATCAAAATTCTGTTCAGCCAGATACCTGGCTGCTGCATCAAAGTCTGGTATGATATAATGTCCTACCCGCGGTACAAATCCCTTATTGACCAGAGCATCCTCTATTAACCGTGATCTTAACAATTCAATTTCAGTGTCCTGAGATCGTACTCCTTGAAGAGAAAATAGCAATCCTGAGAACACGAAAACTAAAAATCTCATAGGCTTACCTGACAATCCCCGCTTTTTGCATTTGATCTCTTAACCTTTCCAGGTCTTTAGCCATCACGGTCCTGGCAAATTTCATTTTCTCTTTTTTAGATAGAGATTTTTCTTCCTGCTCATAGATGGGATACTCAAAATGCAAGGTGATCGGACCTGTGATGTCAAGCGATTTGTACAATTCAAAATAGCGGACGAAGTCGACCATTCCTTCTTCCAATGGTATGGTAAGAGGTTTCCAGGAGCCATCTTTATCCTGAACCCATTTGAAATCCTTGATGGCTGTGCATTTCACATAATCTTTGACGAGCTTAAACCCTGTTGGCCATGAATTTCCTCCTTCTACCGTAGCGTGTCTGATGTCATATTGTATACCGATCCATTGGGGGTCAAGATCCTTAAGGAGGTACCACAAATCCCAGACAGGACCACCTACACGCTCACCTGCATGGTTTTGGTAGGCTCCATGAATGCCATATTTCTCATTAATGGCTGCAAGTTGGCCTACCTTTTTCCTCAGAGCCAGGAGGTGTTCTTCAATGCCTGCTTGCTCATCATACCTGTAATAGGCCATCCTATAGTATTTGACTCCGTTTGCTCCTGCTGTTTGAAGAAGTGGCTCGGTGACCGGATCGTCAGGGTCATTAATACTCGTGACCATCATGGGCACATTTACACCGGATTTTTGGATCTTTTCAATGGCTTCAGGAAGGTCTTTAGGTGCCACATCATGCTCGATATGTCCTCCCTTTCTTACGGTCAGGTCTACACCATCGAATCCCGCATCACTGATGAATTTGCCCAGGTCTTCAAAATCCAGCCATTGCAGGTGTTTGGTGAAAACACATATAGGGTTTTGTAATGCGGCTATTTTCCGGGATTGGCTGAGGAGGGTATTTGGCATAGATAATGCAGCAGCACCGAGGGCCGTATACTTAATAAAATCCCTTCGATCAATATTTTCCATGTCCTTGATCAATATTGATGGAAACGCTTGCTGACAAAGTCCAGAACCTCAGGCAAGGCAGTTCTCCAGTAGTGCCATCCATGGTTACCATCACGGATTCGGAATTCGTGAGGAATTTCCTTTTTGCGCATTGCTATATGGACCAGTGAATTACCTTCATAGAGAAAGTCATCATCTCCACAATCAATATACCATCTTACAGATTTGATGGCTTCTACATCACCGTTTTCAATCAGTGCTAAAGCATTATGTTTATTATAGTAATCTTCTTTTTGCTTTTTGCTTAGGTTCTCGATGCCATTCCTTTGAAGTATTCGATCCATGTCTTCGGGGCTGGAAGGACCTATATAGGCACTTAGCGGACACGCTGATGAGAATAGGCCCGGGCGATGCAGGGCATACATGAATGTGCCTCCGCCACCCATAGACAATCCGGCAACAGCGCGGTATCTTTTCTGGCTTTTGATCCTGTAGGTCTTCTCGATGTAAGGAATGAATTCATCAAAGAAGAAATCTTCATAGTTCCAGTCTCCTTTTGGGCTGTTGAAATAGCCACGCTGCCCGGTGTCTGCGTCGGGCATCACAATGATCATGGCTGTAGCAGTACCTTCGTTGATGGCTTTGTCAGCAATATGTAAGACCTCCCCAAACTGGACCCAGCCCGTCTGATCATCTCCTGCACCATGCAATAGATACAGCACTGGATAACTTCTCTCAGATGTGTCATAATCGGGAGGAAGATAGATGGCATATTTTCTGTCCATCTTTAGGATCTTGCTGGGCACTGAAAGGTCATCAAATACTTTTCCTCTTTGTGCAAAAAGTAAATAGGGGATGGTGACAGCAAATAGAAGGATTATTCTTTTCATTGGGTTAAGGGTTCATGAGATTTAATAGATCTACAATTTAAATTAATTGTCGCAATTCGCATCTCTGTTAAAAATAGTCATACCAGGATTTTTAGCAGAGTTGAGATTAATTTGACGATCCTGCCCGGCATTTTGGCGATTGTTGTATGGTCCTTTAAGGTTTAAGATCTCGAAATCCCCAGTCACCTTCTCAGGAGATTCACAGGGAAATGCCTGAGATACATACAGTCCGGCACGATCTGCAAAACCTCCCTGACTGTGTCTCAAAAAATACCACCAGGCTGGTTCTGCTTCGGATGGCCGCTGCTGCCTCCCACCTGTTCTACGGGGGCTCACCCTTTTGGAAGATTCGTCGGTGCCGGTCCTTTCACCCATGCTTCCATTAAATATCTTAATCTGCTGAATTCTCCTTTCCCTGAGGTGAATAGAGATCATACCTGTGGCTACCAACCCGATACTGTCTGTAAAAGCCCACTCCGCCATCGCCATGCTCTTATCAGCTACCAGTTCCTGTATGGTGATTTTGGGGTGGTTGTAGACAGCTTGAAGAAAGCGATAATTATTCCTCAGTACGATGAGGGCACTGCTATCTGCTCTGATCCCATCAACAATGCCAATGGCATCGGGGGAAATAAAGTCATCCAGATCATCAAATTGTTGGTTGAACGATTCAATGATGCCTATCAGAAAAGAGCTGGCATTGTTTTGTGCATTCAATTCAGTTGAAATCAAAAAACTGAAAAGCACAATCGCTTGAAGAGAAATACGCATGTATCAAAAATGCATATTATTACTCAAAAAGCTATGAAGTATTAAGTTCGGTGATGAATTAAAAAAGGCTTCCCCGTGATATAAACTGATCGTCTGTATCAAAAATATTGAAGCTTGTTTTGCCAAGCATTTTTCCGTATGCAATGAAGTTTCCGGTGGCATCAAATAAATTGAAGCGATCTTTGGAGATAAATTTTCCTGATGATAAAAACTTACCATCAGGATCGAACACACTCAATGTACTATTATTGATAATACTTCCCGAAGAGATATAATTTCCATCTTTATCAAAGATACTGATTCGGTAGTGTTTTTTCGGAGCTGTACGACTACCGGAATATTTTTTTCTGAGTGGATTCATAAAGACATAAAAGTAAATTAAATAATTAAACGTCCAGCCGGATAACGAGTTTTTGGCAAAATATGTGCCCAACTACTCTGGCTTCATTCCAAATAGATCAATCAGCTTATTTCTTCGATAAGAAAAGATTTCTTCCAGTTTATTCTTAATAATTATTTTATTGGCTACCACTCCAAGGATGCCGAATGGTGGTTGATAGGTGATAAGGTCTGTCATCAGAACCCCGTTTTTGTGAGGATTGAGTCGATGCTCATGATGCCAGATCCTGTATGGTCCTGATCGTTGCTCATCTACAAAATATTTACCTGGATCCACATGGGTGATTTCAGTAAGCCAGTTTGATTTAAAACCCGGAAGGGGACTCACTTTGTAGCTGATCATCATTCCCTGGTACATCTTCTTTGGCAGATGTTTAGTGGTGATATCAAAACCCATATAAGATGGCGTGATCTTTTTCAGGTTTGCAGGGGATGAGATGAAATCCCAAACCTGATCTATTGATGCATCCAGTTTCTGTTCTTTATAAAATTGATAGATAGCCATTTGAATAACCGATTTAGTATAAAATCAATTATTTGAGACTATTGTTTTGATTGGTACAAATTTTTTATGGTCACTTTTCTTTCAGCCACTTCATCCTGTGGGCCCAGTCATCCAGGTAAGCTTTTCTGTATTTATTTACTGTTTTGGCTCCTGGTCTATTGTTTTCAATAAGGGAATCAGCCAGGTTGTCTGTCCAATATTGAGGTCCATGACCAGTGGGTATATAAGCACCTCCCCAGCTATCACCTTCGGGATTATTGGGATCCCCGTCGAGCAGATATAACACGGAAGGTGTGTCACCCATTTTGATGTCTTTTTTCTGTGTGTAAAACAAATCCCCCAGTGCTCCGTGGCCTTTTATGTGAGCTTCGACAAAGGATAGGTTTCCGTAATCCTTCTCCTGGTAACCACCCATGTACATTCCTCTAAATGTAGTATTGCTTTCAATCCACCATAGATCTTGATGGTGGCTGTAAACATAGTTTCTGGACAAAGAATCCTGAACTGTGTTCCATGATCCGATAGAATATACTCGCAACGTTTTTTTGATATCGGGTGCTACGTACAATGCCTGGGCCACATCTGTCATTGATCCCCAAACCAGTACATATAAGGGTTCTTCTGTTCTTTTTGCCTGATGGATGATCCATTGTGCACCTTCACTTAACTGAGTAGGAACTGCTGTTTCTTGCGCATCAATGGCTCCTTGTTTGGTTACTTCCCGCAAATAATCTGGTGATGGAAAGTGCTCATTTTGAGCAACCAAATTTGGATAGTCCTCTTCATACGCTTCAATTGCCTCCAAAATATGAGTAGCCCGGCCATCATGAGGAGGTGAACTGATCAGTCCTTTTATATCAAGTCGATCTGCATAGACTAACAGGTGGACCATGGATTGGAAGTCATCAGGATCACTTCCTCCAATGTCAGTTGAGATGATCACGGGGATACGTTCAGCATCAGATGGCTTATCACAAGCCCAAACCATGAACAAAGTAGCAACTATAAATATCTCCCGGAATGATTTATATACTTGTTTCTTCATTGTCTTCATAGTTTGAGTGCCATATATTTCCTTGGGTAATTAGCTATTTTCCACATTTCCGATTCAGTATAAATCGGTACACCTATTGCCTCACATACCCTGTAACTTGCGTTTATTCCAATCAACCAGCTTTGGTCATAGGTCTGGGGGCAATTTAAAGTGTATTTTCTATTCTTCATGAGTGGCTTTAAAACCCCAGCCTTTTTAGTATTTAGCTACCATTCATTTCTATTCACCAGGCAAATAGATTTGTCTTCTTTATTCTCGGAAATACTTCGAAAAAAATTCTAATGGTGAATAAAAGTTACGGATCAATTCCTGCTCACTGAAGCAAACAAGGGTATGTGAATGGAAATGCCTCTCGGGATTTTCTGCTGTTGGTTTTATTTTAATTGGTCTTTTTTTCAAGACTTCAAAATGAAAATGATCAAATTGCCAGCCATACTTATTGAGTTCGCTGGTGTTGTAAAACCTGGCAATCTGTGTGTCTGAATCTACCTTTTCGTAGAGCCCTACCCGAATTTCAGCGATATGTTCATATACCGTCCAATACATAAAATCACCTTCGTCATGTTCAATAATAAGTTGTGCATAGGGCCCATCCTCACGCTTGCTGATCACAGTACCTCTGTCGATGGAGTATATAGGTGCGTTCAGATAATTTTCGTTGCCTCGTTTGATATCGATGCCAGTATGTAAATGAGCAGGTACTTCCTTTCTTTCTTTACGCTTTAAACCAAACTCACCAATGTCTGTCAACTGGATAAAGTGAGTTGAACTTCTGTCCGGAGCATCTATCGGGAGCTGAACTTTGGGACCACCGGGAAATAGAATTGGAATAAGGATCAAAAAATTGATGAACATTTCAGATAAAAAATAGCCTACACATAAATAAGGGGATAGAATTTAAAAAGCAACATTGATTTTATCTGGTCATCTCTTCATTTCTATTCCTTTTGTCTTAATTTCACGATGTGGAAAGTTTTGTAGTATCGGCAAGGAAATATCGGCCTCTGGGTTTTGAAGAAGTAGTAGGACAAAGCCACATCACCACTACCCTGAAGAATGCAATTGACAACAATCACCTGGCGCAGGCATTGCTGTTTTGTGGGCCAAGAGGGGTAGGGAAGACCACCTGTGCAAGGATCCTGGCCCGGATGATCAATGATTTTGAGGCGTCGGCGGAGAATCAGCACACCAACTTCAATATCTATGAGCTGGATGCAGCTTCCAACAACTCTGTGGATGATATTCGAAACCTGACGGACCAGGTACGCTATCCACCTCAGCAAGGAAAATTTAAAGTCTATATCATCGATGAGGTTCACATGCTGTCTACCCAGGCATTCAATGCCTTCCTAAAGACACTTGAGGAGCCACCGGAGTATGCTATTTTTATTCTGGCGACTACCGAAAAGCACAAGGTGATCCCAACCATCCTTTCCAGGTGCCAGATTTATGATTTCAACCGGATAGAGATCAATGATATAGTGGTGCAGCTACAAAAGATTGCGAGCCAGGAGGGAATAGAAGCAGAGGAAGAAGCACTTCATCTAATCGCTCAAAAAGCAGATGGAGCCATGCGGGATGCACTCTCCCTGTTTGACCTGATCGTTACTTTTTCTTCAGACAATAAGATCACTTATCAGAATACGATCAAGAACCTGCATATTCTTGATTATGAGTATTACTTCAAGGTGACTGATTTTCTGAAAAATGAGGATATGTCGGGGGCTTTGTTGTTGTTTGATGAAGTAATCAGAAATGGATTTGATGGACACAATTTCCTGAATGGACTTCAGGAGCACTTCAGAAACTTACTGGTTTCTAAAAACAAAGAGACAGTGAACCTGATGGAGGTTTCTGAGAGTGTGAAGCAAAGATATCTGACGCAATCAGCCGCCTTAAGTGGGTCTTACCTACTCACAGGATTGAATCTGATGAATCAATTTGATCTCAATTATAAGATCAGCAGAAATCAAAGACTGCACATCGAGCTTTGCCTGATGAAATTATCACAGCTAAACAATGCCGTGCGTCTGGCAGAAGTAAGCTCCGTTGATGGAGCAAAAAAAAAAGTAGCCATGGCGAGCTAAAATCTCCTGAACTCAAGAAGGAGAAAAAGTCAGAAGATAAGAAAGAAGAGGTAAAAGCCATTCCCGCCCCTGTAGCACAGGAAGATAAGCCAACACAAGTAGCTCCCATCCCTGAAACACCAACAGTCTCTCCTGTCATTTCAAGTTCATCTCAACCAAAAGAAACGCCAAGCTTGTTTCGGAGGAAGCCAGCTGAAAAAGAGGTGAAACCTCAAGAGATAGAAACTGAGACTACCGAAAGTATTCCATTTGATGAGGCCAGCTTGCAGGAAGTTTGGAAAGCTTATAAGAAGGAGTCTGAAATGAAAGGGGTTTCAGATACTGAAATGTTGGTATTGAATAGACCCGTGAAAAAATCCGGAGAAAATGACGTTTTGATACAGCTATCCAGCTCACTGGAAATCAGTATCCTGGAGCGGTTAGAGCAAGGCATTGTACAATATTTCAGAAAGCACCTGAGGAATTCACTGATACTCCTTCAGAAAGAAGTGTCAGAGCAGGAAAAGACGAAGAAGCTTTATACCAGTAAGGAAAAATACGATTATATGGTAGAGCAGAATCCTGCTTTGAAAGACCTTAAAGAAAGGCTGGGGCTTGATTTCGAGTTTTAATGGCTATTGTTCGATCTTCAGGATTTCTCCAATGGAAAGGTCCGGCCTTTCTTTGTCGTTGATTTTCATTAGCTCCTCAACACTTAAGTTGAAGTGTCGGGCAATTTTATAGAATGTGTCACCAGCTTGTACGGTATAGGTCTTTTGGTTTGATGCCTGGGTGGTATTGGTTGCCAGTTTTTGTGGCGCAGAAGGTATGATGAGCTCCTGACCGGGTTTTATGGGTATATCTACGCTCAACTCGTTTCTTTTCAGGATCTCCCCAATTTCAACTCCATATTTCCTTGAAATGCTGTAATAAGTATCATCAGGCTTCACCACATGTCTGCTTTCATTGCCAGAAGGAGGAGCGACAGCACTTTCCACGTATTCCTGGGTACTACTCATTTCAAAAGGCGCCACGACAATCAGTTTTTGTCCGGGGTTTATAGGATCATGTTTTCTCAATCCATTCCATTCCTGGAGGTCTTCAACTGTAATGTCATATTTTTTAGCAATGCTATACAATGATTGACCAGCTACTACCTCATGAACGTCCACTTTTTGGCTAGTGGGTTCAACTGGCTTCTTCTCTTCTGCGATTTGTATAGACTCCACAGGTTTGTCCTGCAAAACGGGCCGGGGCTCAGGTTCAGTAGTTACCGGCTCGATGGTTTTTTTGACTACCGGCGTTTCGGGAGCTTGCTGGACAGGCGGAGCGACAACAGGCTTCATTACTTTGGGAGGCTCCGGATTGAAGGTTTTAGGAGCTTCGACTTTTCTGTAAGCGATAGGGATGTCATCGGGTCTTTTTTGTTTAAGCCAAAGTATCCGGCCGGGCTTGAGGGTTTCCGATTCCTCCATTCTGTTCTTTTTTCTGAGCTTATTTAGTTTGATGCCATAGCGTTGAGAAACGTCCCAGAGGTTTTCATTGTATTGGGTGACATGATATAAGATCCTGGACTTGCTTCGCTTGGATTCCGTAAAGTAAAATTTCCCTGCATCCACGGGTTGAGAATTGGACAGGTCATTGTATTTGCGAAGCTTTTCGACATTTGTTCCACTTTTTTCAGCCAAAGATTTCAAGTCATCACCTTGGATGGCCAGGATAGTCTTGCGATCATTAATTTCCAGAAAGATGGTTTTGCTCATTGTATTGATCTCGTCCACTATCTTTTCCGGATAGCTAGGTCTTCTCACGATCTCCTCAGTTCTTTTGGGCTCAGGGATTTTGGGTTTTTGTCCTTTTACCGGGATGATAACTGGATATTCACGGTCATCGGGTACTTTCCCATAAGAAAGCCATTTGTTATATTGAAACACCAGCTCTTCATTCACCTCCAGTTTTTTGGCAATTTCTTTCAGGTCCTTGTTGCCACCCTGCCGGTAAACAATGAGTTCCATTCCTTCCGAGTGTGGCTTACCCACATCATCACGAAAAGCGATCACATGTGCAATGAAGCGCTTTACATACCAATGAGTCTTATGGGTGATGGTCAATTTATCCGAGCCTATGCCTGCCTCGTCTATATGTGGTTTCACTCCTCCCAGGCCGGTCATGTACGCATTGACGGAATAGAGCCAGTTTTTGAGCATGAAGTTGTGGCGTTTCAGATATTTTGCCGCACCATGGGTGGAAGAGACCACGTTCTTCCTTTCATCCACTTTGCTATCTACCCTCATGCCTACTTCTCTGGCTGTAAAATCTTTGAATTGCCAATAACCTACTGCATCTGATGTAGATACATTGTCGGAGATAAGAGCACTTTCCTGCAATGACAGGAATTTAAGATCATCAGGCACTCCTTCCTCCCGCAGTGCTTTTTCGATGATGGGGAAATAAAGATTTGCGCGATCCAACTTGATATTGAAGTATTTTTCACTCGCACGCAGAGCATTCACATCTTTTTGGATCTCCCGCTGAGCTTCATGGGTGATCTTAAGTTTCATTCCGGCAATCTCAATGTTGTCGGGTACCTGAGGAATGGGAAAGTCACTTGCTGTCAGGCTTGTGAATCGGAGAAGCAGAAACAGAACAGCAACCTTTCTGATCATTTTTTTCTAGCCATCATAATTCCGTCCCTGATGGGGAGCAATATATTTTCTACCCTGGGATCATTGAGTACCATCTCATTAAATGACCGTATAGTGTTGGTGACCTTATCCTGTTGCTGAGGGTCATACACTTTACCACTCCATAAGACATTGTCTGCCAGGAGTAAACCTCCTGATCGAAGATTGTCAAGGGTCATATCATAGTAGACAGGGTAATTTTCTTTGTCGGCATCGATGAAGATCATGTCCCAGGTATAATTGAGCGTCGGAAGGATTGAAGCAGCTTCCCCGATCTTTACTTCTATCTGATCCTTGTAATTAGATTGGTCGAGATAGGCTGATATCTTACCTTTCAGCTCCTCATTTTTTTCAAGGGTGATCAGTTTTCCATCTTTTTGCAATCCTTCTGCCAGACACAACGCCGAATAACCGGTATAAGTACCAATCTCCAGAATATATTTTGGTTGGATCATCTTTGACAGCATCGAGAGGTATCGACCCTGTAGATGACCAGAGAGCATCCGTGGGCGAAGCTCATGCAAGTGAGTCTCCCGGTTGATTCGGGTTAATAATGCACTTTCTTCACTTGTATGGTCTTCTGAATATTTCTGGAGAGGCTCTGGTATCAGGGACATGCCGTAAAATTAAAAGATTTCAGCTCATGTGAGAAAGAGACATGGCTGCTCTGATTAAATAATCTAGGTAAATGAGATATATTTGATATTTTGAGCCCAAGAATGACTAACCCAATGATTTTATCCGAATTACTTCGAGTAAGATATTCTGTATTTTTTTTATCCCTAATACTCTTATTTAGCTGCAAAACCGAAGATGAACCTGAGGTGCTACTAAGAGCGAGCCTGATCACAAATGAAGATCACACCTGGTCAAAGGCTTTTGAATTTTTTAGCAAAAGATTGGAGGAAAAATCCGATGGAAGGATCAAACTGGAAGTCTACCATTCCGAACAGCTGAGCAAGGAAATTGAATCGATTAGACTGATCCAGGCTGGAGTCATTGATATGACAATCACTGCATCAATCCTTACCAACTGGGTTGACGAGGCGGTTTTTTGTGAATTACCCTTTTTGCTTAGAGATAGTAAAGATCTGGAAAAACTGGTCAATCACCCTATTAGCCAATACATGGAGAAGGAGATCATTAAAAAGACCGGACTGAGACCAGTGACGTATTTCGAGCGGGGACCAAGACATCTCACTTCAAACAGACCGATTAAACATCCCGATGATCTTAAAGGTATTATAATTCGGGTTCCTACCGTACCTGTCTACGTCACTGCATGGGAAGCCATGGGGGCAAAGCCTACACCAATGGCCTTTTCAGAGGTGTTCACGTCACTTCAGCAGAACACGATTGAAGCCCAGGAAAATCCCCTGGCTATGATCAAGGCGGCAGGTTTTGCGGAGGTACAGAGCCATCTCAACCTGACCGGCCATGTAGTGAGTTGGGCTTATCCGGTATTGGGAGAGAAACAATATCAGGCTATGCCGGATGATCTGAAAAAGATCTTCGATGAATGTGCTGAGGAAATGCATCAGTTTGAGCGGAACCTGTTTTTGAAGAATGAGCAAACGCTTGCAAAGGAATTAAAGGAGAAGGGTATGACCTTCGTAGAAGTGGATAAGGATGCATTTGCCAATAAATGCACGGAAGCCATCTACAAGAGCTTGTCTCCGGACATGCAAAAAATATACAACGAAATCCTAACCGTGACCCGAAACTAATATGTTTGGTAAAATCCTTTCTACAGGCACCCTTATCAGTACGATAGCCCTGCTTATGTCTGTTATTATTCAAATCTATGGCAGGTTTTTTATGGATAGCGCTCCCTCATGGACGGAGGAAGCCGCCCGTGTCTTTTTTATTTATACCATGAGCCTGGGAGCTGGCCTGGCACTGCGCGACAGCGAATTTGTACAGTTAGATATTTTCTTCAATGCCATGAACGAGACAATGCAAAAATGGCTGAAGGTCTTTTTTGCTATCTCCACGGTGGCTTTGTTTGTGGTCACAGGTATCTGGTCACTTCAGTATGTTCAGATGGGGACTAATGAGCAGTCACCCAGCATGGGGATATCCATGGCCATTCCCTTTGCGGGGATTACCCTGATGGCCATTGCGGTGACCTGGTATTCTGTCAAAGAAATCATTCAAACATTACGACCCAACCCATGATCTATCTATTATTTGCAGTCTTTTTTCTTTGCCTTTTTCTGGGTATCCCTGTAGCGTTTAGCCTGGGTTTGTCGTGCCTGGTATACCTGATTTTCAATGACATTTCGCTCATCATCATTCCTGCAAAGCTGTACTCAGGGATTGACGTTTTTGTGCTGCTAAGTATTCCCGGGTTTATACTGGCAGGTAACCTGATGAACCATGGAGGACTTACTGATAAGATTATATCATTTTGTAACCATCTAATGGGACATATCAGGGGAGGTCTCGCCATGGCAAATGTTGGATCATCCATGTTGTTTGCCGGTATTTCCGGTACAGCCGTATCCGATGCATCAAGTATAGGTGCAGTCATGATCCCAGCCATGAAGAAAGAAGGTTATGATGGCCCGTTTTCCTGTGCGGTGACTGCTTCGTCATCTACAGTTGGACCAATTATTCCACCCAGTGTGCCAATGATTATCGCGGCCACGCTGACAGGTCTTTCTGTTGGGCGGTTGTTTCTCGCTGGTGCTGTCCCTGGGTTTATGCTGGGTTTTGGGATGATTGCCGTCTCCTATGTAATAGCAAAAAAGAAAAGCTACCCAAAGCATGAGAGAAGTTCGTTTGCCCAGATTGGTAAAGGCTTTATCGATACTTTCTGGTCGTTGCTCATGTCATTTATTGTGCTGTTTGGGATCATCGGAGGTGTATTTACGCCCACCGAAGCTTCGGTTGTAGCTGTACTGTATGCGATGGTTGTTGGGATTTTTTACAAAAAACTAAATTTCAAAAACCTACCCAAAATCCTTCTGGACTCAATGAAGCTTTCGGCTTCCCTGATGGTGTTGGTAGGATTTGCCAACCTATTTGGATGGATCATGATCATCGAACGGGTTCCACAATCTATATCTGATGGACTTCTCAGCTTTTCAGACAATAAATATGTGATCTTGTTGCTAATCAATATTACGTTGATCTTCATCGGAACTTTCATGGAGACCATCGCGGCACTGCTGGTGATGTTCCCGATTTTACTCAAGGTGGCCATGTCGGTAGGGGTGGATCCTGTACATTTCGCCGTGATTGCTGTGCTCAATCTGATTATCGGTCTGACGACACCACCCATTGGGATCTGTTTGTTTGTGACTTCCAGTATTGGTAAGACCTCCATTGCCCAGGTGGCCAGGGCCAATATTCCGTTTTTGTTGCTCAGTCTTTTTGTTCTGACACTGGTCACCCTGTTTCCGGAGATTTCTTTGTTCCTGCCATCATTGTTTATGGATTGAAAACTTATAAATATTCAGTAAAGGAGTTTCTTTAATCTGACTTGCATTTTCTTCTGTTTGGGTCTTGTAACTAAGTAGCGACAAATTCATTTGTCTTCCCTATCTTTAGATGTTATGAAGGCGTTATTAATGATCTTGTTATTGATTCCGTGTTTGTGTTATGCACAGGATGGTGTAAAACCCATTATTGATATGCATTTACATGATTATACAGAAGAAACCTATTTTGTGGCACCCGCTCCCGATGGAACAATGGCCCCACCTTCACTGGCTGAATTTCAAAAGCAAATGAAGGAAATAATGCAGCAATATAATGTTGTAAAAGGGGTAATCAGCACGATCGGAGGACCTAACGTGATGGAAAATGAAGAAGTTTTTATTCCCGGGATGTATACCAACCAGCCACCTCAAGATACCACCGGCTTCAGGAAACAAATAGAGTCTGGTCAGATAAAGGTTTTTGGTGAAATAGGGGCAGTTTATGGAGGGTATACCTTATCGGATCCGGAATTTGAACCATACCTCAAACTGTGTGAACAATATGATATTCCAGTGGCGGTACACACAGGTGGTGGACCTTCAGGAATTGCTTACAGGTGTTGTCCTCAATTCCGGATAACACTAGGCGATCCTTTCACTATTGAAGATGTTTTGGTGAAACATCCGAAGCTAAGGATCTACATGATGCATGCCGGTGAAGTATTTTACGAACATGCTCTTAGATTGATGACTCAGTACAGACAGGTGTACGCTGATTTAGGTGTCTTGCTTTGGGTGCATGAACAACCAATGGATTACGCCGAGCAGTTTCTTAGGAAAGCTAAAAAGTATGGCCTTCTCGATCGGGTAATGTACGGGACTGACCAGATGGTTTGGCCCCATGCGATCGAGAAGAGTATCCTGAAACTGGATGAATATGACTTTCTAAGTGAAAAAGAAAAAAGGATGATCTTTTATGAGAATGCTGTCCGGTTCCTGAGATTACAATAGCTACTGTTACCGCCCATGTTGGTGTTTGTCACCAACATGGATTGTTACATCGAGATCACCAGCTTTCCCGTTAAACTACCCTTTGCCATCATTTTCAGGGCATCAGGGACATCGTCCAAAGTAAAGGTGTCCTGAATGACAGGTTTTAGTTTTCCTTCCTCAGCCAACTTGCTAATGTATTGCAGGTCAGCCTGATTTGTGCTAGCGAGCATATTGGTCATGACTTTTCCTTTTATAACTGAATACCAGGGACCTAAAAACATGGCTCCTGGGGAGAAGGCACAGGCTATGTAGCTGCCTCCCTTTTTCAATACCCGCTCCGTTGATCGTATGGAGTGGTTGGCAACTGTATCAAAGATCAGATCATAAGATTTACCCATCCTGGTAAAATCATCCTTTTTATAGTCAACCACTATATCTGCCCCCTGCTGTAGCGCAAGATCCACTTTTTGGGTGCTGCAAACGGCTGTTACATGAGCTCCAAATGCTTTAGCAATCTGGACCGCAAAGCTTCCCACACCTCCTGAGGCACCATTGATCAATACTTCATCCCCCTGGCTGATGCCTCCTTTATTTCGCAGCCCCTGAAGAGCTGTTACAGCTGCCATTGGCAAAGCAGCAGCCTGCTCATAGGTAAAGCTGGAAGGTTTTTTAGCTATAAAGTTTTCACTGGTAACCACGAATTCCGCAAATCCACCAAATCCACTTCCTGATAAGTCACCGTATACCTCGTCACCAGGTCTGAATTGCGTTACTTTGGCTCCCACTCGTTCAACCACTCCTGCAACATCGGCTCCTAGGATCTGGTATTTAGGCTTCATTAATCCTGACATCAATCGGACAGGATAAGGTTTCCCATTCAGTATGTGCCAGTCAGCCTTGTTGACCGATGCGGCGAGTACCCTAATCAGTATTTCATTGGATTTGGGCTCAGGGCGAGCCACCTCTCGCAGCTCCAGGATGTCCGGTGAGCCATATTTTTTATTTACTATGGCTTTCATGATTCATTAAGTTTTGAGTTTACTGTAGTCGTTTTTCTGATGCCTTTGATAAGCAGGAAAAGAGTTAACTCAACTTCCCCCAGGGCTGCTGAAAGCCCAACGATCCAGGCTAATACCTCTTCATTTCCCGGATAGAGAAAGTCACCGAAAGTTTCTGCCAGGTAACCCATTGCAGCCACAATCATCATCCATCCAAAGAAACTATGGATCCAGTCGGCTTTGATAAGCAATATTCCGAGCAGCAAACAATGGAGACCAAAGAATCCCCCGGCGATCAGGTATCCATATCGATGGGCATCCATAAACAGCAGGCTCAGGCTTTCTAATTGTGAGTTGTCAAAAGTTGTAAGAAAATCGGCACCACTAAGTACATAGTAAGCCATCAAATGATTGAGCAGATTGAGTGCTCCTATAGCCGGATGAGCGATAAGCCTTAGTGCCGAAGAGGCCAAAGCAAGGGTTTTACTATATGGCTTAAGCAATTGATATAGCATCACCGAGATAACAGCATCCAGGATGAAGGCTATCATATCGGATGCTAATCCCAGCCTGAAAAGGCCAATGTTTTCCAGGATATTTGCTGCAGTAGCTGTAGCGTCACCAGGTATAACCAGGTTGGCCCGAACGTAACCCTGGCTAAATCCTGCACAGATGATAACCAACAGGTACAGAAGCCCTGTAAGTCTTGCTTGCGATTTTAATGATTTCATAGTTGTTGTGGTTTTGTGAATCCAGTTTTAATTTCTGATGTAAAGTTGCTCAGAGGTGTGTCCGGATGCTTGACACCTTGTGCCAATCACTTGACATTTCGGGCCATTTTCGGTCACTCGAACTCGTGTGATTTTTCAATTGTAGAATAAAAAAACCGATGACCTAATCATCGGTTTCTTCTTCATACGAGTCCTTGCGAGTCTTAATCGATAAACTCTATCACGTTTGCAGTAACCGTAACTGTTCTTGTGTAATAGAATGGCGGCACTCCACCTACCTGCTCTTCAGTCAGGACATTCACCACTGCTCTTGGTCCGGCAGCAAGATTGGCTTGTTCCAGCATGTCCGCATAGGCTGCATCATAAAGATTCTTCTTGTTAGCCCCACCAAAGATGAGTACATAGTCAACATCTGAAGTGCCTTTGGCTTTCCCTACTACCTTGAAGTTGTTACTCTTCAGGTGTACTTGTGTAGCATTTTGATTTTGATTGAAGATCATCGCCTTGTTTACTCCACATGAGGTTAGTCCTGCTATCAGCACCAAACCCATCATTAATTTCATTGTCTTTGTCATGATTTTTTTGTTTTTAAATGATGAGGTAAAATTGATGGGAGCAACCATGGCTTGCTTGACCAAGTGTGCCAATCCATTGACACTTCGGGCCAAAATGAAATCTAATCAGTGGTTTTTGCGGAAATCTGCCGGTGACTGACCGGTCCAGCGCTTAAACGCCCTGTTGAAGGCACTTTGCTCAGAGAACCCAGTCTGAAAAGCAATCTCTGCCATGGACCTGGCAGAACTTCGAATGAGATCAGTGGCAACTTCCTGCTGGATTTGCTGGACATAATCCCGAAAGGTGATCCCTTTGTCTGACAACCGCCTTTTTAAGGTGCGAGCACTCATCCCCAGATAATCAGCTACCTGGATTATGCTGGGGATACCACTGGGAAGAGACTCCTCGATTAGCTTATGGATCTTGCCCATTAGCTGATCAGCGCTGGCATGGATGCCACGCTTTTCTTCATCCATCCGCTCTACCAGAAACTGATGGATGCTTTTATCAGCTTTGATTGTGCGTACATTCAGGTCATCAGTTTTATATTGAATAGAATAGTGCTGATGATCAAAATGAACCTGGCATCCAAAAAAAGAGTTAAAAGGAGCTACTGAACGGGCAGCATGTTTAAAAGTGACCAGGGAAGGGCTGATGGTTTTTCCAGTTACTTCATTGATGATATTTGCCAGCATGACGAAGCTGACTTCATTGGCAATCTCAACTCCCAATCGGTTGGCGTCTCTGAGCAAATATGCTGTCGTGTACCCATTGGATTCTTCCATTCTGATACTGCCATGGTCCGTAACCAGGACCATAAATCGTTCTGTTCGATCCAGAATGTCTTTTGCCTGCCAGCAGGTTTTCCATGAAAGTCCCAGAGTTCCGTAGTCATCCGGGTTTAACTGCTTACCCTGATGGATGCTGAAGTCAGGGGGTAAGTTTTGGATGGCCCATTCATAAACTTCAAGCAGAAGTGTTATTGGAATGTACTTTCCCCCTTGCTGCACCTCCTTCACTCCCTGATGATGATCAAATTGATTAGATGGCATTCCTCCTGCAAGGGAGAGTTGTTTGGCTTTGTGATAAATGCTCGAACTAACGAAATGCATGCGGCAGGTAGTGATCTGAAATTTATTGTAATATATAATACTCGGGCGGTAACAGTTTAGGTTTAATGTATCAGTTAGATATTTTATTTAGCTCGGATCAAAAATTCAATAAAGCATTACCTATAATGGCCGAACTGATTATCTTGTACAGTTATAATCTGACACTTGATTTCAAACACCAAACCTATTTTAAATCATGGAATGTTCTAAGTGCAACTCAATCCTTAATGATGAAGATGTTTATTGTCCCAATTGCGGATACCCAGAGAGAGCAGACGAATCTGAAAAAGGTAAATATGAATACCGGATAAAGCTCAAGAAAGATGTGCTGGAGGATGCGGAAAAGAAAATGAAGAGTGTTAAAATCCTTTTGTATGTTATTGCAGGATTAAACTTTGCGATGGGATTATATTACCTCTCTGAAGATCTTACCTTTTATGATGGTATTGGTAGCTTAATTGCAGCAGGTATCTTTATAGCATGTGTTGTTTGGGTAAATAAGCAGCCCCTCACAGGTATTCTAGCGGCTTTTATCTTCTGGATATTGCTCCAGCTTTCTGTTGTACTTGTTGATCCTGCACTTATATTTAGCGGAATTATTTTGAAGGTTGTATTTATTGCAATTTTTATCAAAGGGATCAACTCAGCGAGGGATTATCAGAAATTCTCACAGCAACTAAAAGAGATCAATGTCAGTTGAAATTCCTGTTACAGTTGCATGTCCAAATTGTAATAGCATACAACAGGTAGGGTATAGGTTTTGTAGTAGTTGTGGTCAACGTAATCCGATCGCAGTTCAAAAGGCTGAAAGGCAAGATCAGAAATATCAGCGCAACCTTAAATTCCTGTCAATCTTTGCAATCCTTTGTTTGGTGTTTGTCATATCCTCTTCTTTTGGTGAGGAGACTCTTGAGCAGGAAATTTATTGGTCCATAGCTTTTGCTGTAATTGTATTGGTATTCATTATTCTTCAGCCAGAAACTTTGAGAGTAATAATTCCAAATAGGAGTTTTCTTAAACCTCTTTTAGTCATATTCTTCATCGGTATTTCATCTGGATTTATTGTCTCTTATCTGATGGATAAACTCAATCTATTATTATTTGAAGAAACTTATATTTATCTGCATGTATACAAAGAGTCAAAGCATCCATTGCTCATGGCATTGATTTTTATAGGTGTTTTTCCAGCAGTTTTTGAAGAACTGGCATTCAGAGGTTTTGTATTCAATAATTTACAAGAACTGGCTGGTAATAACTCAGCAATATGGGGTTCTGCATTTTTATTCGGGCTGGTACATCTTTCTCTTTTAAGTTTGATATGGATTATCCCATTTGGATTACTTCTTTCATACTTTCGAAATAAATACTCAACACTTTTTTATGGAGTGATTGGTCATTTTACGCATAATTCAACTGTCGTGATGATCGAATATTTTAATGTTTACAACTACTAGGCTACAATTGAGATATCTTCTTCTCTTTGAATACAATTTTCAATACACTAGCTTAGTGCTCTAACAGGAACCCCAACCTTCTAATACCATGAAATACTTATTATCACTGTTTGTGGCAGCCCTATTTATTGCCGGATGCGAAACCAGGACTGCTACAGAAAATACTTCATCTACCAATACCGAAATGAAAGAAACACCAAAGCTGCGCCACGTAGTATTATTGAAATTCAAGGAGTCAGCCACTGATGCTGATATCAAGAAAGTGGAAGATGCTTTTATTGGCCTTAAATCAAAGATCAAGGAGATCAAGGATCTGGAGTGGGGGCTGAACAACAGTCCTGAAGGACTGAATAAGGGTTTTACGCACTGTTTCTTCCTCACTTTTGAGAGTGAAGAGGACAGAGCTGTTTACTTACCACATCCTGATCATAAGGCCTTTGGAAGTGTTCTGGGCCCACACCTTGAAGATGTGACAGTTGTAGATTACTGGGTGAAGTAATCAAAACCTCCTTTGGGCATCATCATCCAAAAACGGCGCCATTACCTGACCCGATTCATCTTATGGTCGGTCATCATCCTGCTACTTGGTTTCTCACCTGTTCTGGTAGGAGCGATAGGAGCCTGGATTTCAGAACTTCAGACCGGGGTACCCTGTCATGAAGGAAATTGCAGTTGGATGGTGCTGGGCTGGCTTACGTTGATCACCTGGCCGATTAGTGCCTTTATTGTCTTTGTTTTATTTGTAATAGTCAT
>JAHCMM010000156.1 GCA_019192515.1 Cyclobacteriaceae bacterium SS2
TGATAAACGATCCACCACCAGGACATACTAAAAAACGAAATGTAACTCCAATCTGCTGCGACAATAAACAGTAGAAAAGCGATATTGAAATTTCTTCGTTCGGTCGTTTTATCCGTATAGCGCGTAATTTTATTAGGTGACAACCAAATAAAGCTAATCAAAAACAGGTAAGCGTTAGTTATTACGAAATTGAAAAGAATATCTGCCTCATGAACACTCGGAATGGCTATCATGATCAAAGCATCCAGGTATGCATTTTCTGCTATCGGCATCAGTGCTCTTCTCAAGGTAGGTTCCAGCAGATTATCAAGATATTCCACCGAATTCAATCTCACACTCTCATTGATGCTTTTGATCCCCTCATAAGCAGATATGACATCATCAGGAGGATACCTGAGTCCGAGCAGCCGGAATATTCTTTCCAGGGTACCATCCAGTCTTCTTTCCAACAGGTTGGTTAGCTGTAACCGTGCTTCTTTCACTTCAGGTGATTCATGTTCTGGTAGCAGTTGTTGCTGCTTATAAAAAACACCTAGAATATTCTTATAGATGTTGCACTCCTCAATCACATGATTGAGAATTTCTTTTTTGTTGATTCTCAGGTGTGGAAATTCTCTTTGTAGTGTGTTCAGGGATCTCAGGGATTCAAGTCTTAAGTTGACATCATTCATATTCAGAAAGCCCAGCAACACTTTTACAGAATCATATGCGTCAATTTGCTCCAGGATGCCTGGAATGAATTGGGCCACTTCGGAGGAAGTGGAGTCCTTTCTTGCGATTTCATTTAGTACCGGGACAATTCCGATTCCATAAAACAACAGTGCTTTTTGGGTATTAGCCCTGGTTTCTTTCCTAACCAGGAATTTTGTGAGGGGCTCTACAAAATCGACATTCATCGTGAAGCCAGCTGCCAGAATGGCTTCATTTACTAACCTTAGGTCTTTATCGTGCAAGAACCTGTTGATTATCGGGTAAAATACAGGGATATTGGCCTGACCCGAAGCTCTCAGGATCATGACCTGGAAAAGGAACTTTTCTTCAGGGTTTTCAATAAGCTCTAAATAGTCGATTTTCTCATGGATACGTTGTTCCACTTTGAGGATCTTTTTCATTTCCTCATTGTTGCGTGCTTCTTCGGCTACTCCTACCAGGGCAGCTCCGCTAATTGTTGGATCACTGTGGGTGAGATAATTATTGATCAAAGAAATTCGTTGTTCCTTGGTCTGTCTGAATAGCTGAGCAAAAGCCTTGTATCTTACTTCCTGATCGCTGTCAGCCAGCAAACGTTCAAGCATGGATTGATCAATTTCCTTGCCGAGATAATAGATACATTGCAGTGCTCGCGTCCTTACCAGTGAAGATTTATGATCTAAAAATTGAACTACGTTGTCAAAAAGCCTTTTATCTGGTATTTCTTCTACTTTGTCCAGCACATAGATGATCTGAAGGTCTGTGCCACTCTCCAGGGCTCTTTTCAATCCATTGACCACTGAGGTGTTTGAGTAATCAATGGGTAGCTGATCGGCTTTTTTATCAGCCTGGGTTAGCTTGGACTTAAAGGAATTGAGGTATTCTTTTCTGATCCTGATGGCTATCCACACCCATCCGAATAAAATGAGAATGGTGAGAATGCTAACGGATCGAATAGACAAGTCTAACCCATTTATCAGGAAAATCAGCATCAAACCAGCCAGTCCTGTCGCGGCCAGATCTACAAACACATCTATAAAGCTCTTTATTTGACTTTTGATTTGAGCGGGTATTGGCAGTGCCAGGAGCTCTGTAGCAGATTTGTTCACAGATTGCTTTACCGAAACTTCCCACAATTTGGTGAATACTCCAGCCCACAAAGTTGGCCATAAAAGCAAAATTGAACTACCTAGCAAAATTCCACCGGGTAGGACAAAAAGAGAAGATCCTACGCCGTATGTTCCTACAATGCGTCGTGTTACAAACAATTGAATCAAAAGTGATATCACGTTAAATGTAGAAAGCCAGAAACCAAAGAATGAAGTCAATTCGTCGGGATCATCATACGACATTACCGCCACACTGCTAAACTGAAATTCAACCAGCTTTGACACAATCACACCAATACCAATGATCAGGGCCAGGTATGTGAGGTGTTTGGATTGGCGAATAAGCCAGAAGGGATGGTTATCCAGTCCCTTAAGCCTTTTCTTTCTCTGAAATGTAGTGAGTGTAGGCACATGCTGCTTCCATATTATTCTGTTTATCGGTAGACAGATAGCAAGCAGTAGAGCACCCAAAAAAAGCAGGTTGACACCGTCAATATAATTGGCAATGACAGATGTAACATAACCACCTGCAATACCACCCGCAATAGGACCAGCTCCCAGGAAGCTAAATAACCGCTTGGCCTCACGAGCATCGAAGGCAAGGTTAGCCATGATCCAAAACTGGGAGGTAGCCAAGACGCCAAAAATGGCGATGCCTATATAAAGGAAGTATAGTATCAGGTTTTCGAAGAGGTTGAGGTGGAGTAGAATGGCGACCAGGACAAGCAGAAAGATCGTGATCAATAGGGAAGAAGAAGTGACACGCTTCAATGACCGGCTATTCAGTGCGCGAGTGTATAGGAATGAAACACCCATCGCACTAAATGCAACCAATAAGAAAACCAACGGAAGTTTGTCAACGCCAATAGTTGAGATGAACTGGGCATTGACTACTGGTTTTATGACTGAGAGTGTGAAAATCAACAAGAAGATGTTAAGCTGCATAAGCATAACCCTGTGATATTCACCTACTCTTACATCGAAAGTCTTTAGTAGAAATGCTTTTAAAAGTGCTCTTGATTTCTCTAGCAAAACTATTGTTTAGGCTTTAATCTATTATCCACATCCATGATCAGGTTCCGCATGATGTTTTCGCCGTCCGGGTCATCAACCAGAGCCACAAGTATATACCTTCTCCAGGTAGGTCCCCATACCAGTACTGAGTCGGAATGATATGTCCTCCAGGAGCCGGATTTTCTAAATACCTGTGCCCTGGGAGCTACCTTATCCAAGGTGTTTACAAACTTATGGTGCAACATCGGATCTCCTAAGTACACCAGCATCTGTTTGGATCTTTCGTAATTTACCAACTTACCAAAAGCTAACAAATAGTAATATCTGCATACCTGTGTTGCTGTAGCACCATGACTGATGTTTTTCAGGGGATCTCCATGTCTTGGGCCTGTCTTGGCATAGCGTTTTCCTACCCATAAACCACCGCCATTGTCTTCATCATAGAAAGCATACCTGGGGCTTTGCATGACTTCGGCAATCCTGTCCAACCCAACACGATCAATCATCCTGGTAGTTGCTGCATTATCGCTTTTGGCAATCATCAGCCGCATATCGGATTTTANTTCGGGTGTTTCTTCCAGGAGCCCATCATTGATCGATTCGGTTGCAGCCAATAGAACAGCAATCTTGGGAAGGCTGGCTGCATACATCATCTCATTTCCGTTTATCCTGGCAAATTTTACATTATAAGCATCTCTCAAGTCCACCAGTCCAACACACATCTTCTTCTGCGTAACCAGTGATGACCACACCTTATTTGAGCTTATTATCTGATCAAGATCTCTTTGAAGCTGAATGTCTATCAGTGTAACAAGTGGCCTGATCACGGAATCACTCACCTGCATGGGTAATCCCGGAGGTTGATCATTCAGAGATACTTCTTTTTTGAAGGGGTAAACGGATTTCCGAAGTCCCATCGACATCATGAATACCATAAACATGACTATTGTCAATAGGAATAATGTTGTCCTATTCAAAAACGAATTGAATGTTGGACGAAGTTTGGCTCTGATTTCTTTCATTAAATGAATGAAGACATTACTCAATAGGTTACGAAGTCTCAATATGTTAAATTGATGATCATCAACGTAAGATTTTTTAGATAGTTGTGAGTTTTTGTCCCGGAACGAAACTATTTTTTTGCACCTCATTTTTTAAAGGATTAAGGCTCCTTTTCTAAACTGACTTACCTAAAAGTTACAAGGAATATGCAACTTTTTTAGTTGACTAAACGTTCAGTCATTAAGATGAGTCCAAGATCTAAAAAACAATTTGAAGCCTTAAGGGCATCTTCCACATCCAGGATATTAAATGCTGCCCTGGAATTGTTTGGAACGGTAGGCTATCAAGCTACTACCATCGCACAAATTGCAGAGAAAGCCAGGGTATCAAAAGGATTGATCTACAATTACTTTGACAGTAAGGAGGCTCTCCTCAAAGCGATGATAGAAGAGCTCTCCAAGGAAGGGGAGAAAATAATGCAAACCGTAGATACTGATGATCCCACGAAGATGTTGGAATCGATAATCAGAGGAGCCTTTAATTGGCTGAGAAATCATGAAAAGCAAAACAGATTGATCATGGGTTTGGTCACTCAGGTCGATCAGTTTGACTTTGTTCACGATATGGCCAACCGCAAAATGAAAGAATACATGGAACTGATCTCCGAATTGTTGAGAAAAATAAAATTTCCAAATCATCGAACCGAAGCCCGGATCCTTACGACTTTATTTGACGGAATAGGGGTTCAATACCTGGTATTGAAACAGGATTATCCCCTGGATGAGGTTGAGGAGATGTTGATCAAAAGATATTGTTTACCTAAAAAGGGAAATTCATGAATATAAGGAATATAAGCAGTCGTCTACTGGTACTGATACTAGTAGTGCTTTTTATACCGGTATATGGACAAACCGCCGAAGAGATCATCAGTAGAGCTAATGATAAAATGACAGGAGAGAGTAACTCTTCGGAAATGGTGATGAAGATTATCCGTCCAGACTGGACCCGAGAAATAGGGATTAAAAGTTGGGCCAAAGGAACGGAAAAAAGTCTGGTATTGATTACAGCACCTGCTCGCGACAACGGAACAGCTTTTTTAAAGCGTGATAAGGAGCTGTGGAATTGGCAGCCAACTATCAATAGGGTGATCAAAATGCCCCCTTCGATGATGATGCAATCCTGGATGGGTTCAGACTTTACTGATGATGACCTTGTAAGAGAATCTTCAATAGTAGAAGATTATGAACATCAGCTATTGAAAGATACGGTAATTCAAGGTAGGGATGCATGGAAAATAGCCCTGATACCTAAGGAGAATGCGCCTGTAGTATGGGGAAAGATTGAAGCGTATATCGAAAAAAAGGACTATCTCCAGTTGCTCTTCAAGTACTATGATGAAGACGGGTATTTGGTCAATACCATGGTTTTGTCTGATATCAAAAATATTGGAGGACGAGTCATCCCTACTAAGATGGAGATGATACCTGCGGAAAATCCAGATCAGAAAACTATGATTATTTATGAGAAGATGCAGTTTGATATAGCCATTGATGATGCCTTTTTCTCCATCCAGAATATGAAGCGAGTGAGGTGACTCAATAACAGATAGCCTAATGACCAAATTAACTAAAAACATGTATTTCACATTAGCATGGCGTAATATCTGGAGAAACAAAAGGAGGAGCTACATTACCATTGCTTCTGTCACTTTTGCTGTGATGCTGGCCTGTACTATGAGATCAGTGCAGCTTGGTTCCTATGAGCGTATGATTGAAACAGCTGCCAGGTTTTTTACGGGCTATATCCAAATTCATAAAAATGGCTATTGGGAAGATAAAACCATTGACAATAGCTTTTCTTACACAGAAGACCTCATAGAAAAAGTGGCCTCAGTAGAGGGCGTTTTGGAAGTAGTACCACGAATTGAATCATTTGCGCTGGCTTCTTATGATCAGAAAACCAAGGGAACCATGGTGCTGGGTATTGATCCGGAAAAAGAGCATAAACTCACTGAAGTGAAGGATAAACTGGTTGAGGGGGAGTACTTAGAAGCTGATGATCAATCCATCATGATTGCCAAAGGTCTTGCAGACTATTTAAGGGTTGGGATAGGCGATTCTGTGGTATTGATAGGTCAGGGATATCATGGCACAAATGCCGTGGGAATCTATCCGGTGTCCGGTATTATGAAATTCCCTGTACCTGAGCAAAACAACTCTACCATCTACCTCCCGCTGAAGGAAGCTCAATGGCTGTATGCTACTGGTGATCAGCTAAGCAGTCTTTCACTGGTGATAGACAAAGCAAATCATGTAGACAGGATTGTGGCCGGTATCAGTAAGGATGTGGATTTGGAAGCCTACGAGGTCATGGGGTGGAAAGAACTAATGCCTGAGCTTGTTCAGGGAATTGAGATTGACAACCTGAGCTCAAAGGTGATGATCTGGATCCTGTATATCGTAATCGGTTTCGGCATGTTTGGCACATTCCTCATGATGACTGCCGAGCGTATGTACGAATTTGGGGTATTACTCAGTATTGGAATGAAGCGGATCAAAATGCAGTTTGTCATCTTTTTGGAGATGGCCCTCATGGCCACCATCGGGGTGATTGCCGGAGTCATGATTAGCTTACCATTCATTATCTATTACCATTTTCATCCGATTTATTTCGGAGGTGAAATGCAGGCTGCCATAGAAGATTTTGGTGTGGAAGCTGCGTATTATTTCTCCATGCAGCCCTCCCTGTTTTATAACCAGGCCTGGGCGATATTCCTGATGGCTGGTATTCTGTCATTGTATCCTTTGATCGTCATTCACCGGTTGAAGCCTGTAAAGGCCATGCGGGAAAACTGAATTAATTAGAATAGAAATGCTACTGAAACTATCCTGGAAAAACATTTGGAGAAGTAAGCTGAGGAGCCTGGTGGTTATCGGATCTATCATCATGGGTATCTGGGCGATGATCTTCGGAAATGGCTTCATGAATGGCTTCATCGTGAGCTACATGGCCAATTCCATCAATCATGATATCTCGCACATTCAGGTTCATCATCCGGAGTTCAAAAGAGACCAGGAGGTCAAGTACAATGTTGAGAGTGGAATTCAAAAAGCAGCTGAAATCCGATCCTGGAATGGAGTGGTGGGAGCAACTACACGTACCCTGGTTACGGGTATGATATCATCTCCCAGAAAGGCTTCCGGAGTTCAGATCAGGGGTATTGATACCGAGAATGAGGCAGAGGTAACCAGACTGGACTCGTTGATAGGAGAGGGCACATATTTTGAGGAGATCAATCGAAATCCTATAGTCATTGGAAGTAAGCTTGCTGAGAACTTGCAGGTAGGCATTAAGTCAAAAGTAGTACTCACCTTTAATGATGTGAACGGTACACTCACGCAGGTTTCAGGCCGAATTGCGGGAATAATTAAGAGCTCAAGCCTGAGTTTGGGAGAAAGCTATGTTTTTATGCGGCAGGAAGATCTTTCAAGGCAATTGGGTATCGAAGGGAATATCCATGAGATTGCTATTCTTCTTGGACCCCAGGTAGATCCGCAAACAATTGTTGATAAATACAAGAGCGAATTCAAAGGAGACCTGGTTGAAACCTGGGAGGAGATCGCTCCTCAATTGGCCTATATGCAGGACCTGTATGGCAGTATGCTCTATGTACTCATGGGTATTATTCTCACTGCACTTGTTTTTGGTATTATCAATACCATGCTGATGGCAGTGCTGGAGCGAATGAAAGAGTTAGGTATGCTAATGGCAGTGGGGATGACCAGGATCAGGGTCTTTTTGATGATCATGATCGAGACCATTTACCTGGGTGTGGTAGGTGCTCCGTTGGGCCTCCTTTTGGGATGGGCTACCGTAAACTATTTGAATCATGATGGAGTAGATCTTACCGCATACTCTGAAGGACTTGAGGCCTTTGGATATGACTCAATCCTTTACCCTTATGTCGCGGATGAAGTTTATTTGATTGTTACAATTGGCGTATTTGTAACGGCTTTTGTTGGCGCCATTTATCCTGCATTGAAAGCCATCCGGCTGAAACCGGTAGAAGCACTACATAAAATCTAATACCATGTCGATTATTAAAGCATTAAATATTACTAAAACATATAATTCTACTGCCGTTCCAGTGCATGCTTTGAATGGTATAGATCTTGAAATTGAAAAAGGAGAGTTCACCGCTATCGTAGGCCCTTCAGGGTGTGGAAAAACAACCTTGCTGAATATTCTGGGCGGGCTGGATCATCCGACATCCGGTGAAGTTTCGCTGGCGGGCACCAATATCACCACAATGCAGGATGGTAAACTCATTGATTTCAGGCTTAGGAATATTGGATTTGTCTTCCAGGCTTATAACCTCATCCCGGTTTTGACAACTCAGGAAAATGTAGAGTTTATCATGCTGTTACAGAAAAGGCCGAAAAAGGAAAGGGATGAGCGTGCCCTGGAGCTTTTAACACAAATGGGTATTGCTGACAAGGCCAGTCAGCGACCATCGCAGCTATCGGGAGGGCAGCAGCAAAGAGTAGCGGTAGCCCGGGCTCTGGCTTCCAAACCCCAGTTTATCCTGGCAGATGAGCCGACGGCAAACCTGGATTCCCATTCAACATCTGCCTTGCTGGATATTATGGCCAAGATGAATAAAGAGGAGGGAGCCACCTTTGTATTCTCTACGCATGACCAACGAGTGATTGACAAGGCTCGACGAATTATAACGCTCGAGGATGGTCAGATCATAAGTGACGAGACAAGATGAGGTTTTGGCTGGTCTTGTGGATGCTTTGTCCACTCGCATTGTTGGCGCAACAGGAGGATGAAGAACCAAAGTTTACTGTTGGTGGGTATGTGAAAGATATGGCTACTTTCAACTTCGCAGGCAAAGACTCTACACTTATAGACAATCTCATTCATAACCGGATCAACCTGGCCTGGTATCCCTCCCAGAACTTCACAGGTAAACTTGAAGTTAGAAACCGGATCTTCTTTGGCGACTTGGTAAGTTTATTTCCATTTTACGGCGAGCTTATTGACGTGAATAATGACTACTTCGACCTATCCTCAATGCCGGTAAACAACAATGACCTGGTCATTCATACCATGATCGATCGGTTATATTTTGAGTGGAATAAAAATGACTGGGAAGTAAGCCTGGGAAGACAACGCATCAACTGGGGGATGAACCTGGCCTGGAATCCAAATGACCTTTTTAATGCCTATTCGTTTTTTGATTTTGATTATGAAGAGCGCCCGGGTAGTGATGCCTTACGGATCAGAAAATATACAGGATATGCTTCCGAAGTAGATTTTGCAATCAAAGCAGCTGAGAATCTTGAGGATCTGACAACCGCATTTAAGTACCAGATCAACAAGTGGAACTACGACATTCAGTTCATAGGAGGGTTAATGAAGTATAACCTGACTTTAGGCACGGGCTGGGCTGGTAATCTGTGGAATGCAGGCTTCAAAGGTGAGATGACTTACTTGAATAGTCTGGATGAAAATGAAGGCAATGGGTTTCTTGCATCGGTTTCGATAGACTACCTGTTTTCCAATTCATTATACCTCAATGGATCAGCATTATACAACAGTTATGGGGCGGAAGAGCCTAATTTCTTTTTGATCAATACTTCTTCTAATCTTGATATCCGGTCAGTCTCTCCATATAGATGGTCTACGTTTGTTCAGGGCTCTTACCCGGTTCACCCTTTGATCAATACAGGGCTATCCACGATTATATTTCCTTCCGATGGTTCCGTTTTTATCAATCCGTTTGTCACTTATTCGATCACTTCCAATTTGGATCTTGACCTGATTAGTCAGCTGTTCTTTTCAGATAGTTTTGGAGGAGAATACAAAGCTCAAAGTAAGCTCTTTTACCTGAGATTAAAATTCAGTTATTAGCCTGTACTGGTTATTGTTTTCTACTTGCTTTCATTAATTTGGTCTCTGTGATAAACAAGTTCAAAGAATTACAGAAGTTTCTGCAGGTAGACCTATGGAAGGTAAAAGTCAATTCTCTTCCAAGGGGCAAAGCATTTCTTTATCGGCAATTACGAATCCTGATGATAACTTTTTCGGAATTTGAAAAGGATAAATGTTCCGAAAAGGCATCCGCACTCACTTATTTCTCTCTTTTGTCAGTGGTGCCTGTAGTAGCCATGGCCTATGGTATATCCACTGCATTTGGGATGGAGGAGTACCTGATGGAGGAGTTGTCTCTTTATCTCTCAGGTCAGGGTGAAGTGCTGGATTATATTATGACTTTTTCCAATAAGATGTTGAGTACTGCCAGTGGGGGTTTGATCTCGGGTATCAGTCTTGTATTCCTGATCTATGCAGTGGTCCGACTGTTGAATAACATTGAGGTGGCCTTCAATGATATCTGGGCTACCGAAAAGGGGAGGTCGCTCAAACGAAAGCTAACCGATTACATGTCGGTGATATTTTTAGGACCCCTGATCCTCATTCTTTCCGGAACGGTAACAGTTTTTGTAACCAGCCAGATGGAAAGCTTTACAGAGAATATGGATATCCTGAATTTTGTAAAACCAGGAATTCTTTTTCTGATTAGGCTTATCCCATACACACTCGTATGGTTTTTGTTGTTTCTTGTCTATATCGTTTTTCCTAATGCCCCGGTTAAAATTAAGGCAGCATTGCTTGCTGGTATTATTGCCGGTTCATCCTATCAATTGCTACAGCTTGGCTGGATAGAAGGTCAGGTATTTCTTTCCAAATACAATGCTATCTACGGAACCTTTGCTGCCTTGCCTTTATTTCTCATTTGGCTCCAGCTCTCCTGGATGATCCTGCTGTTTGGTGCCGAGCTGGCCTTTGCCATCCAAAACGTAACCACCTGGGCCTATGACAATGAAGATCTAAAGATCAATCTGAGGACGAGAAGAAAGTTGACGCTTCTCATCATGAAGCATGTCATAAAAGACTTTGAAAAAAGTGAAGGACCTGTCGCCTTCAATAAACTAACCAGGGATTTGGTGATCCCACATCGTTTTGTAAGAGAAGCAGTCAATGACCTGGAAAATGCTGGATTGCTGGTGAGAGTAAAGAATGATGATGAAGAGCTTTATGTTCCTGGGATGGATATTAATAAAATCGACATTGCCACGGTGATCTCTAAACTTGAAGATATGGGGCTGGACAATTTGCCGCAGCAGCATCAAAACAAGGAGTTTGCTGCTATTGATCGCACTATCACCGCCATTTCCGAGGCGATCCAAAAAGCCCCTGCCAATAAGCTCCTGAAGGAGCTTTGATCCGCAGACTACAGAAGTGCTGCCGAGAGAGACTACAAAAGTTTTAATTTAACTTAAATGAACTCAAGAAAGTGAATGATTCTGCGATTTAACTTTCTTCATCTTAAGGTTTTGTTTAAACTTTTGTAGTCTAAGGCAGCACTTTTGTAGTCTACCCTAACCCCTCTGTTTAAAAGACCAGGTGAACTCAAATTCCGCGACAACAGTTCCATCTTTCATCTTCCCTATGGTCTTGAAGGTTGCTGTTTCAGGCGATTGCTTACTTATACACTGTTCTACAGCCTTGAATGCATTTGGCACATCCTCACAGGTAAAATATACGCGGTCGGTCGCCTTTTTAATGAAACTTGCCTTCATATCTACGATGATGAAAGCTACCGAAGGCTGATGTCCTTGCACAGCCAGTAAACAGGGTACTGCAGTAGATAGCTCCGCAGCCATGCTTTGTACGGCAAAATACATCGACCG
Source organism: Cyclobacteriaceae bacterium SS2 (assembly GCA_019192515.1). Classification (GTDB taxonomy): domain Bacteria; phylum Bacteroidota; class Bacteroidia; order Cytophagales; family Cyclobacteriaceae; genus UBA7330. The sequence goes on from JAHCMM010000156.1 coordinate 11,576, forward strand.
GAAAGGATTTTTAGTCAGCCATTTAAATGGAACAGAGGTGACACATGTTGATTCATCCAGAGACCTGATGCGCATCCCTGCAATCCAGCCCATAGGAACAGAACTGATCAGATACAGCCAGAAATTAAATCCTGATAGTACCTGTTCTTTCTTTTTTTGCTGAGCTGGATTCAATGCCATGGCTACCAGAATAATGCATACAATACAACCAGGATCAAAGCAATGGTGATAGCACTAATGTTAAAAGTAGGCGATGTCTCAAAAAGTTTCTTAGAGAGCACAATCCCTTTCTCGTTGTCTTTTCCACCTGCTTCCAGGTGACTAATGATCATGATGATGATGATAGACGCAATACAGGTGATCATCATCTGGTGAAGGAATGGTAATGTAACAAATATCGATGCATCAGACCATCCATTTGGTGCCACTTTGAAGTACATGGCAATTGGAATGGACAGGATCACACCCCAGATAGCGGCATTGTTAGTGGACTTCTTCCAGAATAAACCTGTCAGGAATACTGCCAGGATGCCAGGACTCACAACGCCGGTATACTCCTGGATAAATTGGAATGCCTGACCCAGGTTACCAAGTTGTGGTGCAATCAATACTGCGACTACCAATGCAACAAACGCAGTGATCCTACCTGTATTTACAGTTTGTTTATCTGTTGCATTTCTATTGATATAAGGCCTGTAGATGTCCATCGTAAAAATAGTTGCCGTTGAGTTGAGCATCGAAGCCAGGGACGATACAATGGCTGCTGCCAATGCTGCAAGGACTAAGCCCTTCAGCCCAACAGGAACAAAACTCTTGATCAGCCACGGTGCTGCATTGTCATTGGTGATACCCCCATCTTCGGTATAAAAAGCCGGATCCATGGCAGCTTTGGTGAGTTCACCGGCTTCATTGGAGTTGAGCACGTAAGCAACAATACCCGGAATCACCACGATTAAAGGAATGATCAGTTTTAGGAAAGCTGCAAATGCAATGCCTTTTTGCGATTCCGCCAGACTTTTAGCGGCCAGCGTTCTTTGAATGATATACTGGTTAAATCCCCAGTAGTACAGGTTAGCTACCCACATCCCACCAATAAGGACAGCCAGTCCTGGAAGATCCCACCAGGCATCAGTTCCATTTGGCGTGATAATCTCACCCTTATCCAGTATCATAGAGAACTTTTCCGGAACCACTTCATAGATGTGCTTGAATCCGTTAATAACCCCACCTTCTGGAGCCACATGATCGAGAGCAATGAATGTGGTGATCAAACCTCCCAGCACCAGCAAAACGACCTGCACCACGTCTGTCCAGGCAACAGCTGAAAGCCCACCCCAAAGAGAATAAGCAGCTGCAAATAATGCGAGGCCAATAATGCTGGTCATCATCAATGATCCATCACCCACTCCAATAATGGTATCCAGGGCTTTGGATCCAAGATAGAGCACAGATGTAAGGTTGACGAAGACAAATAGGGCAATCCAGAACACAGCCAGAATAGTTTTTAGATTCGTGCTGTACCGCTGTTCAATGAACTCCGGAATTGTATAAAGTTTCTTCTCGATAAAGACAGGTAGAAAAAATTTACCCACGATTAGCAGTGTGGCTGCCGCCATCCATTCATATGAGGCAATGGCAAGCCCGATGGCAAATCCGGAACCTGACATGCCAATGAATTGCTCGGCTGAGATATTGGCGGCAATCAGCGAAGCCCCGATAGCCCACCAGGGGAGTGATTTACCAGCCAGAAAGTAATCTTCTGCATTCTTTTGGTGGCCTTTTTTGTCTCTGGAGACATAAAGTCCAATGCCAACTATGGTGAGACAGTAAGCTACAAATACAATGATGTCGAGGGTAGAAAAATCCATGTTGTCTATTTTGAAAACGCCTGCATTTTAACCAATCCAATCATCAAATACAATTATGCTGGAAATGAGTGACATCTTTTATCAACGGGAAGAGTTAATGGCGTGGGATTCGGATCTGAAAAGTAAAAAAGTCTACATTATCATTTACTTCCTGAAATTGGTACCTGAGTTTTTCTTCCCCGGCCTTCCTGGCAATATCTATAAAGCCGAGACCAAGTGTACCCTTGCTGGTAAAGTCTTCCTCTGCAATTAGTTTTTTATAGAGCTTTGTGAGCTCATTCATGGGCAGTTCCCTGATTTCATCCAGCCTTTTTTTCAGCTCTTTTGATTTTTCAGCAGGGATATAATTTCCAGTTTGGATGCTATAGAACTTTTTTCTCGCTGATACCATGATGAGGGCAGATTTGGCATCATAAGTTCCGATCTTTCCTTTGAGATCTATCTCATTCAGTTGATAATAGATGTTTTGAATGCATTCTGTGGCAATGTTGTAAAATTTCCGGGTGGATGTATTACTATCTTCTGATATTTCAAGCCGAGTACCCAGAGTAGAAATCATGGAGGTGACCAGATCAAAATTCAATTGCCCCTTAAAGAGTAAAATGATGTTTTGATCAAATACATTTCTGTAACTCTTGAGATAATCCATGCCAATTCAAGTAATCTATAACCAGTGAAAGTAAGGACTATTTATTTGATACCCAATAAAAAAGCTATGAAGTCACCCGGGTTATTGAAAATCAAGATAGTTTGGTACTTTATTTGTGATTAAAACAATAAAACGCTTTTCAAAAAACATTAATTTTTTTTCCTTAGCGTTAAGATCGATCGCCAATGAACTTCAAATACATTCTTTGCCTGGGAATGCTGTTTACAATATCAGTTTCCTTCAGTCAAAATTTATCCATCTATAAGAGCAAGAAAGGGGTAGAGGAGACGACCCAGGCACTTGTCCGACTCATCAAAGAAAGAAACCTGGTTTTTCTGGAAACAGTTTCACGTGATAAGATTGCCAAAGAAAAAGGGATTGATATCGAACCGACAAACGTTGTCATTTTCGAAGATTCTGAGCTCACCAGCAAGTTGATCACCTGTCAACAGACCACAGCACTCGATCTTCCATTAAAGATCCTGATATGGGAAGAGAATGAGGATGTTTATATAGGCTTTAATAATCCACTCGATATGGAAAAAAGGTACATGCTCAATGACTGTCATGATACAATAGAGTCCTTAAGCAGACTGATGATCCGCCTGGTCACTGATGTGATGCGGGCAATGTAATAGGTAAATCGAAACCCAGGTATTCCCAGCGAAATTGTAGCTCCTGATCAGTAAACTTGAAGGAGAGCCTTTCATGGAGTGAATCTAACCTGGTGGGAATCACTTCAACTCGAAACAAATCATCCTCCTCGTGATAATCATAAGCACCCCACTGGTCCCACTGCTTATTGAAAATGATTGTCCATTGTGTAGTATCGGTGATGGCAAATACTGAGTACTTCCCTTTCGGAACAGCATTACCTGATAAAAATATAGGTTCTGATGTTTCAAAAACAGTGGCTTTATTGGCACCGATCCTCCATACCTTATTATAAGGTTCCAAACCACCCCATATCTTCCTGTCTCGTACAGCAGGGCTGCTATAAGTAATCTTTAAGTCAATCCCGGCAATTTGAGTACTGTCCATTCTCAAAGGAGAAGGTCTTTCTTTTTCGTCGCTATCACAGGCAGTACAGAGATAAAGTACTATTGCGACGACAGATAAATCAGAGAATATTCTATTCAGTTTCAGCATTTTTATCTTAATCCTTCAAATTAATGGTTGTCGGATTTGATGTGCATATGTACGATAATACTATGGAATAGTTTAAACAACAGAACATTACTACTTTCTTGTTCCGGCTGATCCAATTTTGGCTGAGTCAAATGAAGTAACATCGCTATTTCAGAGTTTGTAACTGGCCCTGGCCTTAAAATGGTAAATCATCATCTTCAGAAAAATCACTTTTCATCCATTCCTGGTCTGCTGAAGGAGGAGGTGCCTGCTCTGCGGGTCCAGAATTACCTCCGGCTTTTTCTAGTCTCCAGGCCTGAAGGCTATTGAAATATTTTACTACGCCTTGAGGATCTGTCCATTTGCGCCCTTTAAGATTAAAGGAAATATTGACCATATCATCTACCTTGAAATCATTCAGCTGATCACAGTTGGCTTGTATCAGCTCAAATTTGATAAACTCAGGATATTGAGGGTTTTCAGCATATTCTACTACAAACTCTCTCTTTCTAAATGAGTTTGTCACATCTTGCGTGTCAAATATTTCAATTATTCTTCCTTCGATGGTCATATTGGATTTTTTAATAAACTATTCCTCAAATTTGTCGTTCTCTAAACGGATATGAAAAGATCAAAGCGGATTTTTTTTATAATAGCAGCCATTTTTTTGTTGATCATGATCATTATTAGCATTGATATCAGCCAACGGACGACCTGGCCGGGTGCTAAAAAGAATTTAAATGAAAGAATTGAGTCTGGTGAATAAAAAGAAAGTCGATATCGAAAATATTGATCTGGAGCGGATGAAGGATAAGGTAGCGGATTTGCCTGGCCTTATTGAATATGCGCACAGTGTTGGTAGTGCGATCGTAAAACCGGAAGATAAAGGAAAGATTAAGGGTACGGCCGTAGCTGCGATGCATGAGCAAACCGACCGTCAGTTCAGGCAGCTCTATGAGCAGATGCAGACTCTGGCGGAACAAGCCAAATACTTAAAGAAACGCGTGTCTATTTCCGAGAGGATCTATTTGGCCGATATGGGATTCGACCCGGTCTATAATAAGAATTACTACTTGTTTCAACGTGAAAATGGGGAGGATGTATTAACCATGGTAAGCCCGGAGGAATGGGGCAAATCAAACCCATATAAAAAGTTCATCGCCCAGGTTCGACTGTTATCGGACCATACCTGGGAGGTAGTGAAAACAGAGGACGATACATTTAATTACTAGAAGGAGACAACCAAATCTCCTCTTCCGGTAGTATTGTATTTCAAAACTCAAAAACTAAAATACTAATACATGATGCTGGTAAGATCCTTTATACTGCTTTCTCTGTTTTCATTTCTCATCATATTATATTCTTGTACCAGCGACCAGATAGAAATAGTGGATTGTGATGTTTCCGGACCTACCTTGGAGGATAGTGAAGTGACAGATGCTGACTGCCAGCCTACAGGCGTGATCACTGCCGCAGCTGTTGGTGGAAATGGGCAATTGATGTATTCGATTGATGGTGTGAATTTCCAAAATGAAACCACATTCGCCAATTTGGCCAGTGGTGGATATGTCATCACTGTTGTGGATGCTGAAGGCTGTACGGCTACTGAGAATGTAACTGTGGGTAACAGTGGTTCAGATCTGAACTTTACTACCGAAACAACAATAGGAGGTTGTGGTACGGGAACCGGAACTATACAGGTAAGTGCTACCGGTGGAATGGGTGGGTATACCTACCGATTAGGAACTGGTGTATTCGCATCGTCTAACACCTTTGAAAATGTATCTGGTGGTTCATACAATGTCGCTGTAAAGGATGAGGAAGGTTGTATTACTTCTAAGAATATTCAGGTACTGAGTGGAGTGAGTTATAGTTCGGAGATCAAACAAATAATAGACACCAATTGTAGTGTCACTTCGTGTCATGGAAATGATCCTTCACTTATAACATTTAATTCATATACGGAAATCAAAAATAATGCATCAAGGATCAGGTCGGTTACCCAAAGTGGTGCGATGCCACCAGAGGATAAGTTATCTCAAAATAACATTGATCTGATAGCATGCTGGGTTGATGATGGGGCACTAAATAATTAAAATCAAGGCTTAGCCTCAGCACCCTTTTCCTCAAAGTTGAGGGAAGCTGAATTGATGCAATATCGAAGATTGGTTGGCTTTGGTCCATCAGGAAATACATGCCCCAGGTGTCCGCCGCATCTTGCACACAATACTTCAGTTCTGACCATACCATAAGAGGTGTCTTTTTCTTCAGCTACATTCACTTCATTGATTGGCTGGTAGAAGCTGGGCCACCCGGTGCCTGATCTGAACTTCGTCGAAGAATCAAATAGTGGGAGTTGGCAACCGGCGCAGGTATACACACCATCTTTCTTGTTATTCCAGTATTTTCCTGTAAAAGCATATTCGGTTCCCTTCTTACGGAGGATCTCGAACTCTTCTTCTGTCAGCCGGGATTTCCACTCAGACTCCGACAATTCTATTTTTTCTTCCTCAGGGAAGGACGTTTTTTTTTCAACTGGTTTTTGCTGTGCACAAGAGGTAAACCCGGATAAAAGTGCAATTGTAAATATGACAATGTGAGTGTGTTTCATTCTTGTAATTTAAGGAATTCCCAATAATCCACCTTAAAACAGAAATTAACGCACTTTTGGTTCAAATCGAGACTCAAAACCACTTTATGTAAATCGGATAAGATGCATATTATCAGGAAGTTAAATAATTAAAGTTAATTAATACTTAAATGAAAAATTCCTATAAAAAATTTCCATATATGGTTTATTTGTCTATAGATTTAGCATCGAAAAGTATGATCCACCACCTGACTAGGATTGTATAACCAACCAGCACTAACCAATATGAAATCCACAGGGATATCATGTATATTTTTATTGGGTATTTTATTTTCTATAACGCTTAGAGCGCAGGAAAACGGCTCTGTCGGAATAGGTGTAGAAAACCCAAATCCTAACGCAATTCTGCACCTGGTGTCACCAGGTAGCAATCAGGGATTACTAATTCCTACAATGACAACCAGTCAGCGTACTTCATCATTATTCACAGGTAAATTATCTTCAGTTGACAATGGGCTCCTTGTCTTTGATCTGACTGACAAGGTATTTTATTATTGGCAGGATACCGGATGGCAGGCACTATCTGCAGGCAACCAGTCATTGGAATATGATCCTTTATCAAAACAACTTACACTTTCGGGAGGAGGTAGTATAGACCTTTCCGATCTCGCTGTTACCGATTGGAATGATCTCCAAAATACGCCTGCGGGATTCCTGGATGGAACCGACGAGGTGGATGATGCAGATGCCGATCCGACCAACGAAATCCAGGACCTGTCTATCAGTGGAACCCAGCTTAGCATTACCAATAATGAAAATGCCACAACCATTGATCTCGGTGCCTTTATGGGCGCGGGTAGTCAGGATTTAATTTTTTCGAATGGAGTGATCTCTCTATCTGGTGATCCCGATGAAACCCTCATTGATCTCTCCGGATATGACACCGATGTTTCAGACGATTTTGACGGACAGTTCAGCAGTCTTTCAGGAATACCAGCTGATATAGCTGATGGAGATCAGGTGGAAGATGGGGATGCAGATCCGACGAATGAGATTCAATCACTTGTGCTGACTGAAGATATACTCAGTTTATCAGGTGACCTATCTGGCTCTTCCATTGACTTCACGGGGTGGGATAAAAATGCTGCTGATGATTTTGATGGTCAGTTTAGTAGTCTGACGGGAGTACCAGCCGAACTGGCTGATGGTGATCAGGTAGATGATGCTGATGCAGATCCAACCAATGAAATGCAAGCTATTACCACTAATAATACTCCGGGAAACATTACCCTTTCAAACGACAAGACACTGACTATAAATGTAAATGATGCAGACTCCAGCAGCACCAATGAGTTAATTGAAGTAGCTACGTTGATCGGGGAGAATACGCTCAGAATTGTGGAATCAGGGATCAATCATGATATAGATCTCTCTTCATTGGCAGAGGATGCAGATTCGGATCCTAATAATGAGGTGCAGAGCTTAACCTACAACTCCGTTACAAATGTGTTGACCCTCACCAAGCCAAGCGGGATTCATGATATGTGGGATCTGAGCGAGCTGGATGATGCTACTCCCTGGATTGAAGAAAACAGTGGTACCAATATCAATTACACTGGCAAATACGCTATCTCAAATAACATGATCTCCAGGTCAAATCCAAGTCATGTTCGTGGAGCTGATTTGACAGCCACAATTGGTGCACTAAAATCGGACATGATCAATTCACATAAGACCGTGGTAATTGTACCTGAATCTTCAACCAACCTAAGAAATATAGATCCTGGCATTTCAGGGCAAGAGCTGATCCTGATGGTCATAGGCCCGGGAACCTTAAATGTGGATGGTGCAAACGGCAATATTTTCCTATCCAGTGCTACACACCTCCTTACTTCAGGGAGCACACTGCACCTTATGTATTTCAAGGACCAGTCCAGCGGAACAAACTTTGACGGCTGGATGGAAGTCAGCGTATCAAAAGCTGTAGGCAGATAAAGATGAGGTACCTGGTTTTCATATTGATTCTTTTTCCTCTGCTTGGCTTCAGTCAGGATTTGTATATCAAAAACACCTCCCTGAAAATAGCAGGTGGTGTTTCGGTGAATGTCCAGAAAAGTGTAGTAAACAGGGGGCAAATTTTAAATGAGGGGTCACTTGCAGTCCAGGGCAACTGGGTAAATGCGGGTACCTACAATGACATGCGGGGACAGATCATTTTTAATGGTAGCGATCTGCAATACATCAGTCATGGTAGTTTGCCTGTTGGTACTGTAGTATTTCAGAATGGAAGGAAGCACATCTCAGAGAGCTTTCATGTTTCGCGAAAACTAGCATTAGACAATACTAAGGTGTTTGTTCCGACTGGGTCTGGCTTGTATTTGGGTGAGCAGACACAGCTGGAATACCAAAGAGAAGACAGAATCATTGGGGCATTATATATGACTGGCAATGATATAACCTTCCCAATAGGTACTCCTGAAAAGAATTTACCAATCCGTATGGTCCTACCAGAAAATCAGGTAATGCAAATCGGTGTTGTTGCACGACCCGGACTTCTGAGTGCCTCAAAAGAATCCACGATATCCTCTGTTGCTGACTATTACTGGGAGCTCATTACCCCGGAAGATTATCAGGGAGCTGTGATTACACTGAATTTCCAGGACGCAAGATTTCTACAAAGCATTGAGCATGCCAGAGTAGGGGAAGCAGAGAAGTATAATAGTGTTATCAAAGATGCCGGTTGTATGATGTTTTCCGGATCTCCTGAGTTTGGCATGGTCACCAGTGAAAAAGCAAGAGGACCTTATCTAACGGTGGCAAGGAAGTTTATCAAAGGGGAAAAGCCACCCATTAATGTTTTAAATCTAGTGAGTCCCAACGATGATGGCTTTAATGACTTTCTGATGATTGAAAATATCGAAGCCTATCCGGAAAATACGGTCTCCATCTTCGACCGGTGGGGAGTGAAGCTATATGAAGCAGTCTCATATGACAATGAGATGGTTAGGTTTGAAGGACTTGGGAATGAAAAAATAAAAAGTGAGCTGGCCCAGGGATCTTATTACTATGTGATATCTCTTGGTAAAGAAACACTTTCTACTGGATTTTTCGAATTGGTGAGATGAGGGTTTTGATAACCATATTGATCCTGGTCACACTGTTAATAAATAAAGCCTTTGCTCAACTTGATCCACTCTATACCCAATATCATTTTAATCAGTATCTGATCAACCCAGCGTTTGGTGGGTTGTATGAAAGCACAGCCATATCCTTCAACTCTCGGGCTCAGTGGTATGGGATGGAAGGTGCACCATTTACCAATACATTGACTTTTGAGAGTAGCATGTCAGATCATTCCGGGATCGGCTTCAAGGCCATGAATGACCGGATCGGAGTTCATAACAATACAGAAATCATGGCTTCGGCATCTTATTTCATCAATTCTCATTTTGTGAAAATTGGAATGGGCCTGATGGGAGGGATCACCCATATCTCAAACGATTTGAGTTTGTTAGATTCTAAAGTACTCAATGATCCTGAGCTGGAAAGTTTCGTTCCGAATAGTACGCAACCCAACTTCGGATTGGGGTTCATCATTCACAGGTTTGATTACTTTTTGGCTGTAAGCATTCCCAGGATACTTGAAACAAGAAATACATCCAGGGCTCTAAATGACCCCAGGTATGATCGGCATATTTATATATCCACAGGCTATAGGTTCAGTTTATTCAGGTCAAACGATACCAAACTGCAAACCCTGGTTCGGGTACTGGGGTCTCGATTTTCATTTGATGTTGCCGCTACCTATTTTGTTACAGACTTTGTTCGAATGGGAGCCATGATCCGAGATTACTACGGAGTAAGCTTTTTTGGAAAAATTGATTTTGACAAGAACTTTTCCCTTGGTTATTCTTTTGAACTTCCAACCAACAATCTGATCTTTACCAATTACGGTACTCACGAGGTTACATTGAGCTATGTTTTTGCTCCATTTAAAAACCAAACTCCACTTGAAAGAATATTCTAGCGAAATCATTCAATTATTTGCATAGATCTTATTAGTTTTACGCTCCGACGCCTAGATTATAACTATGTAAAGAAAAGATAGTATTTTTTTTACATGAGATGAAATAACAGATCACCGCCATGAAAAGAGTTTTATTTCTCTTCAGCTTATTGGTAGGCAGCACCCTAATGGCCCAGGAAGGTTCAGTAGGGATTGGTACGCAAACGCCAAATGATAAAGCTGTTCTTCACCTTGTTGCTCCAAATAATGACCAGGGATTCCTGGTTCCTAAGCTGACAACCACCCAACGAAATAATTTTTCCACCCAGCTAACCTCAACGGAAAATGGAATGATGGTCTTTGACTCTGACCTGAACCAGTTTTTTTTCTGGTTGACAGATCATTGGGAGGCGGTTGGTTTGTCTGTGCAGGCTGGTAATGGTGTGCAAATCGTTGATGGGGTGATTACCAATACCGGAGATACGGATGCTTCGGATGACTTTTCCGGAGATTGGGGAGATCTTGCCAATATTCCAACTGAGTTTGTAGATGGTACTGATGATGTGGATGATGCGGATGCGGATCCTGCCAATGAGCTACAAGACCTGAACCTGGCCGGAAATATATTGACGATCTCGGGGTTAACTACACCTACCCAAATTGACCTGACTCCTTATTCTAGCACAAATACCGACGAGCAGGATCTACAGTTTTCAGCCGGACAGATATCCTTAACCGGGGATCCTGACAATACTATCATTGATTTAAGTGGTTATGACACGGATGCATCCGATGACTTCTCAGGTGATTGGGCAGATCTTCAGAATGTGCCAGCTGCATTTCTAGATGGAACAGACGAGGTGGATGATGCGGATAATGACCCGACGAATGAGATTGAGCTACCCGCTACAGCTGGTACGGGGGAAGCCCTGAAATTTGACGGAGCCAACTGGGTAGCCGCCACGGATGAAACAGATGATGCAGATAATGATCCGGGAAACGAGCTTCAGGATTTAAGCTTATCAGGAAGTACTTTATCAATCACAGGCCTTTCTACACCGACAATAATTGATCTGGCACCTTTTTTAGGAGAGAACACAGACAATCAGGATCTACAGTTTTCGGGTGGACAGATCTCTTTATCTGGTGATCCTGATAATACAATCATTGATCTGAGTAACTATGATTCTGATGTCACCGATGACTTTTCAGGATCCTTTCTCGACCTGCTGGATGTGCCGATCAACCTGGACCTAAATGCTTTGGATGATTTCTCTGGCTCCTTTTTAGACCTTGCCGATGTTCCGGTAAATCTTGATCTCAATGCTTTGGACGATTTTTCTGGCTCATTCTTAGATCTCACAGACATTCCGATTAATCTTGATCTTGATGCCACTGATGATTTTTCCGGTTTGTTTAGTGACCTGACTGGAATTCCGGTAAACCTTGACCTTGACGCTACTGATGATTTCTCAGGCTCTTTCGAAGACCTTTTGGACATCCCATTTTACCTGGATATGGATGTTACAGATGATTTTTCAGGATCATTTTTGGATCTAACCGATGTACCGGTCAATCTTGATCTTGACGGTACAGACGATTTCTCTGGTTCATTTCTAGACCTGTCTGATGTGCCTGTTAACCTGGATTTGGATGTGACGGATGATTTTTCAGGGTCTTTTCTGGATCTCACAGATATTCCAGCAAATCTCGACCTGGATGCTACAGATGACTTTTCAGGTGAGTGGGGGGACTTGCTGAGTGTTCCTGGCGATTTTCTGGATGGTACAGATGATGTGGATGATGCTGACTCAGACCCGTCGAATGAGTTTCAGGATCTAATATTTAATGAAGCAACTAAAACACTTTCAATCACCAATGACCCTGATGATACACCGGTTGACCTTTCAGGTTTGATTGATGTGGATATCACTGATTTGTTGTTTACATTATTTCCTTCAACAGGAGACGTGTTGAAATATCAAGGGCTTGTTCTAGGATGGAGAGCAGCACCAGATGAGGTGGATGATGCTGATGCTGATCCCAACAATGAGCGCCAGGATCTGTTTTTTGATTCAAGAGGGTACACTTTAAATATCACTGATAATCCTGATGCTACTCTAATTGATTTGTCTGGCTTAAGAGATAATACTGATCAACAGGACCTTGAATTACTTGATGGAAGCCTTGTGCTGACCAATGATGATACACCAGTAAATCTTAGCGCATATTTTGATAATACGGATTTACTTGCGTCAATTCCTGTAGATGCAAGTGACGAAGGCTCGGTGTTGAAATACTTTCCTGCTGATGGCGGATGGCAACCAAGCACAGATTTTGTGGATGATGCTGATAATGATCCAACAAACGAAAACCAAACTGTTTCAGCCGGTAGTGGTATCAATGTAACTCAATCCGGACAGAACTTTCAGGTAACCAATACATTGCCTGATCGAACGGTTATCATAACTGGAAGTGGTAATGCTACAGTAACCGGAACCTATCCAAATTTCAATATTGATGTACCATCAAGTGGTGGCAGTGGTCAGTACGCTTTTAAAGCCGGTAAAACAATTAATCAGAGCATATCATTTGATGGTAAAACAGTGGGAGTCCCTTTTGATGCTATAGGATATGACATAGGTGGGAACTATGAAAGAGAAACATCAAGTTTTATTGCTCCGGTTGCCGGAATTTATAATTTTTCCGGAATAGTATCAACAACTGTTGATGGGGGAGCTGATCTGGATATTTATTTGTTGGTAAATGGATCCCCAATGCATGCCGTAGTCGTATCTGGTGGTGGGGTATCTCAAAATGCATTTTCATTTGTCACTGATTTGCAATTATCTAAAGATGATAGGGTAGAGGTTGGTGTGTCTTCGAGAGCTAGCGGAACCATTGTTGGTAAGGCTACACAGACTAACTGGAGCGGGAGATTGGTAATGGAAATATCTAAATAGGTCAAATGAGAACCATTGATTTATCTGATATATTATTTTGGTTGGATTACCTCTTTGTTTGTTACCACATATGAAAAAGATCCTTTTTCTTTTAGCTATTTTGATCTCCAATGTGTTGATGGCACAAGAGGGATCGGTTGGTATCGGGACACAAACTCCCAATGAAAAAGCTGTCTTACACCTGGTGGCACCTAACAATGACCAGGGGTTCCTTGCACCAAAACTCACCACCACACAAAGGAATAACTTTTCGAGTCAGCTGACCTCGAATGAAAATGGAATGATGGTCTATGATTCAGACCTGAATCAATTCTTCTTCTGGTTGTCAGATCATTGGGAAGCTGTGGGCTCATCCCTGCAAGCAGGTGATGGCTTAGAAATCGTTGATGGAGTAATTAATAATACAGGTGATGCCGATGCTTCTGATGACTTTACAGGTGATTGGACAGATCTTGTCAATATACCAATTGAATTTATGGATGGTACAGATGATGTGGATGATGCCGATAACGACCCTACCAATGAGCTTCAGGACCTTAACCTGTCTGGCGATATTCTAACTATTTCCGGCTTAACTACTCCAACACAGATTGACTTATCGGCATATACAGACACTAATACAGACGAACAGGACCTACAATTTTCTGCCGGTCAGCTTTCACTCACCGGAGACCCGGACAATACCATCATAGATCTGAGTGCTTATGACAGCGATGCTTCAGATGACTTTTCAGGGGACTGGGCAGATCTACAGAATGTGCCCACTGGGTTTGTGGATGATGTGGACGATGTGGATGATGCGGACAGCGATCCCACTAATGAGCTACAGGATCTTAATCTCAGTGGCAATATTCTGACGATTACAGGTATTGGTAGTCCAACGCAGATAAATCTGGCTTCTTACACAGGTACGAATACAGATGAGCAGAATCTGCAATTTTCAGGAGGGCAAATTACCCTTTCAGGAGATCCTGATAATACTATTATTGATTTAAGTAATTATGATTCTGATGTGACTGATGACTTTTCCAATGAAGATGAACTTGACCCAACCGTAGACGAGTCAGTTAAAGATGGGGTAGATTGGACTGAACTGTCAGGTATCCCTGCAGGTTTTTCAGATGATACTGATGATGTGGATGATGCGGATGCGGATCCTACAAATGAGTTGCAAACGATTTCAATATCTGGAACAACTGTGACATTATCAGGCGGCGGTGGTTCGTTTTCAGTCAATGATGGAGATGCAAGTTCTACGAATGAAATTGAACTCCAGGCAGGAGTTGATATTGATGGAAATAAATTTAGAGAGTATACTGATGGAAATTATTTAAAAGCTATAAACTTTTTGTCTACGCCAGTCCCAGCAGATGATTCCAATATAACCGGCGGTGTTCTTGACTTAGCATCATTTAAGTTTGCTCGTACCTTATTATTTACACCAGATGCTGGAAAGGGATCAACCATTTCTGAAATAAAAATCAACAATGGAATTTCCGGTCAGGAACTAATCATTATCAATGTGGGAACTATGGCTATTTCATTTCCAAATAGTGCAAGCAATAGCAATTTATATGTTCCTGATGCAGCATCCATCAACCCTGGGGGATCAATTCATTTTATGTATGTAGATGATGGTAAAGGATTTAATGGGTGGATTACGATAGCTTATGTACCTAATGTTGGGGCACCAAAAGGATAGCAGATATGAAAGTACTTTTTGGAATATTTTTATGCTTTTTATTCTCAGTTAGCTTCTCTCAAAGCCTTCAGAATACTGGAATGCCTATTGGGATCACTGAAGGAGCGGTATTAAAAGTCAACGAGAACTTTGTCAATGCAGGAAACTTGCTAAATGCAGGCCAGATTATCGTTGGTGGTCATTGGGTTAATACAGGTGTTTACCAAACTTCGGGCACAGGTGTGGTAGACATGAATGGATCACTCACACAATCCATCAATGATCAGTCTTTTATCGAAAGGCTCAGGTTATCTGGTGCCAATAAAACGCTTAATACCAATCTTACGGTTGATCATCTGGAACTGAATGGAAGTCTGCTGACTATCGGAAACGGCTTTGGTCTCGAAATTGCTCCCGGAGGATCAATCACACGACAACCGAATGACTACATCATTGGTAGACTGGTCATGACAGGTAGTTCAACGTATCCAATTGGGACCACAAACTATTTCTTGCCTGTGACCCTCAACCAGGTTACCGGAGATGCTTTACCTATAGGCATTCAAGCTGTTGAGTCCCCGTTGCAAGGGCCTCTTGACAATACCATTGCGGAAATAGCGCCCTTTCACTGGGTAATGGATGAATCAGATGAAGAGTTTAATGTACTGTTAGGATTTGAAAATGCAGATTTTCTTCAGGAGATCGAATACGCAATGGTTGTGCAATCAGGGTCTGCCAACTCTACAGTTTACAGCCTTTATCAGGATTCTACCAGTGGAGACGTGGATCTTGGATATATCGCCAATGATCCCAACCACCCCTTGACATTGTCTTATTTCTCTATCGGTCGAAAATACCTCCCTAAAGACAAGCCACCTGTCAAGGTGCTGAATCTCATTAGCCCGAATGGTGACGGTAAAAATGAGTTTTTGTTTATCGAAAACATTGATGCTTACCCGGAATGCCTGGTGGTGATCTATGATCGTTGGGGTACAAAAGTATTTGAGCAAAAAGGATATGACAACCGGGAAAAGGTATTTAGAGGATTTAATAATGTGCTGAGTAAGGCTGAACTCACCGAAGGCACATTTTACTATGTGATCCGCTCGGAGGGCCAGAAGCTGGGAAGTGGTTTTATTGAATTGATGCGATGATAAAGGCATTTTTCACCATATTGATCCTTGCTGTATCTATTCAGGCTGCCAAAGCCCAACTGGACCCATTGTATGCTCAATATCATTTCAATCAGTATATGATCAATCCGGCTTACGCTGGAGTATATAAATCAACCACAATTGCTGTAAACTCCAGGGCTCAGTGGTTTGGTCTTGAGGGCTCCCCTGTAACCAATACACTCACAGCTATGACAAGTATTGGCAACTCAGGAGGATTCGGTGTCCGAGTAATGAATGACCGAATTGGGATCCGGAATAGTAATGAATTTATCGCTTCGGGATCTTATTACATTCGTTCACATCTGACCACAATCGGTTTTGGGCTTCAGGGCGGTATCACACAAGTGAGCAATAACCTAAGCAAGCTGGAGCCTGAAGTGCTCGACGATCCTGTTTTAGATGATTTTATTCCTCAGTACTCATTTCCGAACTTTGGTGTAGGTATTATGCTCCAGCGGTTTGATTATTTCGTTGGATTGTCAATCCCAAGGATTCTGAGTGAGGATGCACCCGATCCAGTTTTCCAGGACAATGGGAGATACCAAAGACATTACTACCTGTCAGCAGGGTACAGATTTACAGCTGTCAGGTCTTATGATACAAAAGTACAAACACTGATCAGGGTGCTGGAAGACAAAATCTCTGTTGATCTTTCGGGTACCTATTTTATTACTCCGGACCTTTGGGCAGGAGCCATGGTAAGAGATTTTTCGAGTTTTAGTTTCTTTGGAATGCTACAGATTAATGATAATTACCGGATTGGTTATACCTTTGAGCTTCCAACAAATAACCTGATAACAACCAATTTTGGAACCCACGAAATTACCTTTAGCTATACCATTACCCCGTTTGCAGATCAGGTTTTTGAGGACCGATTCTTTTAAAAAACCCATTTTTTTCAGCTAAAACTCAAAATTCTACGTAAGAGTTAGTGAGGATAATAAAGAATAACTAACTTATGTTATCTGATCGATTCAAATAAACAACTGTACAATGACACCCCATTATTGTCTCTTGCTTGCACTCTTAGTGAGCTTTCATTTTACGCTTGCTCAAAATCGCACTAAAGCCATTACGCACTATATTTTCCCTGAGTTTGTGGAAGGAGTTGTGTTAATGAAAAATGGCAGGAAAAATGAAGTATCCATCAATTACAATGCGATAAGCGAGGAAATGATCTTTGTGAAGGGCTCTCATAAGCTGGCAATCGGAAGTACTGAAAGTGAACTGATTGATACCATATACATGGAGGATAAAAAGTTTACCAGGCTGGGAGGAAGGTTTGTTGAAATCCTACACCAATCCAATAACTGCGATCTGTTTGTTGAATATAAGTGCAAGCTGGATTACCCTGGAAAGGATGTTGGTTATGGAGGTACATCACAAACTGCTGCTGTAGACAACTATTCTGTCAGCTATAGCAACGGACTGGTCTATGAATTGGAGCTACCGGATGATTATGACACTAAGCCATATCTGATCTATTATATCAAGCAGGAAGGAGAGGTCCACGAGGTGACCAATCACAGGCAATTTATGAAACAGTTCAAAGAAAAGCAGGATCTCTTCAAGTACTATGTGAAAGACAATAATGTCAAATTCGAAAATATAGAGCAGGTGGTTGGCCTGATTAATTATTTAACCACCTCATAAGATTTTAAAAGGCGATAAGTTGCCAACTTTTTTATTCAGATAAACAACAAAAAACGATGAAACCCCACATTGTTATATTCTCTTTACTACTAATTCTTAGTCATTTTTCATTTACTCAGACGAACGAGAGTAGTCTTTCTCATTACATTTTTCCTGAATTTGTCGAAGGTATTGTATTGATGAAAAGTGGAAATAAAAATGAATTATCCATTAACTACAATGCGGTTACTGAGGAAATGGTGTTTGTGAAACGTGGTCACAAAATGGCAATTGGCAAGACTGAAAGTGAACTGATCGATACCGTCTTTATGAATGATAAAAAGTTCATTAAGCTTGATGGTCAGTTTGTCGAGATCCTTCATCAATCAAAAATCAGTGATCTTTATGTACAATATAAGTGTGAACTAGAATACTCAGAAAAACCGATTAGCTATGGCCAGTCAGCTAAAAGTGGTGCCCGGGATAATCAGTCTATTAGCTACACTACAGGATTGGTTTCAGAGTCAAGGATCACCTATCAATACATACCAAGTCATTACCTGGTTTATTATTTAAAGCAGGGAAAAGAAATCCATGAGATCACTTCCTTAAGAGACCTTAAAAAGCTGTATAAGGAAAAACAGGATATGTATAAGAGCTATTTGAAGCACAATGATGTGGCTTTTGATAATATTGATCAGGTGGTGGAGCTGGTAATTTATCTTGATGGATTTACAGATCTTGAGTCAAATCTTCTATCAAGTAAGTAAACCTTTTCTGACTGAAATGCCTTCACCTGATTTAACTCTGAAGGGAAATCATTAAGTTTAGCGTTCTAAAACAACCCAAACCATGATCAAACCCTCAGCAGGCTGCATGCTATTCGTGGCATTTTGCTCTTTTTTTACCAGTTGTATAAATTCTGAAAAACCCGCAAAGCCCAATGTGCTTTTGATCTGTGTGGATGATCTACGTCCGGAGCTCAAAAGTTTTGGTGTAGACTATATCAAGTCGCCTAACATCGACGCACTGGTTGGAAGATCTGTCTCTTTTAGCAGGCACTATGTCAATGCTCCCAGCTGTGGGCCATCAAGATACACACTGTTGACAGGTTTATATGGTCCTCCGTCCAATAATGCCCTTTTTATTCGGTCAGAAAAAATAGCCGGTGGCACAGAAGAAGTGGCTCCAAGCATGCCAGAATGGTTCCGTAGTAAAGGTTACACCACCGTTTCTGTTGGAAAAGTCTCACACCATCCGGGTGGTCGAGGTGGAGAAGACTGGGATGACGAAAATATCATTGAAATGCCCAATGCCTGGGATAGACATCTAATGCCTGTGGGCGAATGGCAGCATCCACGAGGTATGATGCATGGATTAGCAAACGGAGAAATCAGAGTAAAACCTGCTGACATGGACGTTTTCCAGGCTGCCGAAGGTGATGACAGGATCTATCCCGACGGACTGATGATGGAGGAGGCCTTATCACAGCTGAACTCTTTAGCCAAAGATGAAGAAAAGCCCTTCTTTCTGGCAGTAGGAATTATCAGACCTCATTTACCTTTTGGAGCACCTAAATCATATTATGAGCCATATGAGCATATTGATCTCCCGGCCACACCACATCCCAAAAAACCGGAAGGCAAGACTACCTGGCATGGATCAGGCGAGTTTATGAATTATAATCGTTGGGGGAAAGACCCTAATGAAGACAGCTTATTTGCCATAGCTGTTCGAAAACACTATGCTGCATGTGTAAGCTATGCTGATACACAGGTGGGAAAGATCCTGGACGAGTTGAAGAAAACAGGAGCTGATAAGAATACCATCGTGGTGCTCTGGGGTGATCATGGGTGGCACCTGGGCGAACATGCGATTTGGGGTAAACATAGTCTCTTTGAAGAATCGCTTAATTCACCATTGGTCATTCATTATCCTGGAATGGAAAACAAAGGAGTCCAAACAAAATCTATGGTAGCAACCGTGGATATTTTCCCTACGTTATGTGATCTCACAGGTGTTGAAGTTCCTGGTTTTGTGCAAGGAGAGTCTCTTGTACCAATTATCAACCAACCGGAAGCTCCCGGACATGATGCCTTTGGGTACTTCAGAAATGCCAAAACCATTAGAACAGATTCCCATCGAATGATATTGCACAATGATGGTTTTGCCGAACTTTACGACCATCAGTCACCTGAGGGTGAAACGTTGAACATTGCTCAGAGCAACCCGGAGCTGGTCAATCGACTCAGTCTTGTGCTCAATGAAAAGCTGAAATAGGTTACTTAAATCGTTCTACTGCCAGACCGGCTATGTGTTTCCCAATAGACAGCGAGGAAGTGGCAGCCGGGGAAGGAGCATTTCCTACATTGATCACTTTTTCGGTCTCCATGATCAGGAAATCGTCGATCAAACCACCCTCGCGGTCGCAGGCCTGTGCACGCACTCCGGCACCTCCCGGGATCAGGTCATTACTGGTGATGTCAGGAAGCAACTCCTGCAGCGCCTTGGTGAAGGCTGCCTTGGAATAGGATCGATAGAGTTCGCCCATACCTGTCCTCCAGTACTTTCGGATAACTTTTTGGAACCCGGGAAAACTCAGGCTTTCTAGAAATTCGCCCAAATTGATTTTCATTTTGTTATAGCCTTCCCGACTGTAGGCAAGGACAGCATTTGGCCCCGCTTCAATTCCTCCATTGATCATACGGGTGAAATGCACACCCAGGAATGGAAAATTAGGGTCGGGAACAGGATAGATCAGGTTTTTGACCAGGTGCTCCTTCTCTTTTTTAAGCTTATAATATTCGCCTCTGAAAGGGATGATCTTGTAATTCACCTTCATCCCTGTAAGAGTAGCCACTTTATCGGAGTACAAGCCAGAACAATTGATCACCAGCCGGGTAATAAAAGTTTGCGAAGGTGTGTGAACCTGAATAAATCCTTTTTCCTCCGTGATCTTCATCACTTTGCTGCCGGTAAACACTTCGCCATTGAAGTGTTTGATCTTCTCCACATATTTCATGGCCACCTCGGTGTAATCGATGATGCCTGTTTGAGGGACAAAGATCCCTTTCAGTCCATTTACATGGGGTTCGTACTCCTGCAGTTGTTCCTTGTTGAGATCCTTTAGCCCCTTCAACCCATTTTGTTTTCCTCTTTCGGAAAGCATTTTGAGTGTGTCCAACTGATCTTCACGTGTAGCCACTACTATTTTTCCACACAACTCAAAATTGATTTCTTCTTCTTCACAAAATTTGATCAACTGATTGTACCCATCAATGCAATTTTTGGCTTTTAGGCTACCTGGTTTGTAGTACAAGCCTGAATGAATGACTCCACTATTATGACCTGTTTGATGCTGAGCAAGCTTAGATTCTTTCTCTAATACAGCAACTCGGAGCTTGGGATTGGCTTCTTTGATTTTCAGTGCGGAGGCAAGACCTACGATACCCCCACCAATAACAACAACATTATACATTTAGCCGGCAAGTATTTAAAACCAGGCTGTAAATATTGTCAATCCTTAATTCATTAGAAAGTAAAAAATTCTTCTTTTCAAAAATCTTCAATTTTAAGACAGGATTATCCCGGGAGCACAAGCAGGATTTATTTGGGTTTCTCTTCGAATTTGAGCGATATGGAGTTGATACAATATCGCTCTCCTGTAGGCTGTGGTCCGTCATTGAAAATATGCCCAAGATGGCTACCGCATTTTCCACAGAGTGCTTCAGTTCGGTGCATACCATGCGAGGTATCCAACTTATACGCAACAGCACCTTTTGTGATGGGCTGGAAAAAGCTGGGCCACCCACTACCTGAGTCAAATTTGGTAGATGAGTCAAACAGGGGATTTCCACATGCTCCACACTCATAGACCCCGCTCTTTTTATTCTCAAGGAGCGCTCCAGTCCAGGGCCTTTCAGTTCCTTTTTTTCTGAGGACCTCAAATTGTTCGGGAGTTAGTTCTGCTTTCCATTCCTCTTCTGTTTTGTTGATCTTTTCCATTGGAGATGTATGCTATCAGGTTACGAATTAAAAACTGGATGTATCAGCTGGCAATTTCAATTTTAGATTCCTGAAAAAGAAATCCGATAAAGTGACAAAGCTTCAAAATCCTATCAGAATTTAAATCTAACATTGGTGATTCATTTCTAAAAAGCTTTTGACCATATATGGGTTTCACTTCCAGGTGAAACAAAGAACAAATAGAAGACATTTAAGGTTTAGATTTACTTAAATATTTTATCTCCAATTATGAATAAAAAACCCCTTNTTATTTCAGGCCTTGTAGTGATTATTCTTGGTGGGGCAGTGGCACTGATGGCATTTTTAAGTAGTCTCAAAGAGCCACCCAAAGTGCGAAAGCAACCTGAGATTAAAAAATATGTAAGAACTGAGGAGGTAAANTATGAGGATATTCTTACCCATGTAATTGCCTATGGCCGCGTAGAGACCGCACAATCCCTGGATTTACTATCAGAAGTTAGCGGAAGGATGTATGAAGGGAAGATACGGTTGAAGCAGGGACAGACTTTCAAAAAGGGTGATCTTCTTTTTCAAATTGATCCTACAGAGGCAAGTCTGACCCTGAAATCTCAGAAGAGTAACTTCCTTAGGGATCTGGCAGCAATTCTCCCTGATCTGAAAATCGATTACCCTCAATCATTTGAAGTGTGGCAGTCTTATTTCTCAAAACTTGAGATTGACAAGGATTTACCAATGCTGCCTGAAACCCAAAGTGAAAAAGAAAAGACTTTTTTAGCTACAAAGGGAATCTATTCAACCTTTTATACCATCAAAAGTGCTGAGGAGCGACTCAGAAAACATTGGTATTACGCACCTTTCGATGGTAGCATCTCAGAAATTGTACTGGAGACAGGTGCTTTTGTAAATTCCGGTACACGGATAGGTAAGATCATGAGAAAGGGGTACCATGAGTTGAAAGTGGCAGTAGAGACCAAGGATATTCCATGGATACAACTGGGAACTGAAACCACTATCTATTCTAATGAAACACAGCAAACATGGAGCGGTACCGTAGCCAGGATTAGCGACTATATCAATCAAAATACCCAATCTATTGATGTATATATATCGATTGATCCAAGAGGAGGGAAGATCTATGATGGCCAATTTATCGAAGCGGCCATTCCTGCCCGGATCATCAAAGATGGAATGGAAATACCGCGAAACCTGATTTACAATGGTAATGAAGTGTTTGTGTTGGAAGATTCATTGCTCAAAGTAAAACCAGTTACCATTCATCGTCTGATGGATGAGACGGCAGTTTTTTCAGGGTTACTGGAAGGTGAGGACCTGGTAGTAGAACCTCTCATCAATGCACACAACAACATGAAAGCATTCAAATTGACGGACAGGGAAATAGATCTGGAGAGGAAAGCTCCGATGGATGCTAAACTTACAGAGCGTCAATCTGATTCTCAACAAAACAAACGATAAACAGAAATGAACGGCATCAAAGGTCTCGTCGAATATTTTGTCAAGTTCCCCATACTGGCAAATATCATTATCGCGATCACACTGATTGGCGGTATTGTATCCCTGATGAATACCAAGAAGTCATACTTCCCGATAAGAAGTGACCGAAATATTCAGATTGCTGTTTCTTATCCGGGAGCTTCTCCGGAGGAAATGGAAGAGGGTGTCACATCCAAAATTGAGGAAGCCATTTACGCGATCCCGGGAATTGACGAGCTCACTTCCAATTCCAGTGAAAACAGCGCAGTTGTGTCTATCCTCACCCTGGAAAATCATGATATTGACGAAATTTATACGGAAGTAAAAAATGCTATTGATGGTATTTCTTCCTTCCCTGCAGGG
>JAHCMM010000157.1 GCA_019192515.1 Cyclobacteriaceae bacterium SS2
CAGAGCAGGGCAGTCATAATAAAGATGACCTATACTACTGCCCCATGCATTGCGAAGGTGAAAAGACCTATGACAAACCAGGGGATTGTCCTGTATGTGGGATGCATCTGGTAAAGCAGGAAAGTGTTTCTAGTAAAAAGACCATCTACACATGTCCGATGCACCCGGAAGTACGTCAGGATCATCCTGGTAGTTGTCCCAAGTGTGGAATGGATCTGGTTCCGGAAAGTGTCGAGGATATTAGTGAGGAAGAGAAGGCTTATCAGGTCATACTAAGGAAATTCTGGGTGGCTGTGATCTTCACAGTACCGGTTTTCATTATTGCTATGTCGGAGTTTTTTCCATTCCTTCACCTGGAGGGAATCGCTTCAAAAAGGATCTGGGGATTCATCCAGTTGGCTTTGACCACTCCTGTTATTTTCTATTCCACCCNAAATTTCTTTAAACGGGGATGGAGCTCCATTGTCAGGTGGGCACCAAACATGTGGACCCTGATCTCCCTTGGTGTTGGAGCGGCCTATGTCTTTAGCGTTGTTGCGTTAATTGCTCCGGGAATATTTCCCTCTCAGTTTCAGGATATGCATGGAAATGTCCATTTGTATTTTGAAGCTGCCGCAGTGATCCTGACACTTGTACTGCTGGGACAGGTTCTGGAATCACGGGCGCATAGCAAAACCAACTCTGCAATCAAAGCCCTGCTCAACCTGGTACCACCCGTTGCACGCGTGATCCGGGATGGTCAGGAAATGGAGATTCCACTCGAAGAAGTACNGGTAGGAGATGTTCTACGTGTTAAGCCAGGCGAAAAGATCCCCGTTGATGGCATTGTGTCGGAAGGCCATGCAGTCATTGACGAAAGTATGATCACTGGTGAGCCCATTCCGGTTGAAAAATCTGCAAATGACAAAGTCACCGGAGGAACCATCAATGGAAAGACATCATTTCTGATGAAAGCCCAAAAGGTAGGTTCTGACACGCTGCTTTCTCAGATCATTGAAATGGTCAATGAAGCCAGCCGGTCACGAGCGCCTATACAAAAGCTAGCTGATGTGGTGGCAAAATACTTCGTACAGATTGTCATTTCCATTGCCATTTTAACCTTTGGCATTTGGGCCATTTGGGGACCAGAACCTGCCTATGCCTATGCATTCGTAAATGCTGTTTCTGTGCTCATCATTGCATGTCCATGTGCTTTGGGGTTGGCTACCCCTATGTCTATCATGGTGGGAACCGGGCGAATGGCCCAGTCCGGCGTATTAGTGAAGGATGCCAGGGCCATAGAGGAAATGAACAAGATCGATACCCTGATCATCGATAAGACTGGAACGATAACCGTAGGCAAACCTAGCCTGAAGAACTTCAGGTCTTTTGGCAAATATTCAAATGAAGAAATATTGCAGATCGCAGGATCTGTTGATGTACACAGCGAGCACCCGATTGCGGAAGCAATAGTAAAGGGGGCTAGGGAAAAGAACATTGATATCTGTGAAGTGGAAGGCTTTGAATCGGTGACTGGCAAAGGCGTAAAGGCAATTTATGAGGACAAAGCGATTGGCCTGGGTAATCACCGGTTGGTTGAAGAATTTTCAACCGAGATATCTGAAGATCAAAAGGAATTGGTCAAAGAATGGCAACAGACAGGTCAGACAGTGATGTACTTAATTGTGGAAAATGAAGTAGCCGGTATTGTTAGCGTGGCAGACAAGATTAAAGATACTTCGGCAAGAGCCATCCGGGATCTGCAGACAATGGGGGTGAAGGTTCATATGCTCACAGGAGACAACCAGTTTACTGCTGAAGCAGTTGCCCATGAACTCAAGCTGGACGGGTTTCAGGCCGAGTGCCTGCCTGAGGATAAATATGAAATGGTTAGGGAATTCCAGAGTAAAGGAAGCAAGGTGGCCATGGCGGGCGATGGTATCAATGATGCACCTGCCCTGGCACAGGCAGATATAGGGATAGCCATGGGCACCGGCACGGATGTGGCTATGCAAAGTGCTGAAATCACGCTTGTCAAAGGTGACCTCAATGGCATTGCACGTGCTAGAGATTTGAGCAATAAAGTAATGAAAAACATTAAGCAAAACTTGTTTTTCGCCTTTATCTATAATGCGCTTGGGGTCCCAATAGCAACAGGAATTCTTTATCCTTTCTTTGGCATTCTGCTAAGTCCCATGATCGCTGCTGCTGCCATGAGTTTCAGTTCAGTGAGTGTCATTGGAAATGCATTAAGGTTGCGAAAATGAACTAGTTTTGTCTCCAGTTATTTATACCAGTCCACAAACCTTTATAAGCAATGCAAAACCTGTTGATAATATGTTCACTTAGTCTGTTATTAGCCTGTACACCGTCTAAGAAGAATGGTCACGATCATGAGGCACATTCCACTCCTGAAGCAACTGATTCCGGTAATAAACCGCTAAGTCCAAGAACCACTGCCATGGCAAACGTTGGTGAAAACCATATCCACATTGATTATGGGTCCCCAAGCAAACGCGGAAGAATGATTTTCGGAGGGCTGGTAGGCTTTGACCAGGTTTGGGCTACCGGTGCCCATAAAGCCACATTCATCAATTTTGGAAAAGATGTTATCGTGAATGGGGAGCCCATAGAGGCTGGAAAGTATGGACTATTCACCATTCCGGGAGAAAAGGAATGGACAATAATCATTAGCAGGGATTGGGATATGCACCTGGCGGATGATTATGATCAAGCCAATGATATCGTTCGGATTATCGTTCCCGTCCAGAAAATGGACGAAACCGTGGAATCCCTTACTTTTGAGATTACTGAAACCGACCCATCTCAGGGCGTAATAACACTGAGTTGGGATCAAACCAGGGTCTCCTTTACTGTAAGAAATAAATAATTAATAAGGGTATTCTTTGGCAACACATTCGAATTTCTTCGTGGGTGTATAGGTCCATGAATTTGTTCGAAAAGGGAGCCGACAGCTAGAGTGGACAACATTAGTATGAATGATAAGTAAGTATAATAAACCCCAATTGAACTCTTCCTTTGTCTCTAATCTGATAAGAACGGATAAAATCATGGATGACCCGGCTGAAATGTCCAACAATCGATAACATGGAAAAAGAAATCGTATTACAGTCTACTATCACCTGTCCAAACTGTGGGCATCAGAAAACCGAAACCATGCCGACCGATGCATGTCAATATTTCTACGAGTGTGAAAATTGTAAGCAGGTACTGAAGCCCAAAGATGGTGATTGTTGTGTGTATTGCTCTTATGGAACAGTTCCTTGCCCACCCATTCAGGAAGGTGGAAAAAGTGGCTGTTGCTCGTAAAATGCCACCAATAAAATCTTAATCGTTTCCGATCGGAAACAAATACAGGGCAAAATCCACTATTTCGTTCGCGATCGGAAACACCGGTAAAACTTTACCTGCCATTTTACCACTTAAATTTTCTGCTTGCAGCAAAAATGAGTATCTTAATATGTTAACTTCATCATAACAGGGAGCGCCAAAAATTAAGTAAATCTGGTTGGTGCAGAAATAATCCAAGTAATTTTTAACCTCACATATTTCGGAAAACGAGGTGAATATTTGGAAATAAAACCGTTATATATAAAGTTATATAAATTATCTTATGTTAAGTAGAGTTGAATATACCCTTTTCAATATCTAAAAATATCAATCACCTTCTCACCCAGAAACGACACTCTAAATCTTTTTGAATTTTCACTGAACGAATACTTCACTAATCTTTCATTCTCAATCTTTTCTACAAAGACCAGGTCCAGATCCTTCACATGAAACTTTTCCATTATTAACCTCCTTGCCTCGATGATCTTCGGATCTTCCATTTATCTCTATCTAACCAAGTTTGCAAAAGGCATCCTTTTGAATTGTTCACTGAATGCATCCAACAATTCTTTTTCTATTTCACGAGGCTCTTTATCAGGAATAGGCTTCCAGCAAAACACCAATTCTTGATGGTGTTTTATTTGCCAGATCAGCCGACCACCCCAATGGCCCACATTTTTCCCCTGTCCAAACCTTAGGTACTGTCTGATCCTTGAATGAAGCGTTGCTTTACTCGTGGTACCTCCGGCTTTACCAATATAGATCACCAGCGAATTATCTACATAATTAGCATTAAGCTCTTCGATTGAAATATTCGGGTCTTTTCGCTTAAAAAATCCACCTACTCCAGGTAGTAGATATTCAGCGGACCGAACAGGATTCAGTACCAAATACACTCCCCTGATTTTAGGTATGAGCGTAGAATCATTCCACAGACTTCCAACTGAATGAAACCCTGTGAAGCCAAACTCTTTGATATCGTCGATACTATTAAAATCCAAGACTTATTCAGTTTACACAATTGAGGTGTAATACACTAAAGATAGATAATCAACCAGTTAAACAACACCCCGCTTACAATCTGCCCCTTTTCTCCGTGAAGGCAGATTGACGCTCAGCTACTCAATCTGTCAGGTTTAAAAAACTGTGACTATGAGTAGAGAAGCACGAAAGCAATTGTTAAAGAGGCCTTCTAAGGCCCTATTTGTCTGTAACCATTCCGGAGGAAAAGACTCCCAGGCTATGTTCAA
>JAHCMM010000158.1 GCA_019192515.1 Cyclobacteriaceae bacterium SS2
TAATTGTCTATTACGTGCTCACTCGTAGAGCTAAAGGTAGTTCAAAAAGGGCTAATGGAAGGGGTGAAGTTGACCATGCCCAATTCAATTCTGAAGAGGTAACCGGGATTGAAATAGAACTTACGGATGTCCCCGGAGATCAAACAAAGGAAGAGTTAAAGCAGCGATTGATCCAGACCTTTCGGGCGATTAAACAAATCGAGAGCGGGGACAAAGGCACTATTCTAATTAAAGAAGAGGAGAGGGGCACTAAGGAAAATGAAGGCGATGTAATCACAGAGATTAATGGGTCTGATGAAAATGTCGATGCAGAGAAGTTGGATGAAGATGGATCCGGAAAGGATAAAGAGGTTAAGACTGTAGAATGGATTAGGGACAATGAAATAGACTTTTGATTTAAGAATATATAATTCACTGAAAACCAAAATTTATAAAGATGAAAAACCTATTTATGAACCATGCTAAAAAAATATCCACCGGTATTTTGGCACTTACTTACTTGCTATGCTTTCCTCTGGCCACTGTAGCTCAGGAATTTGACCTGGATGATCTAAATGACGAAGTAGAAGACGCAACCAGCTCTGTTGGATCAATAGTGGAAAACATAATTATTGTAGCACTGATAATCGGGCTCGTGGGTGTAATCTGGCAAATGATCAATGATCAGGAACAAGGCAAAAAATATTTGATTGGTTGGGGAGTAGCTGCAATAATCTATGTAGTGATCTTCAGGTTTCTTAATCTGGTATAGCGTTTGGTTCATAAGAGTGAAAATAGGAATGAACGGATAAGCCTGTTGGTATTTAGAAATATCAACAGGCCTTTTACTTTGATGGGATTCCCTCCTGGAATCTTTGCCGCCATCATGATTGGACTGCTATTGACCGCTGTTGCAAATGTATATGTGGCAGCTTCCCTGTTTATCTCCATTATCCTTTTGACAGCATTTATTCAAAAGGAAAACAAAAGAGGTTATCCCAATTATCTGAGAGGGTTATATCTCTTCTTTTTACTGAGGAAAAGATACGCCGATAGAGAAGGACATCTAAAATTCTTGCTACGTGATGAAGTCAATCGAACTGAGGAAAATTAATCCCTATCACGCCATTGATAGGGACACGGGCTTAATCCTTAACCAGAATGGGGATGTAACTAAGCTATTCAGATTAAAACTACCCAGTTTGTTTACGCAGGGTTATGAAGATCTTTCCCATTTCTCCGTTGAACTCAGCACTCGCTTCAAGACGCTTCCTGCTAATTCCCTGGTCAATGTGATCGGGCTCTATTTTAAGGAGAATTATGAGAGTGACTTTAATAATGCTACTTCGTATACGTCTGCTAGTGATCTGAAATATTGGCACCTGAAGGAGGTGCTGACAGCGGAATTGTATTTATCCGTTACGCTGAGTGAACGGAAAGCAAAGCCATTCAACGGAACAGCTCAAAGCAGTCTTTTTAGTACCCGGGATTTTCTGTTTAGCAACAAACCATTTAAGTCAGTCAAATTGATTGATAAATACCAACAGATCTTTAAATCATTCCATGGCCAGATGTCTTCTTTTGAGGGAGTTGATACAGAGGAAGTAAAAGCCGAAGAAACTCTACAGCTGCTATATAAATTTTGGACCTTCAACTTCCATGAAGGAGGTGATACATTTGATCAGTACGCCGTTCCGGACATCCTCCTGGGTAAGAACGATTTTATGGTAGGGGATAAGACGTTTAAAGTGATCTCACTGGTCAAAGAGGGATCTGATATTTCCGGAGGAATTAATAACCCCGGCCTAACCGGAGATCGCGTTAATGGATTCGGTACAATGAATAAAATAAAGCTGCCGGTATCCTATACTTATCCGATCAGCATGGGACTTCCTTTTGATCATATCACATGTGTATCTATTGAAATAATTGATAATGATGTTGCAGCTTCTGTATTGGACTCAAGGGGTTTTCCCCTAAAGATGGTAAGACTCTTTTCTCCATTCGCTAAGGTCAAACTTGACGCTTATGAAGAATTTAAAAGTCTATTGTTCGAAGAGGACCTGCAGGCAGTTAATGTAGGAGTAAATATCATACTTGCTGATAGTAATGATACGGTTTTAGAGGATCAGGTAAATTATGTGAAATCCGCATTTACTAAAATGGCGGGATCTATGCCCTTTGTCGAATCCCTGGAAGCCTTTCCTGCATTTATGTACAGTCTTCCGGGCAACCGTAAGGACTGGGAACGAAATCATCTTTCTGTAATGGAACTAGCTACCTGTTATGTTCCAAAGGAAATGCCTCACAAAGAAGACCTAGAAGGATACTACTTTTTGGATAGGTCCGGAAAGCCTGTACTTGTAAACTTCTGGTACTCTGACCTTGTGGCCAATGTCAATCAGGTTATCATAGGACCTTCTGGCTCGGGAAAGTCATTCACAATGAATGGATTAATCCATAAAATGAATAACCTGGATTATCAGGTTGTCATTATTGACGTAGGCCACTCGTATAAGGAGACCTGCAGACAGATCAACGGTGGGAAGGATAACAACATCAATGGATACTTTGACTCTGATGATAAAGAAACGCTGGGAATAAATGTGTTTAAGTTTTCGGCTACCGGAACGGAAAAGGAAGTAACTACTGCACTAACCGATAAGAAAAACCTTGTCTATATGATTCTCAAAATCATTTGGAAAGGAGGGAAGGATATAAGCCAGGAAGAAAGCCAGGTACTGAAGAATCTTATTGGAAAGTTTTATGCTGATGTCTCTAATCCGAAGAATGCGAAAGGCTTTTTGCAATTTCTGGAAGGTGTGGATCAGGAGTTAAAGAAAGATGATCCTATCAGACGTTTCTTTGATTTTGAAGCCTTCAAAATTGTTTTTCGCCCTTTTGTTGACGGAGACTATGAATGGGTATTTAGGGACAACGATACCAGTATCGAGGATTATGATATGGTGGTATTTAGCCTAAAGAGTATTGAAGGAGACAGCCTGTTATATCCAATATATACCATCATCATCGTTGAGCTGATCTTGTCCAAGATCCGCAGATTACCAATCAGCGTACGCAAGTCCTTTATCATTGATGAAGCCTGGGCAATCTTTAAAGGTGAGCTGGCAAGTTTTGTAGAATACCTGTATCG
>JAHCMM010000159.1 GCA_019192515.1 Cyclobacteriaceae bacterium SS2
GTTTTGGCTTAATTCTTTTCCTGAAATGGCGTCCAATGGATCGATAGAAGTCCCTGTTGGCTCGCAAAATAGCTTTGAAATGCCCCCATGATCTAATACTGATCCCTGCGATCATGTCCAGACCAATTCTCATCAGCAAGGCAAAAACCAGGTGTGGCAAAGGCAAATTCTTACATAATACGATCAGGCTATTTCTGAAATTCAAATAGGTCTTATTGGGGGAGCCGTATTGAAGTGTGCCGCCACCCATATGATATACAGTTGATTGTGGGAGGCAAATAGCCTTTTTACCCTGCTGGTAGATCCTCCAGCAAAGATCAATTTCTTCCATGTGAGCGAAGAAATCTGTGTCAAAACCACCTAGCTCCCGAAAAGTATTCGCCCTTATCATCATGCAAGCCCCTGAAGTCCATAGCACATCAATGGGTTCGTTATACTGGCCATGGTCTTCTTCTGTCTGATGTAAAATCCTGCCACGGCAAAAGGGATATCCCAGAAAATCCATGAAACCTCCGGCAGCTCCCGCGTGTTCAAATTGATCTTTTGCATACCAGGAAAGAACTTTTGGTTGGCAGGCAGCATACTCTGGATGGTCATCCAGATACTGTAGCATTGGCTCAATCCAGCTTTCGGTGACCTCTACATCAGAATTGAGGAGAATAAAGTATTCTGAATCTATTTGATCCAGCCCCTTGTTATAGCCTTCGGCAAAGCCATAGTTCTTTTCGAGCTGGATTACCTTGACGGACTTATGCTGAGCCAGGACAGACAATGAATCGTCTGTGGATGCATTGTCTATCACAAATATGGAAGCACTTCCACTATGCCTGATGAGTGCAGGTAGGAAGTTTTTTAAATGATCAGCTCCGTTGTAGTTGAGAATAGCTACAGCGACTCTACTCACCTTTACATCAGGTTATTCAGGTCCAAACCAGGGATGTTGGGCATCATTCCCTCTGTAGCTTTTTTGAGATGCTCTCTCGATTTCACCTCGACGGACTGAATGGCCATGTTTACTGCCGCTATCACCAGGTCCTGCATCATCTCAGCATCGTCTTTGTTGATCAGTGATGGGTCAATGTCCAGGGATACCACTTCTTTACGTCCATTGACGACTACCTTTACGAGTCCGCCACCGGACTCTGCATCTGCAGTGACAGACCCCAGCTCTTCCTGTGCTTTCTTCATCTTTTCCTGGACCTCTTTGACCTTGCCCATCATTTTCATCATATCAAACATATCGGACTCTATTTTTTTATTAATGCAAACGTACCAACCTGGACGAGCTCTTCACCATCCGGACTGGTAAATTTAATTTCATATGTGTAAGATCCCTCGGGAGCGGGTTCATCATTGATAAATCCGTTCCACCCCAGGCTTAAATTGTCAGTGAAATGGATCTGCTGCCCCCAGCGGTTAAAAATACTGACTTCTGCGTTATTGTTGTCCAGCCCAAAAAACCCCAGCCTGTCATTCAGACCATCATTGTTTGGAGTGAAGGCCGTAGGAACATAAATACGGTAGATAAAGCGCGTGGTTACCTCGTTGGAGTAAATTGGCTCGCTGACCTCCGAATACCAATATCGTGCTCTGATCCGCTGAATGCTTCCGATGTTTGGTGAGAGTCTGATCAACTGGTCGAAATTTACCACCTCTACCACTGAGCTGTCCTCACTATAAAACACCAGCTCCCGTGAAGTCTGTGTCAGTTCGTTGATAGGGTCGTTTAACTCCAAAGTGATTTCGTTTAGCTCATAATTACGATTGGTAACAGATAAATGAGGCGGCACAACTACTGCTGAATCCAATATAGTCTCACAACTGTCGATCATAACAAGCCTGTAGGTATTGTTTCCTGCAGAGGAGTAGGTAGTAGAGGTATTGATGGTGTCAACAGCCGAATTGACACTTGTGTTTTGGGTAAGCACATCCTGGAAAGACTGATTACTGAAAACGATGGCAACCCGACTTCCGGAGTAGCTGGCGTAAGCATTCGATAAATACTCAAATTGTGATGCAGGAATCGTTCCGCAAAAATCTGGTCCGGTGATGATGGTGTTTGAGCACGCTTCCACGGTATTGATCCTCAGGCAATAATCCAGGAAGCCGGGATTGTTTACATCACGGATGGTCAGTGGATTTGCAATGGGCCCTTCATAGATAGTGGAGTATGAACCTCCATTAAATGCGATTTCTACCTGGTACTTGACATTGGGCAGGACTGATCCATTCAGTATTACATCAAACAGCGTACCACAGGTCTGTGTTAATGATGCGCTGGTAATGGTGGCGGGAACAATGGAATTGTTGAGTACTATCGATTTGAAAGCACTTCCACAACCGGGGAATGAATTGTTGTAGTGTCCTTCAACCAGTATCTGAACATTGTTAGTCGGATATGTAAAAGTGGGGAAGGGGTTGCCAGGGATATAATCGACTGAGTCATTGTTGGTGAAATGAACCCTGTAAAAGTCATAAATGCTTTCGGTAATGTCTACCTGTACAGTTTGTGCCCCACATTCATAGATCTCAAATTGCGGGGTTGTATTGGGCAGCACTTCAAAGGTAAGCGTATCTGTTTTAGGTGAGATTGTCTCCTGTGTCAACTGAACGATCTGGTATATACCCGGATCATTATAGGTGTGAAAGGTATCATTCACGTCCAGTAACCCACTTTCATAATAATATGAGTTTGTGAAACCGGAAAAACTTGCCGATGTAGAAATGTGAACGGTTACGCCTTCACATCCACGCTGAAAATCTACCGAAAACCTTCCGAGCTGACTTGTATGTTGAGCCTGAGAAGCCCAATGCATAAGCATGAGCATCAAAATGCCATATTTTCTCAGGATCAATTGCATGAATTACTAAGGAAACGTAATGATACGATGATTATTCGGCCTTTAGTAGCTTAATCAGCTCAGAAAAATCCAATGCATGTTGCTGACCTGTCTTCATCTGTTTCACTGTATACACCTTACTTTTTACCTCTTCCTCTCCGATGACTATAACGTAAGGTATATCAATTTTATTAGCGTAGTTAAACTGCTTATTGATTTTAGCCAGGTCTGGGAAAAGCATCGCAGAAACCTGATTCTCTCTGAACTCCCTCAACAATTCCATTCCATGTTCAAAAGATTTTTCATCAAAGTGGGTGATCAGAACCCGGGCATTCACATTCAGGTTTTCCGGGAAGAGCTGCTTCTCCTCCAGTACATCGTAGATCCTGTCCAGCCCAANTGAAATACCAATCCCCGACACGTCTGGCAGACCAAATACACCTGTCAGGTCATCATATCGGCCGCCACCACAAATACTTCCAATCTTCACGTCCTGCGCTACCACTTCAAAAATGATTCCTGTGTAATAGTTAAGCCCACGTGCCAGACTCAGGTCCAGCGAAACATGCTGATTGGAGTCCTTCAGGTATTTGAAATAGGTGTGCAAAGTGTCGATGCCCGGATTTCCGGCCAGCAAGGCTTCGATACCTTTAAGTTTTTGTCTGTTGTCCCAATCTTGCCCGAGTAACTCAAACAATTGTTGGAGCTTATCGCTATCAGCACCCAGGCTTATCAGCTCTTCTGTTACTTTTTCCTGCCCAATCTTATCCAGCTTATCCAGGGCGATGCAAAATGGAATTTCACTGGATTTTAGTCCGCACCACTGAGCCAGCCCGAAGAGCAATTCCCGATGATTGATTTTGATGAGATAGTTCGTGTATCCCAGACTCTTAAAGACATCCTGGATCAGGTTAGTAAGTTCCACCTCACTGAACACTGATTTGGTACCGATGATATCGGCATCACATTGGTAAAACTCCCTGTATCTGCCTTTTTGGGGCTTATCGGCCCGCCAGACGGGCTGGATCTGAAATCTACGGAACGGGAAAGCCAGGTCATTCCGATTTTGTACAACAAACCTTGCGAAAGGAACTGTGAGATCATAACGGAGTCCTTTTTCCGAGATCGATTGCAGTACATGCTGACTTCCCTGGCTGAAGTCTTCTTCAGATACTTTTTGCAGGTAGTCACCCGAATTCAGGATTTTAAACAACAATTTATCACCTTCTTCACCATATTTTCCCATCAGTACGGATAAATTTTCCATTGCAGGGGTCTCGATTTGAGAGAACCCATAGTTGATAAAATGGGCCTTTATGGTGTCTATGATGTGATTTCTCTTCGCAGATTCAACTGGTCCGAAATCTCTGGTGCCTTTTGGTGTGCTGGGTTTTTTGTTTGACATGAACAAATTTTGGACAAAACTAACTAAAAGCGTAGATTTGCGGTCGTTTACAAGGAAATCATCGAGAAATGGCTGTTACCAGATTAGAAAGAAAGTTAAAGAGAGACCGAGCAAAGTCTAAGCGTAGGATTGCTACAATCAAAAGATTGAATGAAATGCCTCCTATCAAAAATATTGATGTAGAGGCTATCAAAGCTGAGTTTGAAAAGAAAAAAGCTGCACCAGCTAAAAAAGCCGAGGAGCCTAAAGCAGAAGCTCCAAAAGCAGAGGCTAAAGCACCAAAAGCTGAAGCTGAAGTAACTGAGCCTAAAGCGGCTCCTGCAAAAGAAGAGGCTCCTGCGAAAGCAGAAAAAGCAGCCCCAAAAGCTAAGGCTACCAAAAAAGCTGCTCCTAAGGCAAAAGCTGAGAAGCCTGCCAAAAAAGAAGATAAGTAATAGGGATTATATGTAGCCTGCAACCTTGTAGGCTACCATTCCAACCCATTCTTTGATCAGCATGCTCCAATTTGCAAATGCATGCGGGCTTGGTAAGACCCAGGCAACATCCCACTCTACATAAGTGCTTCTAAAGTCTACGGAATAGGGCACTACATCAATTTTTTCTTTCGAAAAGCAAGCCAGAGATCTTCGCATGTGAAATGCAGAAGTGATCAACAGGTGTTTTCTGTCGTCTATTGAATGCGCTTTCAGGACCTCTGCCGTATTTGTTGCGTTTTCATGGGTGTTTCTCGAATTGGCCTCGATGATGATGTCTTCTTCAGGAAAGCCAACTGTCACCAGAAATGTTTTGAGAGCTTCGCTTTCTTTGAATTCAGGGTCCAGGATAGAGCCAGATCCTCCGGTGATCAGGATCTTTCGGATGAATCCCTGTTTGTAGAGCACCATAGCTTCAGTAAAACGGTCCCCGGCCTCACCCACATGCATCTGGTCTTCCTTGTCCGGATTGTGGCTCAATGCCCCGGTCAGCACTATACCCACTTCCATGAGGGGCAGATTTTCTTTTGGTGGAGCAGAGATCTCCCAATTTCGCATGACAAAGTTGCAAAGCAGTGGGTTGGAGAAGATCACAAAAACCAGCATCCCTAATCCCAGGAATAGCTTTGATCTTTTCCTGATAAACAAGCTGCATAGTAGCAGCACAAAGACCCATAAAATCGGATGGATGATGAAATTGAGGATCTTAGAAAGATAGAAGAACATATATAATTTAGCGTCTTTTTAAACCTGATAGCAGTATTTTCAGCCAGTTGAAATATAAGGCGATAAACATAATAATGGTCATCACCCATATCACCACAATATTGAAAACAGGAGTGGGATATAAACTACCCGCCAGGTGCTTATTTGGCTGGAAAAACTGTGCCCGGAAATCGAAAGCATGATCAGTAAATTCGGGATCCATATAGATGGGATAGATCTTCTGAATTAGGTGATTGTTGTGTTCCAGAATTCTGTGTTCAGTAGCCGTGTTTTTCACCATAAAGCTGATGGCATCGTTTTCGTAGTTGCGACGCAGCTCATTCAGAGCTTCCTCTTTTTCGGGAGTTTCGGTCAGACTTTTCAAGAGGGCATTCTTCTCCTCATTGGCAGCATTGAATCGCTGATAATAATACCTTTTAAGATCCGATATAAATTTGATCGCTTCATCGTGTACTGCCGTTGTAAAGGCTGACTCTGATAATGACTCCAACTGAGGGAAATTGTCAAATCCGATCCCTGTCAGTTCTTTGGTGAATTCATTTTTCACTGTTTTTAATCGATAAACAGCATCTTTCTTTTCCTGGTCTGTTCCATGATGCAGATGGTGATTGGCATACTCAAGGTCCGCGGTCAGGCGGGGTAGGAGGTAAGTCGTCTTAAATTCTGATTCTGCCATGATCTTATCCTGGGGGTAAAACTGACTTTCGAATTCGTTGTTGACAAACTGGTGCACAGCCAGTCCTTCAAAAGCCCAGCGAGAGGTCATGATCTCTCCGATCATGGGTACTTTGTCTTCAGTGGTGATCACAGGGTTCAGTTTATCAAAACTTACAACCACGCCACTCAGAATGATCTGAGGAATGATCAATAAAGGAATCAGGATATAGACTGTGACCGCCGATTTGAATGCTGCAGAAATAATAAGCCCCAGTGTGTTGGCAAAACAGGATACGGAAAACAAGGTAAGCCAGAAAACCAGCGTCATACCTTTCACACCCATAATCAATTCACCCAATATCACGAATGAAAGGGTCTGAATAGCTGAAAGACTAAACAAAATAAATACTTTGGAAAAAAGATAGCTGAGCCTGCTCAGGTGCAGAAACTCTTCTCTTTTCAATACTTTTCTATCCCTGATTATTTCTTCGGCACTGACGGTGAGGCCCATAAATAAGGCGACAATCACACTCATGAAGAAGAACACGGGTATATTAAGATTCTCCTTGAAATGATAGACTGCGGTATCTTCTGGCATGTACCTGATGATAAATGACAGGAGGATAGCCAGTAGGGGTCCTTCAAGCAGGTTGATGGTCAGGTACTGCCGGTTGGTGATTTTGGATTTAAAATCCCGAATGGTAAAGGTCTTCCATTGGCTTAATTTACCGGGGATCTCGGATGTCTTTTGAGGGGTGGCGTCGGCTTCATTGAATTCAGTAGCTTGTCGATGCTCCTGATACATCTGCCACCATTCCTCCGGTGTGATTTTCCTTTTCTTGGTGAAATTGCCAAATTCATTGACGACTTTGGATTCGATGATGTTGAAGATCTGTTCGGGACCATTGTTCCTTCCCTGATCTACGATCTTGACAGCCCGTTTAAAATAGGGTACGGCTTCAGCCGGGTTTCCATAGTAGATTTGATAACCGCCTACGTCCAGGATCAACAGGTTGTCAAACATCCTGAATATCTCGGCAGAGGGCTGATGGATCACCACAAACACCAGCTTTCCTTTTAGTGCCAGCTCTTTCAGAAGGTCCATGATATTCTCAGAATCACGGGAGGAAAGTCCACTAGTCGGTTCGTCTACAAACAGGACT
>JAHCMM010000160.1 GCA_019192515.1 Cyclobacteriaceae bacterium SS2
CATCCAGTTTCACATAACTAAGCCCGGACTGTCCAGCTTCTACCTCAGCCGGATCTTCCTCTGTAATGTCCCTTAGTTCGGCCAGGTCTTTGTGACGGTACATGGCATTGTCATCCAGGTTTACTTTGGAATCTACTGCCAGGATCTTATCATCAGACGTTTTCAGTACCGGGTTGATCTCAAAAAGAGAAGCATCGATACTTTCAAATGCTTTGTATAGTGAGAAGATGAATTTGACCATTTCTTTGAAGGCGTTTCCTTCTAGTCCCAGCGCAAAAGCCACTTTTCGGGCCTGAAATCCCTGTAGGCCTACATTAGGGTCAATCCATTCCTTTACAATTTTTTCTGGAGTTTTCTCTGCAACCGTTTCGATGTCCATTCCACCTTCGGTAGATGCCATGATCACGTTCTGACCAGTGGCACGGTCGAGCAGGATAGAGAGATAATATTCTTTTGGTTCTGAAGGACCCGGATAATAAACATCCTGGGCAATCAACACCTTGTTTACTTTTTTACCGGCTTCACCTGTTTGATGAGTTACCAGTGTACCCCCAATGATGGCTTCAGCCTTTGGCTTTACCTCATCGAGGCTTTTAGCCAATACCACACCATTAGATCCCGTTTCCTGGATCTTTCCTTTCCCACGACCACCAGCATGGATCTGTGCTTTGATCACATACCAGGAGGTACCTGTTTCTCTATGAAGCTCTTTTGCTGCTTCATGTGCCTTCTCCGGAGTGTCTGCAACGATCCCTTCCTGGATCTTAACACCGTAACTTTTTAATATTTCCTTAGCCTGATATTCGTGGATATTCATAATCGGAGATTTTAAGGCGAATCTAGAACATCACACTTGTTTATTCAAGGATTTTGCAGAATTGGTTGACCATCTATTGCCTATCTATATATTTGCGCATGCTTACTGCTGAAGGGATTTACAAGTCTTACGGTAGTCTCCAGGTATTGAAAGGGATCGACGTCCACATCAATAAAGGAGAGGTTGTTTCTATTGTAGGAGCTTCTGGAGCAGGAAAAAGCACTTTACTGCACATCATTGGCACACTAGATACGGCTGATAAGGGTTCATTGAAAATCGCCAATACCATGATCACGGATCTTAACCAACAGAAATTATCAGATTTCAGAAACAGTGAAATTGGTTTTATTTTCCAGTTTCACAATCTGTTGCCTGAATTTAGTGCCCTGGAAAATATTATGATACCCGGCTTGATTGGAAAAAAATCTCCCGGCAATGTGAAGAAGCGTGCAATGGAATTGTTGCAGTTGCTAGGGATCAATGGAAGGCACGATCATAAACCTTCAGAGCTTTCTGGAGGAGAACAACAGCGTGTTTCTGTTGCCAGGGCCCTGATCAATGATCCATCTATCATCTTTGCTGACGAACCCAGCGGAAACCTGGATTCTCACAACGCAGATGAATTACATAAGCTATTCTTTAACCTGCGGGATTCTCTTGGGCAGACCTTTGTCATTGTGACGCATAATGAATCTCTCGCAGCCTCAGCGGACAGGACGATTGAAATCAAGGATGGGGTTATACATACGCCCTCATGAACATTTCTCAGGGAGTCAGATTTATGCTGATTGCTACCTTCACCTTCAGCTTGATGAAGGTTTGTGTAAAGGTACTGTCTCATATCCCTCCAATTGAGATCATCTTATTCCGGTCAATCATTTCACTTATCATATGTGTTTACTTCCTCCATAAGCAGAATGTAAGTATCTGGGGGAAAAACAAAAAGATCCTGATTCTGAGAGGAGCTTCAGGAGCTGCGGCATTGGTGTTATATTTTGGGTTGCTTCAGCAAATTCCCCTCGCAGCAGCAGCCACAGTTTTATATATGTCTCCGATTTTTGCAGCCATACTGGGGATATTTTTGGTTCGGGAGAGGGTTGCTCCTATACAGTGGCTCTTCTTTCTCATTAGTTTTGGTGGGGTGCTTACCATTACCGGGTTTGATACACGTATTTCGCTGACTCACCTGATTATTGGGATATCTTCCACGGTCTTTAGCGGACTGGCTTATAATTTCATTCGGATCCTTAAAACCTCTGAGCATCCTCTGGTGATCATATTTTATTTCCCACTGGTCACACTACCCATTGCCGGTACATGGTCTACACAGGTTTGGGTGCAACCCAATGGGTGGGACTGGCTCTTTCTGATCCTGGTTGGTGTATTTACCCAGATTGCTCAGTTTTTTATGACCAAATCTTACCAGACCGAAGAGCTTTCAAAGGTGGCTATCATCAACTATACCAGTATTATTTATGTTTTGGGATTTGGATGGATCTTTTTTGGAGAACAATTCAACTTCATGACTTATATTGGTATGGGATTGGTGCTACTGGGAGTGGTAGCCAATGTGGTATTCAAGAAATGACCCAATCCAGTAAGTAGAGCAGATGAACAACCTAAACAGGATCTATAAAGAGTCACTCGGGCTTCTTACCGATTTTTATCAGCTGACCATGTCGTATGGTTACTTCAGGAAGGGAATGGCTGAACGAGAGGCTGTATTCAACCTGTTTTTCAGGAGCAATCCTTTTTCAGGTGGATATACTGTCATGGCAGGATTATCTCAGGTAATCGATTATCTCAACAATTTTAAGTTCACCGCCGATGATGTGAGCTACCTCTCTACATTAAAAGATTCTGATGGTCATCATTATTTTGATGAGTCTTTCCTGAAATACCTGGAAGGTATGAAGTTTGAATGCACCATCGATGCCCAGCCTGATGGGTCCATCATTTTTCCGCACGAGCCTGTGATCCGTGTACGTGGTCCGCTCATTCAATGTCAGATTCTGGAAACTCCTTTGCTCACCATCGTCGGTCAGGCCGCATTGATTGCGACCAAAGCTTCCCGTATTACCTCTGTGACAGGAGACGAACCTGTGATGGAATTTGGATTGAGACGTGCCCAGGGGATAGACGGTGCTTTGACAGGTAGTCTTTCATCTTATATAGGAGGCTGTCATTCTACCTCCAACGTCCTGGCTGGGAAGCTTTTTGGAATTCCTGTTTCCGGAACACATTCTCATAGCTGGGTGATGGCTTTTCAAAGTGAATTGGAAGCATTTCAGGCATATGCTGACGTGATGCCAGGCAATTGTGTGCTCCTGGTCGATA
Source organism: Cyclobacteriaceae bacterium SS2 (assembly GCA_019192515.1). Lineage (GTDB taxonomy): Bacteria > Bacteroidota > Bacteroidia > Cytophagales > Cyclobacteriaceae > UBA7330. Next base: position 3,155 of record JAHCMM010000160.1, read on the forward strand.
CCTACGATACACTGGAAGGTGTGAAAAAGGCAGTAAAGGTTGGTCTGGATCTCAAAGAGAAAGATAAAAAACTGAAAGCCATCCGGGTAGATTCCGGTGACCTGGCCTACCTCAGCATCGAAGCCAGGAAGATCCTGGATGATGCCGGATTAACGGACACAAAAATTGTAGGAAGTAATGATCTCGATGAATACCTGATATCCACACTCAAGGATCAGGGAGCAAAAATCACTATGTGGGGGGTCGGGACCAAACTGATCACCTCTTTTGATCAGCCAGCACTTGGGCAGGTTTATAAGATGACCGCTATTAGGAATGAAAAAGGTGAATGGGAAAATCGTATCAAGCTTTCTGAGCAAAATATCAAGATCAACATGCCGGGTATTTTAAATGTTCGGAGGTTTTACCTCAATGATAAGATGGCTGGAGATATGATATTCGATGAGCGAGATAAAATGGATGATTACAGGATCATCGCTCCTGACGACTTTACCAAGCGTAAAAAGTTTTCAATGGAAACTGACTACAAAGATTTGTTGCAGCCTGTATTTAAAGAAGGAGCTCAGGTCTATCAGGTGCCCTCCTTTAATGATAGCAGAAATTATCACCTCCAGCAGCGGAATTTACTCGATGCATCCAGTAGAAGGTTGGTCAACCCACACGTTTATCCGGTAGGTCTGGAACCCAAGCTGTTTGAAAGGCGGGCAGAACTGATTTTAAAACTTCGAAACAAATAATTTCCATGCATGCTCTGATATTGGTTGATATCCAAAATGATTTCCTGCCAGGTGGCTCACTTGAGGTAAAAGCCGGCGATGAGATTATTCCGTATATAAATGGCATCATGGCCGATTTTGATATCGTCGTCGCTACGCAGGATTGGCATCCCATGGACCATGGAAGCTTTGCCTCAAACCATCCAGGGAAAAATATTGGTGAAGTAATAAAACTCGAAGGCCTTGATCAGATCCTGTGGCCGGATCATTGCATCCAGCATTCGAAGGGAGCTGAATTTTCACGGGATCTTGACATGCACAGAGTACAGATGATCTTCCATAAGGGCACCGACCCTAAGATCGACAGCTATAGCGGATTATATGACAATGGGCACTTGAAATCTACTGGCTTAGGAGAATACCTGAAGGCTGAAGGTGTGACAGAAGTGACCTGTGTAGGATTAGCAGCCGATTACTGCCTGAAATTTACAGCGCTTGATGCTGTGAAAAAGTTTGGTTTTAAAACCCATGTCCCTGTCAAAGGAACAAAAGCTGTAAATATCAATCCTGATGACTTTGCGAAGTCTTTGGAAGAGATGAAAAAAGCAGGAGTGATTGTGAGTTAAAAAAAATTAGCTATGCGCTGCGAATGTCCATTTTCGCAACACATAGCCTCTTTATTTGATTCTACCAGTGACTTGAACTGGTGAGTTTTTGAACTTCTCATTTTTTTTGAGAGGTCTTATTGAAGATCCTCTCTCATTAGATCATGTAAAATTCTGTCAGCTTCTATTAACGCTAGCTGCTCGTGATTTAGTGATCCCTCAATTGTGCTTTTCATGTCCACTTTTTGCTCATCAGAAAGCGAATTTTTGAAGTCTTCCCTCATAGCTCTTTCCAGTACATGATTGGCTTCCCAAAGTGCCTTTTGTTCCAGTGTTAAAGAAGCTTTCAATGCTTCAGTTTTTTGGCTGGGAGTCAATTCACGATTTTCCAGGATAGCCAGTTGAAACACGTCAAGTGTTGAATGAAAGGCTTCAAAGTTTTCTGCTGATTGCTCCATATTCACAGATAACAACAGCTGTTGTTCATCAGTTAATGTGGATGTTTTGCCAAATGACGCTACCGCTAACATCATCGTAAAGGCAAGGGTCATTGAGATTTTAGTTACGTTTTTCATTTTGTTTTGTCCTTTTTATTTTGAGTTTTCTTACACTCTTAGACGTCACAAAATGACCTAAAGTTTAAAAACAAACGAAAAAATATATGAAAGGCGATTTTCTTTATATGAACGCACAAAAAAAGCCAATGAAATTAATCCATTGGCTTTTTACCCTTTAGGGAAAACTAATTCTTATCCTACAGAATCCATGTATTCAACAAGCTCAACCACTTTTGTTGAGTATCCCCACTCGTTGTCATACCATGAAACTACTTTCAGGAAAGTATCATTCAGCTGGATACCGGCACCTGCATCGAAGATGGAAGTTCTGCTGTCTCCAAGAAAGTCATTAGATACTACGTCTTCTTCAGTATATCCAAGGATTCCTTTCAGTTCACCTTCTGAAGCAGCTTTCATTACTTTCTTTACTTCTTCATAAGTAGTCGCTTTTTTCAGGTTCACTGTAAGGTCAACTACTGATACATCAGGAGTAGGTACTCTAAATGACATACCAGTCAATTTACCATTCAGTTCAGGAATTACCTTTCCTACTGCTTTTGCAGCACCTGTTGATGAAGGAATAATATTTTGGTAGGCTCCTCGTCCACCTCTCCAGTCTTTCATAGAAGGACCATCAACAGTTTTCTGTGTTGCTGTGGCAGCGTGAACAGTGGTCATTAAGCCTGACTCAATACCAAAACTATCATTCAAAACTTTTGCAATCGGAGCAAGACAGTTTGTAGTACAAGAAGCATTGGAAACAAACTGCAGATCAGATGTGTATGTTTTGTGGTTTACACCCATTACAAACATTGGCGTATCATCCTTTGAAGGTGCAGACATGATGACTTTCTTAGCACCTGCCTGGATATGCCCTTCTGCTTTTTCTTTGGTAAGAAATAAACCAGTAGATTCAACTACGTAGTCAGCCCCTACATCGCCCCATTTCAGGTCGGCAGGGTTCCTCTCTGAGGTTACTCTGATAGCTGACCCGTTCACAACGAGCTTGCCATCCTTTACCTCTACAGTGCCGTCAAACTTGCCATGAGTAGAGTCATACTTTAACATGTATGCTATGTACTCTACATCGAGGAGGTCGTTGATACCTACTACTTCGATGTTTGGTTTGTTTACAGCTACTCGGAAAACAAGTCTTCCGATTCTACCAAAACCATTGATTCCGATTTTGATTTTTGACATGATCTAATATTTTGGTGAGTTTTAAAATGAGTTACAAAAGTATAACTAGATTGATCAGAAACAAATTTCATTTTTCAGCTCTTTTTGTCATAAATTGGACACTCAATAAAAAAGGTTGAAAATTCTTCAGGTTGAGATCAGCAAAAGCAGGTCAATTTTCAACTTGATTGAGAATCAGCTAATTCCATAAAAAATTTGCAACGATAGTCCTAACCCAAAAATATCTAACACTTTTAATTGTGATAAATCTATCCCTCCTTAAAAAATTGTCAATTCTTTGTTTTTCAGTTTTGCTGCTTTCTACCTCTTGCAAGGAATCCAAAGAAATCAGACGGCCCAACATTCTTTTTGCGATCAGTGACGACCAGTCATTTGGTAGTACCAGTTTTGGTGGCAGTACCTTTATCAATACGCCAGCCTTTGACCGGGTAGCTGGCGAAGGGATCTATTTTACCAATTGTTATTCCGGCTCACCCGGCTGCGCTCCATCAAGGAGTGCGATCGTTACAGGCAGGCATCATTGGCAGAACGAGCAGGCCGGGCAACATGCATCTTCCTGGCTCAAGAAGTATGTTCCTTTTATAGACCTGTTGGATAAAAATGGATACGTGACTGGCAGGACCGGAAAGGGTGTGGGACCATTTGAATATGCTGATAACCCGGATCATCCACTTTGGAGACATACCGACGCCGGTGGCATAGAGCATAGCAATATTAACTATAAGAAAGGTGAAGACGGTGGGCCCTGGGCAGGAGGGATCAATTCCACCAATTATTTTGAGAACTTTAAATATTTTATGGATAGTGTCAGAAATGATGAACCTTTCTTTTTCTGGTACGGAGCCAAAGAACCTCACAGAGTTTTTGAGAAAGATTCATGGAAGAGATTTGATAAAAAGCTTGAGGACGTTCAGGTTCCTGATTTTTTACCTGATACCGAGCTGGTCCGTGGCGATTTGCTTGACTATGCCATAGAGATTGAGTGGTTTGACCTGCATCTTCAACGCATGCTGGAATATCTGGAATCAATTGGTGAACTGGACAATACAATTGTAATTGTGACCGCTGATAATGGTATGGCATTTCCAAGGGCCAAAGCCAATGGCTATGAATATGGAGTACATGTTCCCATGGCCATTAGGTATCCTGGCTTTCCCGGTAAGCGAAAGGTTGAAGATGCCATTGGTTTTGCTGACCTGGCTCCTACAATACTTGAGCTAACACAGACAAGTAGTGAAGGTATGATGCCCATATCAGGAAAAAGTATTGTGGAAATCCTTACTTCTGAGAAAAGCGGAGATGTGAGCGAAAGCAAGCAATATGCTTTTGCCGGAAGGGAACGCCATTCTTCCTCGAGATATCAAAACTGGGGCTTTCCGCAAAGAACCATCTCAGATGGTCAGTATCTGTTTACCTGGAATATAAAGCCTGACAGATGGCCAGCTGGTGCACCACAAAGAATTAATCCTGACGATACTACTTCCCTGTGGCCCATGTACGGTTTGGATGCTGGTGGTAAGTACATCAGAAACTCAGCTTTTACGGATATTGATGACTGCCCGACCAAAACATTTCTGATTGAAAATTATGATGATGAGTCTATCAGACCATTTTTCGAATTATCACTTGGTAAAAGGCCGGAATTTGAATTCTTTGATGTGGATAAAGATCCTTTTTGCCTGAATAATCTGTCTGGGAATCCAGCCTATAAGGAAGTAGAAGCCCGGTTAAAGTCAGGCTTGATGGCAGAGCTGGAAAGTACCCGAGACCCAAGGGTCGTCGGTCCTGACCCGGAGGTCTTTGATAGCTATGTTCGGTACTCTCCAATGAGGGCTTTCCCGGAACCGGATCCGCTAAACGATAAACTGTTGATCAAATAACAAGGGGTTGGTAATCGGGATTTTTATTGATAAAGTCCCGAATGAATGGGCAGCTGGGTTTTACCTTGTACTGGTTCTGCGCAGCAAAGTTTAAGACATACTCTGCTAATGTAGATGCAATCCCAAAACCTCTGCTGGCCTCAGGAACATAAGTATGTGTGAGATCCAGATAGTTGTCTGCATGTTTTTCGTAAGATATCTCTGCATTACCTCCTTTCACCTTTACAAAAAACAGGTGATTTTCAGCGTCATGAGCAATATTCAGATTCGTTGTTGCTAACATTTTTCTATCATTTTGGCCTAATATGGTTACTCCATAGCCTGTAGATTGTTTAGAAAAATCCAAATAGGTTGGCAGGATCTGATTGAATAAAAAACCCATCACTCAATGAGCAATGGGTTTTCAAAGTCCATTTAAATAATGAGTTTTTGACTTAAATGCTATTCAAAAGTTACTGTTTCAAGTTCTGTAATTTCTTCCTCCTTGACGATGACGTCAGATATAGTAACGTCGCTGAATCCACTATCGTCTAATGGCTCTACTACTACTGTATAACTTCCGGGTAGCAACAGATTGATCAAATAGGCGCCGTCTTCAGGTTGCGTAGAGGCCGTATCTTCATTGGCGTTGATAGCATGGACCATTACGCTAAGATCCGAAGGTGAGATAAGTCCACTGATGCTGCCATAAGGATCCTCATCATGAACCAGCTTTACTTTTATGACTGGTTTCAGGATATATTTCCCATTCCCTGTCCTTACGATTGACTTTGAAGCTACAAAATCAATGACTACATCGTAAAATTCCCCTGCTTCAATTTCTGACCGAACTTTTATTTTTAATCCTGAGGAAGCACCAGATGGCACTTTAAGATCCAGCGTATCACCATCAACTACTACTTTGTTATTGTCGCCAAGGATGACCCTGATTTCTTTTAGTTCTCCAGCTTCTATATCCAATTCAGCCAGCAAAGCTTCAGCGCCATTTTGTAGTTGTAATATATCATACACCTGAGGTTCAATATCTACAACGTACCATTCCCCTTTATCATCATCTTCACATTCTTCATCATCTCCAGCTACGCGACTATTTTCTTCGCCCTCACTCTCATTTTCATCCTCGTCTTCTTCTACCTCATCATCCTCAACTTCCAGTCGATACTCAAGACCTACCAGGTCTATCAATACCGCGTCATAGTTCACAGGATGGTCAACAAGTTTGAAATTGACATGAGCGGTTTCCTTTCCTGTTATTTCTCCACCTTCGTTACAAGCAGCTACCAGTAGTAAGATGGATAAAATGGTTCCTAAAAATCTTAGTTTCATGGGTTAAGAATTTAATTCAAATTAAGACAGGAACCTTTGATCAAAGGTTGTGCCACTGCTACATATTTTGTATATCATTCTGATAACCAGAGGTTTAGATATTTAATTACCAATTGATATTTCCCGAAATGAGAAAGAAACTTTCAAATTGGAAGAGATTGCAGAATGGGGTTATCATAACAATTATTATGGTGTCTTGTTGATTTAACAAGTGACTATGACTGATAAAGGACTTTTATATCTCCTTATTTTCTCAATCGTCCTGATATGCGGATGTACAGGACCTAAACAGGATGAAAGTGCAATTGTGGAAGAAGAGATTGTGCTCAGGGACATTGATGAAATACGTTCGGATGGAAAACTGAGAGTGCTCACTATCTACAGCAGCACAAGCTATTTCCTCTATCGAGGCCAGACCATGGGTTTTGAGTATGAACTCCTCAAACGTTTTGCGGAATTCCTTGATCTAGAACTTGAAATAATCGTCGCAAAAGATATTGACAGCTTGTTTTATCAGCTAAACGAAGGTCAGGTGGATTTAGTCGCCCATGGTCTTACGGTTACTGAGCAGCGGAAAAGGCAAGTTAGCTTCACAGAATATCTTTATCTCACCCATCAGGTGCTTATCCAAAAAAAGCCTGACAACTGGCGTGATATGAAATGGAGCGATTTACAAAACACTATTGTTCATGACGCCATAGAGCTTATTGGTGATACAGTATCAGTAAGAAGAAATTCAGCATATCATGAACGTTTAACTAACCTGTCGAAAGAAATTGGGGGGCAGATTGTGATCAATCCCTTACCGGGACATCTTTCTACAGATGAGATTATCAAGATGGTGGTGGACGGTGAAATCAAATACACGGTAGCTGATAATAACCTGGCCAAGATCAATGCGTCTTTTTATCCTGTCTTACATATTGATGTACCCATCAGCTTTTCTCAGCGGATAGCCTGGGCTGTGAGAAAAACCAGTCCGAAGTTATTATCATCTGCGAACCAATGGCTTGAAGAAATGAAGGATACGGTGGATTATTATGTGATTTACAATAAGTATTTTGAAAATGAGAGAAGTTTCCGTCAAAGGATCAAGAGTGATTTTTATAGCTTAAACAATGAGAAGATAAGTCAATATGATCATATTATAAAGCGATATGCCGACGGGATCAATTGGGATTGGCGGTTACTTTCTGCATTGATTTACCAGGAGTCGAGGTTTAAACCCGAAGCTAATTCCTGGGCTGATGCGGCGGGTCTGATGCAGGTAATGCCATCTACTGCCGAAGAGCTAGGGATCAAAGACATATCAGACCCGGAGGAAAATATTAAGGGTGGGACCAGGTACCTCGAGCAGCTTTGGGAGAAGTTTGATATGGTTAAAGACTCAGTTCAACGAATTAAGTTTACCATGGCCGCTTACAATTGTGGGATGTACCATGTGATTGATGCACAGGCCCTGGCCAAAGCAGAGGGTTTGAATCCAACCAGATGGGATGACAATGTAGAAGATATGATCCTGGAACTCAGTTATCCAAATGTATATAACCAGCCAATCGTCAAATTTGGGTATGTGAGAGGGATAGAACCCTATACATATGTACGTCAGATTTTTGATAGGTACGATCATTACAGTCAGTTTGTCGATTAAGTATTTTTTTTCACATATTTGAGATTATAAAACCCAATCTCAAATGCGATATCTTCCTATCCTGATTTTTCTGATTTTTGTTTCGGCTTGTACTCCACAGGACCCGAGGAGTATGGAACCACTGGTGATTTCTCCTTTTGAAGGTCTTGACACCCTGGCAATTAATGACTGGTGGAATCGGGGAGAAAATCCTATTATCGATATGGATGTGCCCAGAGAAGAGGTTGTAGCATTCGGGATCTATACGGTGGCCAATCAAAAGTTGAAGATGACTGCCCAACTCTATCCTCTATTTCCCAATGAGGATCGGGAGGTGCGATTAGAAGTTGATCAGGATGGGTGGAAAGAGATTGCCACGGCAAAAATCAATGACCTTGGCTGGTCGGCTACTTTTGTAGTGCAAAACTGGGATGATACCCGGGATATACCCTACAGGATCAGACATGGTGAAAAAGCCATGTTTGAAGGTCTCGTTCGGAAAGACCCAAA
>JAHCMM010000017.1 GCA_019192515.1 Cyclobacteriaceae bacterium SS2
CATTAAAGAAATAGGTGCCAGGAATATCCCGGTGGCATATCCTGCAGCTACTATCAGTTCCTTAAACCACAGCCTGGGCACAAAGTACACCAACATCAGGTAAGTGATACAGCATGCTGCCAGAATTGATCCTGAACGAATTACTTCTACAGGGAGATAATAGATATTAATGAGTCCTGCTACGGCAGCTATTCCAGTAAATAAGATAAATTTTCGGTAGTGGATCTGATGAAATTGCCTGCGTGGATCGGAGCTTTGAGAATTCTCTGAATCAATCAGATGGTCAACCGTATAAATCAGCCACACGGCGATTGCCAGAGCCAGATAAACGGTAACCGGCATCACTAACTCATATACCGATCGAAGAAACTCAAGAAAAACAATAGCACCTAATACGACATCCAGAGATAGCCATCTGAAATATCGATAAAGTTGCATTACCCCTGGCTTAGTGCTTCAGCACCACCCACGATCTCAAGGATCTCCTTAGTGATGGCAGCCTGACGCGTTCTATTGTAAGTTAATCGTAGTTCTTTAAGCAATTCCCCAGCATTGTCAGTTGCCTGATCCATTGCAGTCATTCGTGCTCCCTGCTCTGAAGCATTAGACTCCAACAAGGTCCTGTAAAACTGGATCTTCAGGGTCTTAGGGATGATCTCCGAAAAGATAAATTCCTTGGAAGGCTGGAAGATATAGTCATTGGAAGATGCAGCTTCATCCGCTTCTGCATTCATCTGAATAGGCAGAAACTGCTCAGATTTAATTTCCTGTACAGCTACATTTTTAAACTCGTTGTAGATGATCTCCACCTGGTCGAATTCTCCCCTCACAAATGCATCCATTACATACTCAGCAGCTTCTTTTACTTCATCAAATGTCAGGTTACCCATCAACATTCCAAACTGGTTATCGACGTTGTAGCCACGCTTAGTGAAATAATCCAACGACTTCTTTCCAATAGGCAGGATGGTCAATGAACCGTCCTTTTCATGAGAAGTGTATTTTTCCTGGATCAGCGCACGTGTAAATTTGAATGCGTTGTTGTTGAAGCCTCCACACAGACCTCTGTCGGAGCTCACCACTACCAACAACACATTATTCACTTCCCTTTGAGTACTGTAAGGATTGTTGAGGCTCTCGGCCTCAACTCCTCCAGATACATTTTGTATAAGTTTAGTAAGCTTTTGGGAGTAAGGTCGCATCTGAGTAATCCTGTCCTGAGCTCTTCTGAGCTTCGCGGCAGCCACCATTTTCATTGCTTTGGTGATCTGCTGTGTAGACGTTACAGACTGTATCCTACCCTTTACTTCCTTAAGATTCGCCATGCTTTAATACTGCAATTATTTGATGTACTGAGCAGCAAGATCTTTTGCTACCTCACCCAGCGTATTTGTTACTTCATCTGTCAACTGGCCTGCTTTCAGTGCCTCAAGAACCTTTTTGTTTTTAGCTCTCATGATTGACAAAAATTCTTTCTCAAATTCCTTCACTTTGGTTTCCGGAACCTTATCGATGAATCCTTTGGTAGAAACATAAAGGATCGCTACCTGCTCCTCTACCGGTGAAGGAGAGTACTGAGGCTGCTTCAGAATTTCCTGGTTTCTTCTACCTCTATCGATAGTTCTTTGTGTTGCAGGGTCCAGGTCAGAACCAAATTTCGCAAATGCTTCCAACTCACGGAACTGTGCCTGATCCAGCTTAAGGGTACCGGCAATTTTCTTCATGGATTTGATCTGTGCCGAACCACCCACACGAGATACCGAGATACCTACGTTAATCGCAGGACGGATACCAGAGTTGAAAAGGTTGGTTTCCAGGAAGATCTGACCGTCGGTGATCGAGATCACGTTTGTTGGGATATAAGCAGAAACGTCACCCGCCTGAGTCTCGATGATAGGTAGGGCAGTCAATGATCCACCACCTTTTACTTTACCTTTCAGTGAATCCGGAAGGTCATTCATTTTCGCTGCAATCTCATCGTTGTTGATGATCTTGGCTGCACGCTCCAACAATCTGGAGTGGAGGTAGAAAACGTCTCCAGGGTATGCTTCACGTCCTGGAGGTCTCCTAAGAAGTAGAGACACCTCACGGTAAGAAACCGCCTGCTTGGAAAGGTCATCATAGATAACCAGGGCAGGTCGTCCAGTATCTCTGAAGTACTCACCAATGGCAGCACCCGTAAACGGCGCAAAGAACTGCAATGGAGCAGGATCAGATGCTGCAGCACTTACAACAGTGGTGTAAGACATAGCACCAGCTTTTTCCAAAGAAGCTACAATACCAGCAACAGTCGAAGCTTTCTGCCCTACTGCAACATAAATACAGTAAACAGGCTCACCCCGATCATAAAATTCTTTTTGGTTGATGATCGTATCAATAACCACAGCAGTCTTACCAGTCTGACGATCACCAATCACGAGCTCTCGTTGTCCACGCCCGATAGGAATCATCGAGTCAATCGCCTTGATACCCGTTTGAAGTGGCTCGTTTACCGGTTGTCTGTAGATAACTCCTGGTGCTTTTCTTTCCAATGGCATTTCGAAAAGCTCTCCTTCGATGCTTCCTTTTCCGTCTATTGGCAACCCAAGCGTATCCACTACTCTTCCGCACATACCATCACCTACCTTGATTGAACCAATCAGGCCGGTTCTTTTTACGGTATCTCCTTCTTTTACATCACTTGAATCCCCAAGCAATACCGCTCCTACGTTGTCTTCTTCCAGGTTTAGTGCCAAAGCTCTCAGGCCATTGTCAAATTCCAATAGCTCTCCTGCCTGGGCGTTACCTAATCCGTAGATCCTGGCCACACCATCCCCTACTTGCAGTACTGTTCCGATTTCCTCAAGTTGTGCTTCTGTCTTCTGGTTAGAGAGTTGCTCTCTAAGTATCGCTGAAACCTCGTCGGGTCTAACTTCTGCCATAGTTTTGTATTTGTGCCTTTAAGGCGATTTATATCGTTTCGTTTCTAAATTTTAATTCCAATTCCTTCAGATGACCACTGATGGATTCATCAAGTTGCTGATCCCCCATCTTTAACAGATAGCCTCCTATCAAATCAGGATCTACTTTTTCATTGATCAAAGACTCCTTATTGGATATCTTTTTCACAAACTCACTAAATTCTTTTCTTAAATTCTCTGAAAGAGGGGCTGCTGTGGTAAGCGTCACCTCCTGGATACCTTTCTTGATGTTGTATTTCTCAAGAAAAACCTGTGCAATCTGAGGCAGGTAACTTTCCCTGTTTTTACGGGTGATCACCTCAAAAGCATCTAGCGTAAGCTTACTTACTTTTTTCCCGAAAATACTTTTAAGAATAGCGGCTTTTTTCAGGTGAGGAATGATGGGACTTTTGAGCATCAATGCCAAATCCCTATTGGATTTACAGAGATCCAGAAACATTTTCATGTCATTTTTTACCTCCTCCAGTACGCCCTGCTCATCTGCAAGCTCAAGGATAGGGGTAGCGTATCTTGCCGCAAGCCTAGTATTTGACATGTTTAGTTGACTTTAGCTTCTTTCAGGAATTTTTCAATAAGGTCCTTCTGAGATTTATCATCGCTTAACTTCTCTCTAAGCAATTTCTCTGCAATCTCAAGTGACAATGAAGCCACGAGATTTTTTACCTCCTGAAGTGCCACTTTCTTTTCTCCTTCTATAGCCGTCTTGGCATCAGCGATCATTTTGTCAGCTATCACAGAAGTCTCTGCCTTTGCTTCTTCTTTGATNTGGTTGGCTGTCGCCATGGCTTCCTTCAGCATATTGTCTCGCTCGATCCTGGCTTCTTTAAGCAGGTACTCATTGTCCTCCTTAATTTGTGCCATTTCTTCTTTAGCCAGCTCTGCAGCTTTCAAAGAATCGGCAATCGCTGTTTCACGTGTCTTCAGGGCACTGGCTACAGGCTTCCAAACGAAAACGACCAGTACGGCAAACACAATTAGGAAAACAACTGTTTGCCAAAATATAAGTCCAATATCAGGGGTTACTAAATCCACAGTATTTCAGTTTTGTTTTTGAATAATTAAAACCTGACCATGACACCTAATGTGAACAAGGTCAGGCTTTTTGGTAAATTAAATACCTGCGTTAGTAGCAAGGAATCCAATTACCGCAGCAAACAATGCAACTCCTTCTATCAAGGCTGCTGTTACAATCATTGCTGTCTGGATCTTGTTACCAGCTTCGGGTTGTCTAGCGATACTTTCAGTAGCACCTTTACCAATTAGTCCAATACCAATTCCGGCACCCAGTACAGCTAAACCTGCTCCAATTGCTCCCATAATTCTAAATTTAAATTGTATAGTTATTCAAAAAAATTCTACTTAATGATGCTCTGCCTCCTGCACTGCTTCTCCAAAATACATGGATGACAACAAGGTGAAGACATAAGCCTGCAAAATTGCTACAAAAAGCTCCAGCATGTTCATCACTGTGGCAAAAACTGCAGATAAAATACCCACAGCAAAGCTCTCAGCGATGAAGGTGAGACTTAAAATACTCAAAATGATTACGTGGCCAGCTGTGATGTTTGCAAAAAGTCGTATCATCAGCGAGAATGGCTTCGTAAAAATTCCAATGATCTCAATCGGCCACAAAATCAGGTAAAGGAAAAATTTACCTCCCCAGCCCATTGAACTTCCCAATGGATCAAAAATATGACTCCAGTAAGCTCTGTTACCGGTAGACACTGTGATGATCCAGCTAAAAACCGCCAATACCATGGTGACCGCGATGTTACCAGTCAGGTTGGCAGCCCCAGGAAGTAATCCCAGCATGTTACCAAACCAGATGAAGAAAAACAGCGTCAGCATGTAAGGCAAATATCTTTCGTACTTTGGGCCAATGTTTGGTTTTACCACATCATCCCTCACGAAAATGATGATGGGTTCGAAAAACGACTGAAGTCCTTTAGGTGCTTTGAGGGGATCTTTTTTGTAACTGCTTGCCACAGCCATAAACAACAGGATCAGGATGATCGAGTTGATAAACAAGAAAAGCACATTTTTGGTAATGGAAAAATCCAATACGTGACCTCCACCTTCTAATGTGATATGTTCATGATCCATGACATAGCCATTATAAGGTACTGGCTCATGGTGATCATTGAAGAAGTTGTTGGATAAGAAAATGTCCAGACCTTTCTCTCCTGAGTATACTATAATCGGTAGTGGGACAGTAACACCATGCATGATCTCCCAGGAATGGGAATCTCTGATGTGATGGTCTATGAGCGCTCCCGGATTGAAAGAGCCATGATCTCCTTCGCTGGCAGGGTCAGCTGCAGCGGATAGCGATCCGGATGAAACGATAAATACAAAAACAGCCAAGAGGCTGATTTTCAATGCTTTAAATATTGTGTAGAATTTCTTTTGATCCATCAATTGAGGTTCTATCCCTTAATTCCGCCGCAAGTTAGCCAATACCACTATTAATTCAAATATTAAGTAAACCAAATAGAGGATCGAAAATTGAACCATGAAGGCAAATAAATCAGGGGTTTTGAGTACATAGAAAATTGTTAACACCATCAAACTGGTGATCATTCGAAAACCAACTGCTCCAATAATATAGATAGGGAATTGACCGACTTCTTTTTGAGCTTGCTGCATCAGCCAGGCTACAGGAACTGACTGAGCAAAAAAGATGATCACTAAAATATGAAATTGGTTATGAAGTGTACCACCGAGCAGCCCATCATTAAAGAGATAAAAAGCGAGCAACAAAACAGTGGAGATGATGGTGGAGGGAACAAGGTATTTTTTCAATCCTTATTGATTAATCGCTTAAATAAATACCAGATGGTTCCTGCCATCCCCAGGAATACTGATAAAATTAAAATCCAATGAGATTTGGGACTGTAAAGCTGACTCAGTTTATACCCACCCCAGATACAGAGCAGGTTAAACGATGCAACCTCGATGGCAAGCCCGGAAAACTTAGCGTATGCGTTGTCTCTATCAGGATTGGGCCTGGAGGAGTGGCTGTCTTTCTGATTCCTGGCCAATGTTTATCTCCTTGCTTTTAACACCCATTTTACATTTTCCATTGAAGGTAGCTCCAGACTCAACAATTAATTTGTTTGAGATGATATCTCCTTCTACTACGGATGATGCTTTTAATACCAATACTTCGGTGATCTCGACCGAACCCGTAATATGGCCAGCGATCTCTGCATTCTGTGCAAGCACACTTCCTTCTACATAAGATGAATGACCAAGCGCCACCTTTGATTTGGTTTTGATATTGCCAATCACTTTTCCTTCCACACGTATATTTCCGAAGGTCTCAATGTTTCCTTCTAATGTCGTTCCTTTTCCGATGATGTTGCTGGAGTTGCTCAGTTCCTCCATTACTTTGGGGTCTTGTTTTTTTAACATAACTCTTTATTCAAGTGTCTAACGATTAACTTTTGTTGGCTTAATTTAACTACTGTAGTTCAAGCAGTAACTAACTTACCTCCAGACAAAGTCACCTTTTCCTGGCTGGCGGGCCTGATCAAATTACCATCATTCAAAAAGCCACATATTCCTGTGGGTTTACCGGATTGCCATTGTGCCACAGCTCAAAGTGCAGATGTGGCCCGGATGTAAGCTCACCAGTATTTCCAATGATAGCAATAATTTCCCCTCCGGTGACAAAGCTACCAACGTTTTTTAATAATTCCGAATTGTGCTTATAAACGCTGATGAGATTCCCTCGATGTTGAACGCCCAGCACATACCCACTATCCAGCGTCCAGGAGGAAAAAACTACCACACCATCCGCCACACACTTTACCGGTTCATTCTCCTTGGCTACGATGTCCGTCCCAAAGTGATTGGTTTTGGGATTAAAACCATCTGAAACAATTCCCTCCAGTGGACTGAAAAGATACAGTTCCCTGAATTCGCCACTTTCACTGGTTTGGAATGTCAGCACACCCAGCTCTTCACTTTCAAATTCAGCCCTGAATTGTGAATCAATTGGTTTGATGGTTTCTTCAAAATCCACTTCGGAAGTGCCAATAGTTACATTCCCACTGATGTCTTCGAGGGAAGAAAAGGCTTCGGTGTCGCCAGAAACAATTTTTTTGATATTGGTCACATATTGATCCTTGATCAGCATTTCCTGCTCCAGGGAATCAATCTTCATGGTAAGGGCAAGCAATTGCCTGTTGGTCTGTGACTGTACAAACCGGGGGTCAAGCCATTGCTCCAGTGTGAAAGTGACCAGGTAGATTGCCAATGACAGGGTGATCAAAAAAGCTACACCCATCAGTAGAATCACCTTGGCATAGGTAAAACTGATGGTCTTCTTCTCTGCAAAATTCTCCTCATTTCGGATAATAAGCAGATACCTGTTTGTAAGCCAGTTGGATAATGTTTTTCTTGCTGCCACTATGCCGTTTTCTTTAGCGCCAAAGATAACCGAATTAAGATGTATATATGAATACCCAAATTTTTTAGGGGACCCTTTTTGAATCTAACCTGATTATCTTTGCAAGATTAAGGATTTCAGGTCGTTCTAGCATATACATTGTTTAACTGTCTTCATTGAAACGATACGCATCATATATATTTAGTGGTCTGTTGATTTTCTTTTTTGCCTGTGCAAACCTGGAGAACCCTCTTAGCACAGGTTACAATGACCTCACTGCTCACTTCAATTCCTATTTTATTGCAAAGGAGCGTATGAAGGAAATTGAAACAGCTATCCATGACAGGTATGAGTGGAACTACAACAAGGTACTCCCTATCTACCCACAATTTGATACTACCGATGCCCAGGCCCTGGAAACGGAAATTAAAGATTGTATCGAGAAAGCGTCTATTTCTATCCAACGCCATCCCGGCTCAAAATGGGAGGATGATGCCTACGTCCTGGTAGGTAAGGCCCGCTATTATTCAGTCGAATTTCCAGACGCTATAGAAACCTTTAAGTATGTAAATAAGCACAGCGAGGATAAAAATGAACGCCACAAGGCTTTGATCCAGTTGTTGAAGACTTTCGTAGAATATGGGGAATTCAACAATGCCATAGCTGTCTCTGACTACTTAAGCAAGGAAAAACTTAACAATAATAACCTTCAGGATCTTTACCTCTGCCGGGCCTATCTATATCAAAAGCGGAATGATAAAAACCTGATGGTTCAAAACCTGGTAAAAGCTGAGGAACTGATGACCTCTTTCTCCGAGACTGCCAGGGTAGAATTTATCATTGGGCAAGTCTACCAGGAACTTGGCTTTGATGCTGAGGCCTATCATTACTATGAGCGCTCATTGAAAAAAAATCCGGACTATGAGCTCTCTTTTTATACCAAGCTAAATATGGCCCAGGTGACTGAGCTTACCAGCTCAGGAGACATCCGAAAAGTCAGAAAATATTTCCGGAAGCTCTTAAAAGACCCAAAAAACGCAGAATACAAAGACAAGATCTATTATGAGATGGCAGGGTTTGAACTCAAGCAAGGCAATCTGACTGAAGCCATAGGGTACTACAAACAATCTATTCAAAACAGTGTGCAAAACCAACGCCAAAAAGGCTATGCTTATCTGAAGCTCGGGCAAATCTATTATGACAGCTTAAAGCAGTTCGAACTCGCACAGGCTTATTATGATAGTACTGTTTCAGTGATGCCCCAGGATGAAGAAGGTTTTGAAAAGATCAAACAGCGTCAGGAAATCCTGGATGACTTTGTGGTGCAGGTAAACACGATACGAGACAATGACAGTCTTTTGGTTCTTTCCAGGCTACCAAAAGATTCTGTTCTGGCATTGGCTACCTCTATAATGGAGGAGAAAGCCAGGCAACAAGAGGTAGAACGAAAAAATGCTGAAAAAAGACAAGCCCGTGTGCGCACTGCTTTTGATCAGGAAAATGTAGGCTTGATTAAGCCAGGTGTGACACAGGGTGCTAAATGGTACTTCTATAATCCCACCACACTTGGCAGAGGAGCCTCCGAGTTTAAACGAGTCTGGGGTTCCCGACCTCTGGAGGATGATTGGAGGAGAAGCACTAAAACCACAGGCCTAATAGCTGGAAATACTTCAAATAATGTGGGTAAACTACAANAGGTACAGGAAGAGGGAGAAAAAAGCAGTAGTGATGGTGAAATAGCAGGAATGATGTCCAAAGTCCCTTTTGAAGAGGAACAAAAAGAGGTACTAAAGAACCAAATCGAAGAAGCTCTTTACAAGTTGGGATTCATCTACAACTTTAAACTGGAAGAAAAGCAAAATGCCATTCTCACGTTTGAACAATTGAACTTAAGGTTTCCAACTTCAGAATATCATCCGGAGATCCTTTACCAACTTTACCTGCTGTATAAAACCATCGATCCGGACAGGTCTGCTGAAAGAGCTAATCAGCTCAAGTCTTTATATCCGGAAACAGTTTATGCAAAGCTGGTGGACAACCCCAACTACAGAGAAGAAAGCAATGCCCTGACTGAGGCATTAAAATTAATCTATAATGATGCCTACAGACTTTATGCAGGTGGCTTTGTAAAGGAGGCTCAGCAGAAGCTGGACAGCACTTTGATGCTGCATCCTGATAATGAATTCAGTGATAACCTGAAATTGCTTCAGATCATGTGTACAGGAATTCTGGATGGTCAGTACCGCTATCAGTATGAGTTGAACAATTTCATGAAAGATTACTCTGAAAGTGAGCTTAAACCCTATGCACAACAATTGGTGAAGCACTCCGAAGATTATCAAATCAATATCTTCAATAGCAGCAAAGCCAGGTTTAATGGAAATCTCAACCAGAAGCACTACTCAGTTGTTGTCTACGCAAACAAATCCGGCCTTTCAGAATCGATACCCGCTGAAGTAGATAAATTTATAAAGAACAATAGCTTTGCACTGAAGACAGGAAACTTGGTGCTGGATGAGAATAATGCCATGGTAATGATCAATGAGTTTCCGGGTAAGGGAAGTGCCATTAAGTTTGTGCAAAAGATGGCTGCGGAGTTGCCCCTTTCAGAAACGTATAAAGGAGAAACTTTCTACTATTTAGCCATCAGCGAAGATAATTTTGATGTATTTTACCAAACAAAAGATCTTGACGCCTACCTGAACTTTTTTGAGAAAAATTATTAAGGGTTAAATGAACAAAAGATTAGTAAGGACTATTGTAATACTTCTGTGGGGCTTTTTCCTGTTCGGAATAATTTCCGTCCCCTTGTTATTCTATGCAGTAAAGACAGACTACAATGGCCTATTCGGAGGATTACCCAGTTTACAGGCACTAGAAAGACCTGATCCAGAACTATCCTCAGAAATCATCAGCGCTGACGGAGTTTCCCTGGGGAAATACTATCGGACCAACAGAACGCCTGTCACTTTCGAAGAGTTGTCACCGGAAATGGTCAACACGCTACTTGTCACCGAAGACATCCGTTTCAAGGAGCATCCAGGGATTGATCTCCGTGGATTCATCAGGGCTATTATAGGTCGACTTACGAACTTGTTTGAGGGCGGCGGTAGTACGATCACCATGCAGCTGGCAGAGAACCTTTTCCGAACAGAAACTGAGAATAAAGGTTCGCTTTACAAATACCCTTCTGTTGGTCAGGTAATCACCAAATTGAAAGAATATATCATCTCGATGCAGCTGGAGCAATCCTATACCAAAGAGGAGATTCTCGCCATGTATCTGAACACTGTTCCTTTTGGTAGTAATGCCTTCGGAATCAAAGTGGCGGCACAGACATTTTTCAATAAGCTCCCCTCGCAACTTACTTATAAAGAGTCCGCCTTGCTGGTAGGTGCGTTGAATGCTCAAACACGCTACAGTCCCATACTGAACCCTGATAATGCGTTGGCAAAGCGGACAGAGGTACTATACAATGTGCACAAGTATGGCTTAATTGACAAGGCGGCTTTTGATTCCTTGAAAGTATCAGACTTTGGACTCAACTATAAAGTAGAAAGCCATAATGAAGGGATAGCTACTTATTTCCGTACGGTCCTTGGAAACTACCTGATGGGCTGGGCCAGAGAACGTGACCTGGACCTGTGGGGCGATGGCCTCAAGATCTATACGACCATTGATAGCAGGATGCAGGAATATGCAGAAAAAGCTGTGAGAGAACACATGGATACGCTACAGCAAGTCTTTAACGAACATCTTGGAACCCGTGCCCCATGGATCGATGAAGAGGGTCGGGAGATTCCGGATTTTCTGGAAAATGCTGTGAAGAAAACGGACTACTATAAGTTTCTGGTAGACAAATACGGAAAATCTGATGACTCAGTAAAAATCAAACTCCGTGAGAAGCGACCTATGCGGGTGTTTTCCTGGGACGGCGAGATAGATACGGTTTTCAATGTTTATGATTCCATCAGATATTTCAAAGGATTTTTACAGACAGGATTCATGGCCATGGACCCAAAGAGTGGGCAAATAAAAGCATGGGTTGGTGGCATAGACCATAAGTATTTTAAGTATGATCATGTAATGTATGGTAAGAGGCAACCCGGCTCTACTTTCAAACCATTCGTTTATACAGTAGCCATCGACAATGGATATTCACCATGCTTCCCGGTTGCCGATATACCAGTTGCACTTCCCAATGTAGGTGGAGAGCCCTGGATCCCACAAAATTCCAATGGTAAGTATTCCGGTGAGACCATGACCATCCGAGAGGCGATGGCAAAGTCTGTCAACAGTATCACAGCCTTTATGATGCAGCAATTACAGCCAAGTACTGTAAAACAATATGCCAGAAGGATGGGCATTGATAGTGAACTTGCTGCTGTACCTGCAATGGGTTTGGGAGCTGCCGGAGACGTCTCTGTATATGAAATGGTCGGAGCGTACTCTACATTTGTAAACAAGGGAACTCATACTACGCCAACTTTCCTCGATAGGATTGAAGACCAGAATGGCAATGTGATCCAACAGTTTGTTCCCGATAAAAGGGAAGCGATCAATGAGGAAACAGCCTATATCATGCTACACATGCTTAAAGGTGTGACAGAATTTGGTACGGCATTTTACCTGAGCGATGCCGTAAAAAGTGGCAATGAAATTGGAGCTAAAACAGGAACCACCCAAAATGCATCTGATGGTTGGTTTATGGGTGTGACCAAAGATCTGGCTGCAGGAGCCTGGGTAGGTGGCGAGGAACGAAGTATCCGTTTTGAATATTGGGCACTCGGTCAGGGGGCCAGGACCGCAATGCCTATCTGGGATAAATTTATGCAACAAGTGTATGCAGACCCAACTCTTGGATATACAAAAGGACCTTTTCCAAAGCCCATAAAGCCTATTTCAGTTGAGTTGGATTGCAGCAAATATGAAGCTGGCACATTGCCTGAAGACACCATAACGTACGATGTAGTTGAGGAAGAAGCCATCTTCTGATGCAAGCCCAGAAGTTTGCTCCCGATGAATATCTGCACCTGCCACACCAGCCTGGTGTATATAAATTCTTTGACTCAAAAAACATCATCATCTATGTAGGCAAGGCAAAAGATCTTGCCAAGCGCGTATCAAGTTATTTCAATCGTGCAGGAGTCACCAACAGAAAGACATTCAAGCTGGTAGGTGAGATCAAGTCCATTGAAGTAGTCATTGTCAATTCAGAATTTGATGCGCTGCTACTGGAAAACAGCCTGATCAAGGAGCATCAGCCTAAATACAACATCCTGCTAAAGGATGACAAAAGCTTTCCCAGCATTTGTGTGACAAACGAGCGATTCCCAAGAGTCTATTCTACTCGAAGAATTATCAGGTCAAAAGGAGAATACTTTGGTCCTTACACAAGCGTAAAAGCCATGGATGGAGTCCTTGATCTGCTACACAAGCTGTACAAAATCCGGACTTGCAACTTTGTGCTTTCGGAAGAAAATATCAGGAAAAAAAAGTTTAAGGTTTGCCTGGAGTACCACATAGGAAATTGCCTGGGACCGTGTGAAGGATTGCAAAAAGAAGAAGATTACCTGGAAGATATTCAAAGTGCCAAAGAGGTGCTAAAGGGAAATATCTCAGTGGTAAAAAATAACTTCCTGAAACGCATGAATGACGCCGCCAGTGAATTAAAGTTTGAAGCTGCCCAGGATTATAAAAACAGATTAGACCTGTTGGAGAAATTCCAGTCAAAATCATTGATTGTCAATCAAAAGATCACCGATATAGATGTTGTCGGGATCCTGAGCTTTGAGGACAAGCTTTTTATCAATTATATGAAGATCCAACACGGTACCATTAGAGTCTCTGAAACCGTGGAAGCTGCCCGAAAGATTGATGAGCCACTTGAGGAATTGCTACAAGTCATCGTATTCAACCTTAGAAGTAAGTACGACAGCGAGAGTCCTGAAATACTCGCGAATCAGGAAATTTCTGAATGGGAAGGTGTCACAGTAACCATCCCCCAGATTGGAGATAAAAGAAAACTTGTAGACCTGTCAGTGAAGAATGCCTTATTCTATAAAAATGATAAGGTGAAGCGCATTGAATCTTCAAAGCCTTATGCCACGAAAGTATTAGAGCAGCTTCAAAGTGATCTCAGGCTTACCACCTTGCCAAAACACATTGAGTGTTTTGATAACAGCAATATCCAGGGGACTAATCCAGTTGCATCCATGGTATGCTTCAAAAATGGTAAACCCAGTAAAAAGGATTACAGAAAATTCAACATTAAGACCGTGGAAGGCCCTAACGACTTTGCGTCCATGAAAGAAGTAGTAGGCAGAAGATATTATCGACTAAAAAAAGAAGAAACAGCACTGCCTGACCTGGTGATTGTAGACGGAGGGAAAGGTCAGCTTAGCTCTGCTGTAGAAGCACTCAAAGAACTTGAAATTTATGGGCAGGTACCAATTGTAGGGATAGCCAAACGACTGGAGGAGATCTACTATCCGGAGGATCAATTACCTATGTACATCAGCAAGAAGTCAAGCTCACTTAAGCTGTTACAGCAATTAAGGGATGAAGCACATCGATTCGCTATTACATTTCACAGGCAGAAGAGAAGCAAAGCTTCTGTCAAATCCGAGCTGGACGAAATTGCAGGTATTGGACCCAAAACCAAGAACCTTTTATTAACGGAATATAAAAGCGTAAAAAGGATCAGTGAACTTGGAGTGACCGAACTATCTGAGTTGATCGGACTGAACAAGGCGAAGATTATCAGGGAGTACTTCGAAGGAAAAAGTCAGGGAACTAAGCAATAACCAAACCCTTCAAATCTGAAATTTCTA
Organism: Cyclobacteriaceae bacterium SS2; assembly: GCA_019192515.1. GTDB lineage: Bacteria > Bacteroidota > Bacteroidia > Cytophagales > Cyclobacteriaceae > UBA7330. The sequence continues at coordinate 14,187 of JAHCMM010000017.1, forward strand.
ATTAGACTAACGCTCAATAAAAAAGGGGCTCATTTACATGAACCCCTCTCTTTCTATAAGATAAAATTACTAACCTAGTATTCCCATAATTCACTCTCGTATTCCATCAAATTGTTCTCAAGTTCCTGAGAAAGTAATACAGCGTCGAATATTTCTGTCGTCAACTGTCTTACGTCAAGGTTCTGAGCATTTGATACTTTTACGATAGGGGCTCTAAACAACCTCAACTCAAAGGCATCTGCAATATTTCTATGCTGTGCCTGGTTTTGGTTATTGAACCAGATAGCTTTCTCAGCATATGGCCCTCTAAAAAGATCTACCACATCCTGATACTTGAAGTGAGCTACTTTCTTTTCAAATCCTGCAGGGTTCCAGGTAAGATCACCTGCCGGTAGGGCAATGGAGATCGCTCTGATATACCACAACATCCTGGATCTGTTTCTGTCAAAGATTACATCTTCTCTCAAATATGCTACAGAAAACAAATCCGGTGGGATTGGATCATATTCCTTTGTAGATTCTTGCTCGGGGGCAGGTTCAGTACTGGTTTGGGTGTCACCAAAACCTCCACCAAATCCACCTCCACCAAAGGAGTCAAATCCGCCTCCGCCACCACCGAAAGCATCTTGCTGACGCTCGATAGAAACAGCGGCTTCAAATTCATCATCTGCAAGCAGATTGATGCAAGAGTCACTTCTATACGGCTTGATCAGTCCTTCACGAACTGCATCGATCAAAAGCCTTGATAGTTCTGCATTCTTTGAATACAGAGGTCTATTCTGTCTTTCTTTTAAGTCCATTCTTCTCCATACCTGTCTTTCGAACATGATATGTGCATCCAGAACCTCCGACTTAATAATCGGTTGACCTTTATCCTGGGCTATTACAGCCCCGGAAGATGCCAGGAGAATAAAGACAATTGCATAACTTATTCTGTTCATTACCTGTTTGTTTTACTTCAATTATTGCAGCGGAATATTGTAAAATTTATTCCTTACTTGGAATGGCTCTACCTGATTCCTAAAATTTTGTCTTTGCACAAGCTTAATTTCAACATTCAACAGGTCTCCCTTTCTTGCGTTGGCTAACAGTGAAGCTAGGTTAGCTACACCACCTGTCACATTGATCGATCCTCTGGCCAAACCACCACTTACCAGTGTAAGCGTAGCCTCAGCAACCCTGAATTTTGCATCATCAGGAAGTGTTTGCTGGAAGTTTTCATCAGCAACCGCTGCAATTTGCATTCTTGGTGTTTTGGCAGACATACCAGTTTTCAGGTTGATAGGCCCCTGGGGAGAAGCAAATACAATATCAGGAGGCGGAACCGGTCGCACACCAAATTCTTTGCTTCCTATATAAGTTCCTCCATTGGAAACACTCAGTGTTACTTTATCTGTGGCAGTTGGTACCAGTGTAACCTGAGTCCCACCACCTGCGATAGCAGTTGCTCCCTGAGCGGAGAACGAAGGCACAAAAGTCGGCCCTAATCCCTGAACTGTTACGTTCAGACTGTTACCACATCTCCAGTACAAAGCGTTTACAGCAGTAGACTGTACCTGGATCACCGGCTGAATAACGAAGTACTCAACCTCATTGGTGAAAGTAGTATCCCTACCACCGGGCATGGTAACAGAAATTTCTGCCTTATATGTTTGTCTTGAAAGACCGTTTTTGTCATAGTTGCTTGCTCTGGCAGTGAATTCTACTAATCCAATACCTCTTTCATTAACAGGTATTTTGTTGCCATTGTAAGCCATCGTTGGGGTAACCCCTGAAGATGAGGCTGCAATAAACATTTCAGCGCTATACTTTGCTCCTGCAGTTACATATTTAGACTCCGGTCTTACCATTGCATTGATCTGGTCAAACTTCAGGTCACCTGCTCCTACTTTTCCAGCAAGGAAGCTAATAGCTCTTGTTTCATATCCTAACACCCTCGACTGGAACTCACTTAGTGTGGCCAGTCCTGCGGGGGTTGGTGATGCATCAAATGCTAGCGTAGAAAATTTCTTTCCTTTTTGGTTAGGGTCCAGGCTATAAACGGGATCCTCATCAGCATCAAGGGCTATTGGTTGATAGTGCTCCACTTCAGCAGGGTCTGCTCCAAAAGTAGCTACCATCTCTTTTACATATTCTGCGTACTCATTGAGCAACTGCTTCAATCGAGCGCCGTGTCCTTCTCCGCCCTCTTCTTCAGGCATCATGTAATGACCAACTTTGTCATAGTCAGTTTTACCTACCAGGTTTTTAGCATCCCCAACATAATCAGGTTCATGCTCTTCAAGGTATCCTCCAGTCAGGGTGATCAGAGTATCCTTCAGCAAAGTGATGTCCTTTACTACGGCATCTGCCTTTGCTCTAAGCTCAGCAGCTGCTTCAGCAATCTTCACATCAGCATCCCTATTTCCCAGGTCGGCCACAGTACTTTTGATACTGGATAAAGTCTGAATGTTACGCTCAGTTGTCTCATTGTTGGCTCTTACCAGAGAGTCATTCAAGAAGACGAACTTATCAATTACGGTCGAGCTGACGTTCAGTGCCAACAAAGCTGTTAGCACGAGATACATCATCCCGATCATCTTCTGTCTTGGTGTTTCTTTTCCTCCAGCCATGTTCTTTCGGTGTTTAGCTTATTTGTGGAAAAATTAACCTTGCTTCATTGCACTTAACATACTGCCATACACCTTGTTAAGTGAAGCAATATTTGTAGTCAATTGATTTAGTTCTGTCTGGAAGGCAGCAGTTTCTTTTCCTGCTTCTGCCATACTGTTTAACGCATCTGTAACATTAGAGTAAAACTTGTTCATTGACTGAACATGGCTCTGAGCATCTTTCAATTCCATCTCATAAACAGCATTGAGTGCTCCAAGGCTCTTGGTTACAGTTTGTACTTCTGACTGATAATTTTTTGTGTCCTTAGCAGCATTAGCGATCTCACCAACATATTGAGTGATGTTAGCATAAGATTTATTTACTTCAGCCAATGATTTTGAAGCTTGTCTAACATTTCCGGTATATTCATTTGTAGCAAGCGCGGCATCACCAAGGTTGGCCATTTTCTTGGCTGAGTCAGCCAGGTTTCTCATACCATCCCCCAGGCTCTTGACAAGTTCAGGCCCGATATTTCCTTCAGCCATTACTTTATCTAAAGATGCAGTAACTCCGGTAGCTCTTGCCGGGGCGGGCTTTGCTGGTCCATCATAGTCGTCTGAAAGTTCAGGATATACTTTTGCCCAATCCGAGTCTTTATGCATTGGTTCAAAAGAACTTAAGAAGAAGATAACTGCCTCTGTGGTTAGTCCAACACCTAGCATGATACCTGCACCGGGTAAGTGAAGGATCTTAAACATTGCACCAACAATAACAATTGCAGCACCAATACCATAAATTTTTGGCATTATGGTTTTGAAGAGTAACTCTTGGAATCCGCCTTTTTTGCTCATTATTTTAAATATTTAGGTTAGTAACTTATAGCTTTTTTAAAATTCATATCCTGAAGAACGTCCAATATAAGTCATTGAGCACCTAAATCCAATAGAAGACCTGGTTGAATCTCTATGCTCAAATGCACGTGTACCGGTTTCCAGATAATAGGCAATATCCTTCCACGATCCACCACGCACAATCTTATAATTTACTCTGTCGTCGTAATAGGTTGGGTTCAAATCCCAAACCACTGGCATTGAAGCCGGGTTGTAGGCATCTTCACACCATTCGGCAGCATTTCCTGCCATATCAAAAAGTCCGTATTCGTTGGCAAAATAGGTTCCTACCGGAGAAGTATAGGCAAAACCATCATCAAAATAGTTACCTCTACCCGGTTTGAAGTTTGCCAGAAGACATCCTTTAGTATTTCTAATGTAAGGGTTACCCCAAGGATATTTAGCCATGTCTCGTCCGCCTCGGGAAGCATACTCCCACTCAGCTTCGTTTGGCAGTCTGAATGCTGGCATTTCGAATAAGCCGACACTTGTGCGCCACTCATTTAAATGTTGGGTTCTCCATTTACAGAAAAACCTTGCAGCATTCCAATCTACTCCGACCACAGGATAATCATCAAATGCAGGGTGAGACCAGTAATACACCATCATTGGATCTCCCATGTGGTGTGTAAAGTCTTTTACCCAAACTGTGGTATCCGGAAGTAA
>JAHCMM010000161.1 GCA_019192515.1 Cyclobacteriaceae bacterium SS2
GCCACAGTAACTCCTGACCCTACCCTGCTATTGGGTAGTGAGCCAACAGAAGAGAGCTTGCTGGATGAGATCAGTCAGTTGATAGATATCATTTACAACCAGGAAGAAACAAGAATCTATACTTGCAGAAAGCTCTACCGATTTTTTGTATACCACGAGGTAAACCCAACCATTCAGGCAGGAATCATCCAGGATATGGCAGATATTTTTACTGCCAGCAACTACAAAATCCAGCCAGTGCTGGAGGCACTATTCACCAGTCGTGAATTCTATGAAGGAGCTGCCGGGTATCTCGATGATAGCTTTGGTGGTTTGATAAAGTCGCCGCTGGACCTTGTGGTCGGTTTCAACAGAAGCTTTGAAAAAACAATTCCTGATCCGTCTGCAGACCTCACGGGGTTTTACGATATAGCAGGCAGTATGCTCAGCTCAATCGACAACCAGGGGATGGATTATTATGAGCCATTTGAAGTAGCAGGCTATGCTGCCTACCATCAGTACCCAATCTTCAATCGAAACTGGATCACTACTAATTACCTGACACGCAGATATGATTTCATCAGGGGACTGATCAGTGATGGCATGACCCCAGAGCCAAACCAGGTAGACATCCTGCAATTTGTTGTAGATAATTTCTCCTATGTGGCTGGTGATGCAAAATCATTGGTTGTTGAGCTCACAAAATATTTTCTGCCTGTTTCCGGGATTATTGCTTTTGATGATCCGAACAGTGAAATCACCAATGAACGACTGAACTATTTTCTTGAAGCCTTATACGACGACGGCGATCCGGACCCTGATGCGGCCTGGGTAATCAGATGGAACGGAGGAAGCCCTAATCCTGATGCCGGGGGTCAATTATTAAATCTGTTTAATGCGATGTTGCAGTCGCCGGAGTATCAACTGATGTAAAGCCATGGATAGAAGGAAATTTGTAAAGAAATTAGGTTTTGCTGCCGGACTCCCGATTGCGTTTCAAGGGGTGCCTTTGAAAGTACTGGGTGGATACCAATCCATGCAAAGACTTGCTGCAGCCAGCGACAATGACAAAGTGCTGATCATCCTGCAAATGCATGGCGGAAACGATGGATTGAACACATTTATTCCGCTAGAGGCTTACGATCAGTACTACAGCCGCAGGGCAAACGTGGCCATTCCTTATAAAGTTGGAAATAGGACCTTGATCCCACTGGATAGTACCGTACCTACATCTGATCAGATTGGACTTCATCCTGACATGCAGGACTTCAAATACATGTATGATATTGGTAGGGCTGCCGTATTTCAGGGGGTTTCATATGAAAAGAATAACGGCTCACACTTCCGGGGCAGAGATATCTGGTTTATGGGTGGTGGAGCTGACGACTACTTCCCAAGTGGTTGGATAGGTAGGTATCTGTCTAATATCTATTTGCCGGAAACTTATCCGGATGATTTTCCCAATACAGACATGCCTGACCCTTTGGCACTGGAGATGGGAAATGATGTATCGTTACTTTTTCACCAGGAAGGAAATATCCCTACCTCTCTTTCGCTCGGCAGTAGTCCCGGAGGTCTGGCAAGTTTGATCGATCAGCTTGAAGGATTTACCGATGAGGGAGTCGATCCGCGTGGTTTGCCACCAGCTTTCCTCGATGGCTCTCCATATGGAAAAGAAATGGACTGGATCCTGGGTCTGGAAGATAAGTCAGAGACCTATATCAAACGACTGGTAGAGATCTACGATGCAGCTGCTGCTACCGCTGTGACTTACCCGGAGAATTATCCATTCCTGCCAGCCAGCAACAGAAATCCACTGACCTCACAACTTCAGCTGGTCGCCCGATTACTGGCCGGTGGACTTAAGACAAAGGTATTTTTATTGAAGATCGGAGGTTTTGACACCCACGCTCAACAGGTGGTGCAGGGCGAATCGACAATGGGTGGTCATGCCGCATTGCTTTATTATATCTCATCTGCCATGAGAGCCTTTAACGAGGATCTGAATCAAAGAGGGATTAGTGACAGGGTGTTGACCATGTCCATGTCTGAATTCGGACGAAGGGTGGCCTCAAACGGCAGCTACGGAACAGATCATGGTACCGGCGGGCCTATTATGATGTGGGGTGCCGGACTCAGAGGGGGTATTTATGGTACCAACCCGGACCTGTCACTCAATAATGTGGCTATGCAGTTTGACTATCGACAGATCTATGCCAACATCCTCTTTGAGTGGATGGGAGTAGATCAGACCACGCTGACAAACGATATCTTCTTTGGAGACTATGTGACAGGACCCGACCTGATCAATGGTGGTACATACACTCCCATGGATCTGATCAGTGATGTGATCACCGGGCAACAAAAATTCAGAAATGATTTTTACAGGATTGAAAAATTATATCCCAATCCTGCCACTAACTATACACAAATAGAATTTTTTATCAACGACATCCAGGAGATGCATTTTGAGTTGATCAACATCAAAGGGGCAGTTTTAACTACTTTTAAGCGTAAACTCAATCCGGGAAAGCATACAGTCTCATTGGTACTGGACCAATTTTCTAAAGGAATATATTTTGTACGAGTCACATCAGAAAAACTGAATGAAACCAGGAAACTTATTATTCAATAGATCTTTACTTTTTGCCTTACTGGCATTTTCAACCATCACACTGGTTGGACAGGCAAGACGGGCTCCGGGCATCGGGGGCTATACAGAGGAGTTTCTCAAAACCCAATGGTGGTTGGGAATAAAAGTGGGAATCAACTACACCGACCCAAATCCGATCGTATCTTATTCATCTATCAGTACAATAGGGCTACCCGAACAAGATCTTGACAAGGGCTACGAAGTGTTTAGTCTCCCTGGTGCACAGGCAGGTCTGGATATGACCTTCTATCACAGAGGATTTGCTATCGGAATCCAACCCACTTATAAAAGGATCAGGTACAAGTATTTTAATTACCGGACCTGGGGATTTGTAGCTCCCAACCTCTTCGATATGGAATACAGTATCGAACAAAGAATTGATGCGGTGGATGTGCCTTTATCTATCAAATATGAAATAATTCAATCAGGGAAGACCCGCCCTTTTGTGATGGCCGGAGGATATTACTCCTTCATCACCCATGCAGAAAAGAAGGTGGATATCATGTACACAGACCATGCAACAGGCTCTCCGATACCTACCTCAGGGGGGACTCAGATATTAGGTGTGACACAGCAATTCCAGAATTATGCCGGTGTACTGGGAGGTGTTGGCGTGAGTCTTGACTATCTGAATATCAGAACTGTTTTCGAAGCAGTTTACCTGCGAGGGCTCACAGACATTACCAACAGTGGAAATAGGTTTACTCAAACTGAGCTTACATCCATAGGTGATGTGAATGACGAGCTGAAGATGGACAACATCAATGTGTCCCTGAGTTTTGTTTTCCCACTAAGATATATCGACAAGCAATTCCAGGCTTACTAAGAATCAGATGAAGAAATTATTTTACTTTTTATTGGTCCTGCCCTTTTTATACGCGTGCAACGATGAAGACCCAATCCCTGAAACGGGTTTCTTCAAGATCTATGATGATGTAAATTATGGTGTGGATTACCACGCAATCGACGTCATTAAATCATCTACTGGTTTTATTATCCTCACTGCAACCGAGATTGACCGAACTGATTTTTCAGGGATCCAGTTGATCAAAGTAGATGAAGATGGTGAGTTTGAAGCAGAGTTGACTTTTGACCCTGCGCCTGTGTTACCAACTGGTGAGCTGATGGAAATGAACGGCCGCTATTATTTCTTCGGAATGGACCCTCAAACCATCCAGGTACAGCTTATTTCAGTAAATGATAGTTTGACAGATGAGCAGATTGTGAATGTGCCACTTACTTATCCATTGGCTGCGGCAAAGCCTTCAGACCAGTTTCTCGTACTGAGTTATGACCCTTTCAATGCCGAAAGTGTAATATCATATGTAGACACAGATGGCAGTATCCTCAATACGGCAGCTTACTCCATCGGTGCTGGTGAAGATGTGGAAGCCACCATTTTAGATCATTACCTGAATCCTGGTGACCAGCCCCTACCATTCTTTGTGGGTGAAACACCCGGAGGGTCAGTGTACTTCAACGGATTTTNTAACTACAGCATGTCCATGGTGTTCAGCAACTTCGGAGGGACTCCAACCGGGGTATTACAAGGGCAGACGACTGACGGGGGAATCAGAAAAGCCGTGCCCATTTCAGGAAATACTTTTGCTGTGGGTGGATTTCAATTTAATGATAACTTCATTGCGGTGGATGCCTCTATTTCCAGTACGGCTATAGCTTCAAGCGTTGATCTGTACACGCTTTATGGAAATGTGACTGAATTCAGATCCTACACACCAATTGATATTGCATCTTATGAAATAGGTGGTGTTGCGCATACCATCATAGCAGCTGAAACAGAAACCCGACAAATTGGTCTCTACATTTTTGATCAAACAAGTGGAGAGCTGGTTGGAAAGCACAACATTGGCTATTCAAACCCATTTACTTTAGCCTCTATCAGACCGGAAACTGATGAAGAAAATCATCTGCTGATTACCGGCACCACCTATGTAGCCAATCGCTTCCAAAGAATCTACCTCAACCGGATCCCAGAGGAAGAAGTAAGCCGTTGGATCTCGCAATAGATCAAATATCTTTGGCGCTCATTCGTCTCAAATCAATATGAGCAAACAACGTGTGAGTATTGGCCATGTTTTCAAGACCATTGTCTGGCCAAGAAGAAAGANTATCACCATTGGATTGGTACTGATTGTGATCAGTAGACTGGCAAGCCTGGTACTACCAGGGGCCAGCAAATTCCTCATTGATGATGTGATTGCCAACAGTGACCTGGACATGCTGAAGATCCTCGTTGCAGTTGTAATTGGAGCCATCATTGTGCAATCAGCCACCTCATTTGCATTGACCCAAATCCTCAGTGTAGAAGCCCAGCACCTCATCGCCAAGCTGAGAGTGAAAGTTCAAAAACACATTATTTATTTGCCCGTCAGATTCTTCGACAATAGCAAGTCGGGAGAGCTGGTATCCAGGATCATGACAGATGTGGAAGGGGTGCGAAATCTGGTGGGGACAGGCCTTGTTCAGTTGTTTGGCGGCTTGCTCACAGCCATTATTTCACTCATCTTACTGATCAGGATCAGTCCCTGGATGACGCTATATGTACTCGTACCGGTATCCATTTTCGGTGTGATCTCACTCAAAGCCTTTGGGTATATCCGTCCTATTTTCAGAGAACGTGGTAAGATCAACGCTGAGGTAACTGGTAGATTGACCGAAACCCTGGGCGGAATCCGGGTGATCAAAGGATTCAATGCCGAAAAGCAGGAGGTAAAAACCTTTGAGACTGGAGTAGAAAAACTATTCCTGAATGTGAAAAAGAGCCTGACTTCTACCAGCCTGGTCACCAGTTCGGCTACTTTTCTGCTTGGGCTGGCCAGTATCGGGATCATGGGAATAGGCGGTTACATGATCATTCAGGATCAGATGACACTTGGAGATTTTCTCGCCTTTACCCTATACCTGGGATTTATGATCGCTCCTATCGTGCAGATGAGCAACATTGGCAGCCAGCTCACAGAAGCTTTTGCCGGGCTCGACCGCACCGAGGAGATCATGAATATGAAGGCTGAGGATGATGGCACCGAGCGAACCCTAAAAATCGATAAGATCAATGGGGAAGTCGTGTTTGATAAGGTGGGCTTTGCCTATGAAGAGGGCAAGCCAGTGATACAGGATATTAGCTTTGAAGCAAAACCCGGTTCTGTCACAGCGCTTGTAGGATCATCAGGATCCGGGAAGACGACCATTGCGGGCTTAGTCGCCTCATTTCTCAATCCGGATAGTGGTACCATCACCATCGATGGGCATGACCTGTCCAAAGTCTCCCTGGAAAGCTACAGAAGCCAGCTGGGTGTGGTACTACAGGATGACTTCCTGTTTGAGGGTACCATCCGCGAAAACATTCTTTTCCCCAAACCTGATGCCACAGAAGCCGAACTGATGGATGCGGCAAAAGCTGCCTTTGTAACGGAATTCACAGACAGGTTTGAAGACGGTCTGGATACCCTCATCGGGGAGCGAGGCGTGAAGCTATCCGGTGGACAAAAACAACGTATCGCCATAGCAAGAGCCATCCTTGCTAACCCCAGGATCCTGATCCTGGATGAGGCCACTTCCAACCTGGATACAGAAAGCGAAAGCTTTATTCAGGAGAGTTTAAACCGGTTGATGAAAGGTCGTACTTCTTTCGTGATCGCTCACCGGTTGAGCACAATCCGCAAAGCCGACCAGATCCTGGTCATCGAGCAGGGAAACATCGCCGAGCGAGGTACTCATGATGAGCTATTGAAGAAAGAGGGGCGATACCATGATCTGTATACTTACCAGGCGAGGATTTGATGCTTGCTATTAGTCTGCACAATTAGTACCCAGGATGCTCAGAGTCCCTTCGGTGACTCTGGGAGCGGTGGGAAGCTCTTTAAAGTTTTATTGATAAGTCAATTTGACCACCTAGCCCGAGTTCTACGATCTTTTTCAATGTAGAAAGTCGGACTTCTTTAATGTTGTTTTCGATTTTTGAAATGTAGGATTTTGTTGTTCCTACCTTCCTGGCTAGTTCCTCCTGTGTCAATCCCTTTTCGAGTCTGGCCTCATGAATTAATGCGCCAATTTTAAAATTCTCATATCCTTCATCGAGCTCATCTCGCTTTGTAGTTCCAACCTTTCCAAAGTGCTTTTCTTTGAATTGATCTAGTGTTATTATGCTAGTTTTCCTGCTCATATTCTTTCTTGATTTTCATTGCCTTCTCTATCTCGGTTTTCAGCGTTTTTTTTTTGCGTTTTCTTTTGAAATCCATTCATCAAAACCACAAGTTTACCTTGATCAAAAAAGCAAAATATCCGAAAAATGTTACTACCAACCTGGACTCTTACTTCATAGAGTCCATCAGTTCCTTTGATGTGTTTAAGGTACGTCTCAGGAATATTTTGTATCTCTTCAATTAAGTTAAGAGACCAAATGATCTTCTTTTGAACCTTCTCATTTTGCATCACAAAAAAGGATTCAAAATAATCCTTGTAGAAAATGACAGTTCTTACTTTTTTAGTCACGAATCAAAGATACTGAAGGTTTCACTTTAGTGCAACCTGATTATTAACTGCTCAGCGTCCCTTTAGTGACTTGAGAAGAGGAAATGATTTTTTTAATCTCTAATGGATTCATCAATTTTCTGAAGTCGTTCATGCACCTCACTGAGCATAGACAAGGTTTCAGTTGGGATTGTATACGTCGCAAAAAGCTTTCGTTTATATTCTTCTTTCTTTTCGGATCGATTGTGGAATTCAATTAGTAACTCACTATTGTTCTTCATAAAGTGGTAATTGATTATGTCAATACCCTCAGTTACCTTTTTAAAATTGTCACCATCAAGATCTGAAATGTACAAATCGTTGTTGTCGTTATCATCGAGCTTACCGTCATTATTCGTATCCTCAAAAGCAATTTGAAAAGTAATATTCTTGATTGTCGTATCTTTAGACACAATACCATTTGATTTAATCCAGTAATCTTGTTCAGGAATTCTGAAAGAGCTAATAAATGCTTTTTCGACTAAAAGAGTACGAATGACTTCATAATTGTAATTCAGAAAAAGGATATTCACAACATGTCTATTTGATGAATAATAAGAGAAGTTTCTAACGATTTTCGATTTACCATCTGTTCCAGGTCCTGGTTGTTCGGTTGGCGGAATAAACATTATATCTTCAAAGTCATCTTCAATCATTCCTAAATCAAGTGGAGATTCATATGTTTTGGCATAAATTGGTAGCATGAAGTAAGGGGAATTTGTAACTTCTTGTGGTTTGTCGTAATCTACTGTTTGAATTACCATACCCTTCTTTTTAGCTTCATCTAGAGCATCACCTATAATCAGACTTTCATGTGTGTTATCATACTCAGCATAACGGTTCGGTTCAATGATTTTCCACATCAGTATAGGAAGACCAATAAGGAAAAAAAATCCATTAATTAACCAAATGATATTCAGTATTTTCGTAAGCTTCATAGTGAGTGAATTTATCTCAATGTTTTGGCTAAAAAGTAATGAACCAAATCTACCCATTTTTAACTATTTCTCTGATAGCGGTAAAGCAGAACAGTTCAAATTGATGCTAATCTGCATTAATAGTACCCAGGATGCGCACTAGTTGCTCGGAGTCCCTTCGGTGACTTTGGGGCGGTTAGTGGTTTAGATTCACTGTGCCTACACATGACCCACCCACTGGCTATATTTCACCTGAAAGCAAACCAGAAAGAGGCATGACTAAAGGCAGGCTATTTTAAAAAGATATATATCTTTTATTTTTTTACTATATATCTCTTTGATATCATATATACATCTTTTTACTAAAAGATATATATTATTTTGTCTTCTAAAAACCATACATTGACTCAGGATAAACCAGACGGCGGGACCTTTGCGGCTAAGTGGCGAGCAATAAGGAGCCTGAAACCAAACTTTAACTACTTGGGCCCCAGGGACAGCACATATTCATGCCCTGATTTCATGTATTTACTCACCAGCTCTGTCTGATCCATGAGTTCTTTGGGGATTTTGACATAACCGTGCATTTTGGCTCCATAGGACATGAATTGATCTGCTTTGTATTTCTCTTTAAAGGCTTCCTCCTCTTCTTTAGAAAGCCTGATCCCGATTTCACCATTCTTATTGAGCTGGGAAAACATATGTCCATTGTCCGATGTATAAGGAACCGTTTTTCCCTTTAGCTCGACACCTGCCTGCTCTACTATGGCCTTATATTTCTCAAATGAATCTTTCCAGTCCATCTTAGAAATTTAATCAAAATCGGAATAATGCCGTTCTGAACAGGCTTTTTCAGTTTCCACAGCTAATTTAGTTTTTCCAATAGCCTGAAAGGTTCTATGAAAAACATCATACTTAGATTCGGTTTGTTAGCTATCCTGCTGCTCGTTCTGCTGGAGTTGGGGAAGTACTCGCTCCTCTACTCAGACTGGGAACAGGAATTCATCCTGGTATTGAGTGCATTGGGTCTTGTTGCTTTCGGATTTATACTAAAGGGATATTTATCTTCCCGAAAAACTCTGCTTCAAGATCAGAAAATTGCTAGCCCCGAAAAACTGGATTTATTGAAAATAAGCCAAAGGGAATATGAGGTTCTCCAAAAAATGGCTGAGGGATATTCAAACCAGGAAATAGCAGATCAATTGTTTGTCTCTGAAAACACGATCAAGACGCATGTATCCAATCTCCTGAGTAAGCTCCACGCCAAAAGAAGGACTGAAGCCGTGAAACAGGGAAAAGAGTACGGAATTTTGTAGATTTCTAGAACCAAAAACTCAAAATCACCCGAAAGTATGACCGGTTTTTTGTGAATTCGACCTTGCTTAGCCACAAAAAAAGATGAAAAAGACAATCATTAAAAACGGACTTATTGCGACAGCGATTCTCGTGGCTGTTAACCTTGTTTCGCTTGTGGTTTTTGGAACTGACCCTGAGAATTACGGGATTGGAGAAATTGTAGGATATGCTACCATTGTTTGTTCTTTGATCCTCGTTTTTATTGGGATCAGGGAGCTTGAATTTTCCGGTTCAAACAATTCATTTCTAAAGAGAATGCTCGTGGGCAGTGGTATCTCGGGTTTTCCGGCTGTCGCTTTTGGCTTATATAATGTGATCTACGTGAAATGGATCGATCCGGAATTTATGGAGACCTATACGCAGTATTCTTTTGAAAAGATGCATGCCGAATTATCACCGGAAGAATTTGAAATCGCCAAAGCACAAACTATGGAACAGATGGCCATGTTCGACAACCTGTTTTTTCAGTTTTTCATCATGTTTATGACCGTCTTTATCATTGGGTTGATCATCAGTCTGCTTTCGGCAACGTACTTCCAGGTGAAGCCTATCCGGAAATAAAGGTCTTACAAGGCCTTTTTGAAGCAAACACTGTTATCAACCCCAACATAAGGTCCATAATTTGGTGTCACAGAATAGCCATTTTTTTCATACAGCCTGACGGCATCCTTTTGTCGCTTACCCGTTTCGAGGATGATCTGCGTAAATGACAGTTCAGATGCCCAGGCTTCGAGTTCTGCCAGCACTTTAGAGGCCACACCTTTTCCCCTGGCCTCAGCGGTTGTGTACATTCGTTTGACTTCTACTGTGGTTTCATCAAATGGCTTGATGGCTCCACATGCCAGGGGAAGATCG
>JAHCMM010000162.1 GCA_019192515.1 Cyclobacteriaceae bacterium SS2
GATTAAAATCTTAATAAAATGATGCATACCTGTGACTTTATTTATTGTTGCTGAAAATAATGCCGTACTTTTAGGCTACTTATTTCAAGTAACTATTTCATAACTAACCGGAAATCATATGAGTGATCCGATTATCGAATACATTTCAAAATTTCCTGCTGCTACTCAGGAAATCCTCCACAAGATAAGGAATATCATCACTGAAACAGCCCCGGAGGCTGAGGAGAGTATAAGCTATGGAATGCCAGCTTACAAACTACTAAAGAAGCCACTTGTCTATTTTGCCGGTTACGAGAAGCATATTGGGTTTTATGCTACACCTTCCGGCCATTCAGCATTCCAGGAAGAATTATCTAAATATCCACAAGGAAAGGGGTCCGTTCAGTTTCCACTGAACCAACCCATCCCATACTCACTTATTGAGAAAATAGTCAGGTTCAGGATAGAAGAAAATCAGAAGAAAGCAGAGAAGAAATCCAGGAACTAAGGCAACCTATAAAAGCCAATATGATTTATATCTGTCAGTTTGCTCAGAGCATTCTGATAGACTTCCCTCCTTTCCGGGTAATGATAGATCGCCTCTTCTAAAAGTGGCACAATTCTCTCCGGCTTAAAGTCCAGTACCTGCTCATACTCCCACGCGTCTGGCGCAAGGGCAAATGGTAGTAAAAAGTCGAGTGCCCGACGAATGGCAGGGTCATCATCATTTGGGATAGACCAAAGATCCAGACCTACCTTTTGGCCAAGAATTCCCAGCAACATCAGGCTATTGAGATTCATAGTACTGTAGTCCCACGTTCTGGTTCTTGCGAGCTCTTCAGGCTGCTTTCCTTCGGAGTCTACGTGTGCCAATATTCTGTCTGCTGAACCCGCAAGTATCCTTTTAGCAGTAGTGCTATCACCGATAGCTATTGCGATAGAGGACACCTGTACGTCATACCAGGTTCCATGATTATTATATCTTGTAAATTCTTCTTTTCCCAGCTCACTTGTCAGGAGCCAATTCATATAATTGAACATCCAGTTTTTCAATTGCTGCTGATCTTCAGCTCCCCATGCATTGGAATTTCTGATTAGCATTTCTGCGTCCATCACCTGGGAGATGTCCCGTGTTTCAATTATTCCGTAGCAGCGCCCATCAGCTCTGCCAGGAACACCCTGTCCAAAATTGAGATTAGGGTTCATCCGGGTACTGTCATTGATAAACCAATGCCTTAGCACCTCAGCGGATTTAGCTGCATACTTTTCATCCTTCGTGAGGTGATAGGCTAAGCCACATACCAGCGCAATTTCCTGGGTTTCACTTAAATACTTCTTATCTGTGATGCCATGGACTTCCGGATTTACCAGGCCATCTTTCCTGATATATGGAAGGCCATCCTGGGTTTCCGGGTTGGGCCACCAGTAGATTCCCATGCTCATATAGTCATGTTTATTGCCACTGGGTGGGGTAAATGTCTTTTGAAGAACAGAATAGGGACCCTCATCCATCATTTCATCGGCTGAACTGATGATAGAGGCTTTCAGGTCATCTGAAATGATTAATGGCTTAGATGACCATAAAAGTTGAGGGTTTTCGGGCTGTTGATTGTGCTGACCACAAGCAAAGAGCAGTAAGAGTAACAGGGGAATTAGCTTAAAAAAGGGTATTCTCATTTTTGGATTATTTGGCAACAATGGTAATAAATTTTTTCTGCCTCTCTAAATCACCTTCAGTTTCCGAGATTTTAATACAAGATTTTACTAATTTCAATTTTACAACAGTCAACAATTAATTAACCCAAACCCAATGCGTTACATCTCTCTTTTGATGATCTTCCTGATCACTCATGTCAATTTATATAGCCAGGATCTATTGAGTGGAAAATACTCTACTGATGAACTGAAAGCCTTATTTGTTACACAGGTTTCATGGAAACCATTCCCAGCAATATCAGACCGGGAAGCCTGGAGCAAAATAGATCCGCAGGTCATGAAAAATTACCTGGAACAGGCCAATGAATGGATCGATTATGAATGGCCCTATATTCCGGCAACGCACTCATTACTTATTGACCGTACAGGAGACCGGGATACCTACCAACAAGTGAGTTTTCAAAAGCGAACTGTGCTTGGTACTATGGTCCTGGCAGAAATTTACGAGAACAAAGGACGCTTCATCGACCCAATTATTAACGGGATCTGGTCAATATGTGAAGAGTCGTGGTGGGGTGTGCCAGCTCACTTACCTAAATCCGAGGAGTACTCCGGCTTGATGGACGTCAGCGATCCGTTTGTAGACCTCTTCGCTGCCGAGACCCTTACTTTCCTGGCGTGGGCAGACTATTTTCTGGGTGACAAATTTGATGAAGTATCCCCTCAGATCAGAAAGCGAATTTATTATGAAGGCAACAAACGCATTTTTGAGCCCCTGATGGCCAAGCACCATTGGTGGATGGGAGAAGAAGGTCGCAGACCCAATAACTGGAACCCCTGGATCTGTAGCAACTGGCTCAACTCCATTTTGCTACTTGAGAAAAATGAAGATACTCGCATGCAACATGTCAGCAAGATCCTTGATGTATTAGATGAATTCCTCAACCCCTATCCGGAAGATGGAGGCTGTGATGAGGGTCCGTCCTACTGGGGAGCTGCTGCAGCATCGCTGTACGACAACATTGAGATTTTAAATACTGCTACCAATGGAGCATTTGCCTATGTATCGGCGGATCAGAAAGTAAAGAACATGGCAGCTTACATCTACAAGGCCCAGGTCAGCAAAGACTACTTCATTTCCTTCGCTGATGCAGACCCGCAAACAAATGTGGATGGGGCTTTGATTTACCGTTTTGGCAGGGCAGTGAACGATCCGGCCATGATGAAATTTGGTGCCTATTATTATCAACCTGAAAATCGTAAGATTGGTCGATTCCACTTTTTCAGAAACTTCTACGAGCTATTTGCACATGATGAGATCATCAAAACCGACAAAGTACTCCCGTTGCCGCGGGATTCCTGGTTTCCTGACCTACAGGTGATGGTGTCCAGGGATAAAGCAGGAACAGATGCCGGTTTTTTTATCGCAGCTAAAGGTGGACACAATGCCGAAAGTCACAATCACAATGACATCGGCAACTTCATGGTTTTTTATGATGGGAATCCTGTGTTGATTGATATAGGTCGTGGAACTTATACCCGTAAGGTATTTAGCGAAGAGCGTTACGACATCTGGTTTCACCGGTCAGACCACCACAATACACCTTCAATCAATGGCAAGCAACAACCTCCCGGTAAGGATTATCAAGCAACAGATGTATCGTATAGAATGCGAAACAGTAATGTTACACTTACAGAAAATATTGGAACTGCCTACCCTGACAAGGCAGACATCAACAGATATGCCAGGTCAATTCGTCTCAACCGTGGCAAGAATGTGACAGTGACTGATGTTTATGATCTGAAGAAAGGGGATCAGATCACACAGCACCTGATGACTTGCTACCCAGTGGAAGAAGTGAAACCTGGTACACTGATGCTTGATGCAAATGGGCAAAAAATGCAAATCACCTATCCTACCACCAATACCAAAGTCGAAATTGAAAAAGTAAAACTGGTAACGATGGAAGATCA
>JAHCMM010000163.1 GCA_019192515.1 Cyclobacteriaceae bacterium SS2
CCATCGTCATCTACGTCTTTGATGTTGACGGACAGCAGGAGACCGGCATACGGGCCTGCAGAAACATAGAAATTGCTGAGCTTTATCATCGCCAGCACGGGCACCTCAAGGTAATTGAGGTTGTATCGGTAGGTACCGCTACCAGTGAGAAATCCTCCTTCATACTTCACTGAAGATCCTTTTTGAGAAAACAATACTTCAGGTTGTATGGCAATGTTTTTGGTCAGATACTCACGGTGATAGAGTCCTGCATTGAAGCCTATTTTCATGTTGTTGTCATCGACTTCGTCTACATACAGGTTTGTGAAGTTGGCACCAAATTTCAGCCCGGTCTTGGATTGGGCATTGGCACCGAAAGCAATAAATGAACAAATAATAACTGCAAAAACTAATTTTTCAATTTTCATAAAAATCAAAAGTTTAAAAGTTTAAAGTGTAAAATTAAAAAAGGAGTCCCCCTTATGAGGACTCCTGATGGGCGCTTTCGCGCCTGTCGATCACCGCCTGAACTAACCTTTAACCGATATAACCAGGTATTTAGATATTTTCCAGAATTCGCCTGGATTGGTTACATCAATATATTGTACGACTTCATTTTCGTCTTTTACCACCTCATAAGATCCTTTAGGGTGCTCAGTAACAAAACTCATCTTGTTGCTGTTCACGTAGAACCTTGAGGTTTGACGAATGTCAATTACTTCAAATTTTTCTTCGGAAACGTTCTCTTCAAGCTCAGTAGTTTTTCCTAATCCAAGGAAACCTCCTTCTTTGGTGATCAGACCTTCGTCCAACAAATGCTTTTCTGTATTTACAATATAGAAAGCTTTGTGTAGGGTCCTGTCGCTCTCATCTATAACGACTTTTTGTGCCTGAATTGTTTCATCCATTAGATTTACTCTTGTCACAAGGCTCTTCACTTCACCGTCCAGCTCCATGATCTTGTTGTCTTTGATCGTAAGCTTCTCTTCCAAAGTAGCGATAGCGTTTTTCCTTTCGTCAAGCTCCTGGCTCAACTTATTTACCCGCATCTTGAAAGACCCGATTTCGATATTGGCCTTGTTTAATTTTGAAGAGAGACTTTTTACCTGAGCATTGGTAGATTCGATGAGTTCATTGATGATATCAATGTCTTCTACCAAACCCTGACTTGATTCGTTGGTGAAGTCTTCACCAGAACGATTAGCGATTAAGTTTTCTCTTTCCTTGATTTTTTCGATTTGAGATTCTACCCTGGTCATCAGGTCCATGATCTCATTGAAAGCAGAATCTCTGGCGTGAAGCTCCTGCTCCAGCTGATCTGCCTTTGCTTGCAACTCCCTGCGTTTCTCCATGTTGCATGAAGAAGCCAGTAGTATCAGTGCAACTGCACTTAGTGATAGATATTGATTTTTGAAATTTATTTTCATTTTTCAGATCGTTTAAACATTAGCGTTCAAGCGACGAAACACTATATGCCAAAAGCCGTTCCAAAAATTAAAATAAATGTAAGTATCTGATAATCAGGTACGTNAAAAATGACCGCTAATTGAAATTTTGTCAAAAAGAGGAATTCTTTCTCATTTTGAGAAAGTTCTACTTGTGCTCTTTGACTTCTTTGAGGATCCTGTAGATGGTAGATTGACCGATATCCAGCTTTNTAGCGACCGTCTTGATGTCGTCATTGTTGTTTTTGAGGTACATCAGAATGATCTTGTGTTCATACTCCCGCATGGTCAATTCTTCAGAATATACCTCGGTGACAGGGTCAGGCTGAGCAAAAGTAATATCGTCTGCTTCGATGGTATCTTTTTCACTCATCACAGCAGCCAGTTCCACCACTGCTTTCAGCTCCCTGATATTACCTGGAAATGGATACCCCAGAAGCTTTTGAAGTGCCTCCTTACTCAGGGATTTTTCAGGCATGTCATTTTCCTTCACAAAGTTGGATACAAAATACTTGGCNAATATTGCAGCGTCTTTGTCCCTGTCTCGCAAAGGAGGCAGCTCAATAGGGAGACCAAAAAGCCTGTAGTACAAATCCTCCCTGAACTTACCCTTTTTCATTTCCTCCAATAGGTTTTTATTGGTGGCAGCAATGATCCTGCAGTCGGTTTTGATGGTTTCCGTACCTCCAACGCGGGTGATCTCCTTTTCCTGAAGCGCTCTCAGCAGCTTGGCCTGTAATGTCAGCTCCATTTCGCCTACTTCATCCAGGAAAAGTGTGCCGCCCTTGGCCTGCTCAAACTTTCCAATGTGTCTGTTTGAAGCTCCTGTAAAGGAACCTTTTTCATGCCCGAAAAGCTCACTTTCAGCCAGGTCACGTGGGATAGCACTCATATTCACGGCAATAAATGGTGCTTTTTTCCGCTGGCTGTTATAATGGATCGCTTTCGCTACCATTTCCTTTCCTGTACCTGTTTCTCCCTGCACCACAACGGTGATGTTGTTGGCGGTGGCCTTTTCCATCATCCGGAAAACCTGTTTGATGGGGTTGCTCTGACCAATGATGGTCTTTTGGAAATCGTATTTTTTCTCCACCTCCGTCTGAAGCGACTCAATTCTCGACTGAAGGGATGTATTGCTCCTGATGTGCTGAATGATGTTCATCAGTCGGTCACGGATGTCCTTGGTCTTGGTGATATAGTCGTAGGCTCCTAACCGAAGTAGCTCAATGGCTGTTTCTATATCATCCTGCTCCGAGATAATGATCACCTCTATAGAAGGATCATATTCCTTGATCTTTTTGAGCAAGTCTTTTCCGCTGATATCGGGTAATCGATAGTCTAGGGTGACTACATTGGGCTTTGCATCCAGCTGATCTATAAAGGACTTTCCATCAGGAAAAGCGGTGACTTCAAAATCGGGATTCAGGCTAATGTTATGCACCAGGAATTTCCGGTACCACTCGTCATCTTCTACTATATTTATCTTGAATATAGGGTCGCTCATTCAGGCACAAAATTAAAAATGAAGAGCAAAGATATTACACCTGAGCCTTAACCAGGTACTTGCCCAGCTCACGATTCAACTCACTCAGTGTTTTCTGTACAATTCTGAGCTCTTTTGAGGTGATTTTAGGGTTTTCTTTACGGGCTTCGAGCTCCAGGGCTTTCAGCTGACTTACAACTGCTGTGGCACCCAGGTATCTGGCAGGTGCTACAATTTTATGTGCTTCGTCGGCCAGCCCTTCCCAGTTTTTATTTTCAAAAAGGTGCTGGATATTTTTGATGCCAGGCTCTGAGCTGTTTAGAAATGTCTCCAGCATATCGATAACGAAGGCATCGTCACCTAATTCTTTAAGATCCGAAAGGTCATACATCTGATCGTCATGTGAAGTCGTATCAATTTTAAAGGGTTTTTCTCTAGGCTGGACGTTTAATTCGGATTCCATGACAGAGAATAATTCCAGTTCATCAAAAGGCTTTCTCAACACATGGTCAAAACCATGCTGAATGCATTGGTCAATATCTTCCCTGATGACTGTTGCCGTCAGTGCAATTAGCGGTATCCCGTGATTTGGTCCTGAACTGCTTCTTAACTTTTGAGCGACCTCCATTCCACTGAAATGAGGCATCTTAAGATCCAGAATCGCCAGGTCGAATGGGTTTTGCTGTAGCTGTTCGATGGCTTCTTTACCATCTTTACAAGCTACCCATTTAGCTCCCCGTTGGTCAAGCACTGTGGTCAATAGCTTGATGTTAAAAGGTTCGTCGTCAGCGATCAGGATGTTAGTGTCGGATAGATCCAATTTCACATCAGATCGCGCTGGAGTTTCTGGTAATTCATCCACTTCGGTATAAGGTAGATGGATGGTAACCTTAGTGCCTTTGCCTTCTTCGCTGTCCAGTTTCATCTTGCCATTGTGAAGTTCTACAAGTTTTTTAGTGATAGAGAGCCCAAGACCAGTGCCCTTATGGTCGGATGAGCTGCCAGCTTGTTCAAACTCCATCATGATCCTGGATTGCTGATCTTTAGGAATGCCTATACCTGTGTCTTCTACTACCAGCTGGAGTTCATTTGATCGGTATTTTTTCCGGATAGAGAGGTGAATGTTGACATTTCCCTGTTCGGTAAATTTAATGCTGTTGCTGACCAGGTTGATCATGATCTGTTTGAATCTGTATGGGTCTCCCTTCACATAATGAGGGATATTCTCCGCATAATAATTAATGCTGATATCCTTTTCATCGGCCTTATGTAGCATAAGCTGAACAGCATCGTTCATCAGCTGGTGAAGGTCATACGGCATGTTTTCCAGGATAAGCTTATTGGCCTGTAGCTTGGAGAAATCCAATACATCGTTGAGGATGTGTAGTAAATGATCTGAAGATCTGTGGATAATGTCCAGGTGTTCCCGCTGAGACTCTGAAAGCTCTGTTTTGAGTAGCTGATGTGTGAAGCCGGAAATGGCGTTCATGGGAGTACGGATCTCATGGCTCATATTGGCCAGGAACTGTTCTTTGGCCCTGGCCAGATTTTTGGCATCTTCAGTCGCTGTACTGAGGATTTTCTGGTAGGCTTTGTTTTTCTCCATATAGCTGTATACGACATACCCTGTCGCTACCAGCAGCATAATGGTCAGCATGGAGAAAGCCAGTACCTGGTCATTGGTTTCTTCTGCAATGATCTGTGCGTTGTAATTTCTGAGCTTTATCTTATCTACTTCACGCTCTTCCATGTAGGTCAGCAGGTCAATGATCTTGCTTTGGATGATCTGCTGATTTTGGGCCAGCTCAAGCTCTCTCTGTCTAATATCGGCATGGATCAGCTGCGTCTTATTTTGAAGTTGGATCAGCTCGTTTTGTAACTTCTTTTTATACTCCAGGGTCTTTTGGACTATGAGTGTGCTGTCGTTACTAAAGTTGGCCTTCTCCGCAATAGGGTTAGTCGTATCAGATTCAGTCAGGGACTCTGCTTCATCTTCTTCAGAATCTTTGTTTTTTGAAAAAATGCTAATAAATCCCTTCCAAAAGCCTTTCTTTTTTTTGGCTTCTTCGTTATTTGTGGATTGAGTAGTATCGGACTCAGATAATGTTTCATTATTCTGAATGCTCAGTTGATCAATAGAATCGTTTTTAGGTTTGTCCGAGGGCAGATCCACAGGGATGGTATCGAGCTTTTGGGCCAGATCATTAATGGAACCCGAAATGTTATAATTTGTAAGTCCTTTTTGTTCATTAAGAATGTGGACTTTTTGACTAATAAGTGAATTTAGAGAATCAGTGTATCTTAAGAAATCACTGTCGTCCTGGTTCATCTCTTTCAGGGAATCCAGAAACATCTCAGCATCGGAGATTCTTTGATCAAACCTGTTTTGATAGGTTTCGTCCCCTGTGAGCATAAAGGATTCCATGTCGTTTTCTATTCCTGTGATAGAAACCATGATATCCTTGAGCACTATGAGGTTGAGATTTGGATTGGACTCGTGGCTGAGCTGGTCAATAACTTTATTCAGGCTATTGTATGTGTAGAAGCCCACTCCGGCCACACCAATAATCAGCAGACTTAATGAAACACTGATAAAAGTCGAAAAACTGTTTTTCTGAGGAAGCATTGATTTGATCGAATCCTTATAGCAAGATACGATGAACGACGGTCAAAGTTAAATATTGATTAAAAACTTAACCGGTGATCAAATGACACCGCTTCCCTGAAATTGCTTGATGTGCTTTTGTATTTTAAATACTTTTTGGTCTCCCAGTTCTTTCACACGGTCGCTATGTCCGTTTTTCTCATAGTCTTCAATTAGGGCTTTCAACTCGTTGAATTTGGTCAAGAGCATGTTTTTGTATCTGGTATCAAAGTCTTCCCGATTGGTATTGGTAAGCCTATGCAAGTATTTATCACTTTCGGCACTCAACGTGCTGGACAGCGTGGTACGCTGAATAGCTGCTTCCATCTTTGTTTCCATTTTCATCTTTTCAAAGCTGTCAGCTACTTCCTGAGCAGCAACATAGGTATCTCTTTGCAGTGACTGAGCCACAGCTAATTCTGACAGATCAATGATGAGCATTTCAAGGTCATTCACCTTCACCAAATGGTTAGCTGTTTCCAGTTGATAACCACCAAAACGCTGAAGATTCTTATTGTTTGCAGAATAATAAGATTTGCTGGAACACCCAGCCATTACAAAAGCTACAACTAGCACCGCCAGGGTGTAGAACTTGCCGATTTCAGGTATAGAAAATAGGTTTTTCATAAGATCAATAGGTTTGTTTTTAAACGAAAGAATAGCCGGTATGATTCACTCCGGCTATTCATCAATATATATTTTATATCAAGATCAGTTGTTCAGCACAAGGTTGATTGAAATATTGGTGCTTGATTCTATGCTCAAGAGATTCAGGATGTTGGTCCCAAGCATCAATTCTGAG
Organism: Cyclobacteriaceae bacterium SS2; assembly: GCA_019192515.1. Taxonomy (GTDB): domain Bacteria; phylum Bacteroidota; class Bacteroidia; order Cytophagales; family Cyclobacteriaceae; genus UBA7330. The sequence goes on from JAHCMM010000163.1 coordinate 6,354, forward strand.
TCTACCGTTCCTTCAAAAAGAAATTCATTTTCATTGGAAGGGTTTCTCTGATAACTGGCCACCACTATTTCATAGTTTCCTTCTTCCATAAAAGCCAGAGTAAAGGTTCCGTCTTCTTTCACAACTGCACTATTAATGGAGTTTTCAAATCTGGACTCTCCGGCTGCTGGTTCTTCCGCTTCGGCTGCCTCATAGGTGCCTTCGAGATATGCATACACAGCTACTTTCTGGTCTGAGCTATGCGCATAATTCGAAACTTCACCATGGATAGTGCTCAAAGTTTCATTCACCACGAGCCTGGCTGTTGGTCTTAGCTTAAAGGTCTCTGAGGTTTTGACTAAAGCTTTTCTCAAATCAATATCAATAACCAAATTGGTTTGATTGTTTGCAGAAATCTGGAAGTCACCTTTCACCTTATAGCCTGTGGTCGTCCCACTGGGGATTTCCAAAGCAGCTGTGGTCTGGTCTGTATATTCAATATATGAAGAGGTGGTCACGTCGGATGGTGAACCATCGGCTAATATCAGCCTCAATTCATCGTATACCCCAACGTCAAGGTCACCACTACCCAGATCGAAAGTAGCTCCTTCCTGGTAGTCCATTACATTGAAAATTATCGGAGTATCAAAAGTGGCAAGCGTTTTTATTGAGCCATTCGCACTGGCCTGGATTTCAGACACTGCGAGGTAGACTCCTGAGATATTCTCAGCATCCACTGCGGCGTCAGTCACTTCAACATTTGCACTTCCCTTTTCTCCGGTATCAGAATCATCATTGCATGAAGTCAGCAATGAAAGTGTCGAAATGGTTAAAAATCCTAGTAATAAATAATTTAAGCGTTTCATGAATATGTAACATTTAAATGAAAAAAATAATAATGGTTATAGTTGTCTCAACTAGCATGCCGGGGCTTCTTAGTGTTATATAACTCACTGTAAATCAAATTGTTAATTATTTTTTGGATTTTCATCCCCTTGTTTCCAATTTCATTTTGAAAAGAATTTCCTCATTTTGATAAAGAAGCTCTTATTCATTTTTAAGACCTGTCATTTGTATATATTAGCGTTTTCTGTCATGCAGCTCCGTCTATTCAAACTTATTTTAGGGCCTCTTTTTTTCCTGGTCATTTACCTCACAGGACCATATCCGGGAATGTCTGAGGAGGCATTGGCGGTACTAGCTTCCACGGGTTGGATAGCGGTATGGTGGGTCACTGAGGCCATACCTATTGCTGCCACATCTTTGTTACCCATTGTTTTATTCCCACTCACACAAGGGCTTGGTATTTCTCAGACTACAGCTTCCTATGGCCATCGGTTTGTGTTTCTCTACATCGGTGGGTTCATGCTGGCAGTGGCCATCGAAAAGTGGAATTTGCATCGGAGGATCGCTTTGAATGTGATCAGGATCATTGGAACCAGTCCGGACAGGATGATACTCGGCTTTATGATAGCTACTGCTTTTTTGTCGATGTGGATCAGTAATACAGCCACCACGGTGATGATGCTTCCAATTGGGATGGCCATTGTGGTGCAATTCAGTGAAATCATAGACAAAGGCAAGCTTACCTTATTTAGTAAGGCACTTATGCTGGGTATAGCGTATAGTGCCTCGATTGGAGGTATTTCAACTTTGATAGGGACGCCACCAAACCTGGTGCTTGCCGGAGCTGTAGAGCGTTTTTACGATTATGAGATCAGCTTTGTGTCCTGGTTTATCCTAATATTTCCTTTGAGTGTGGTTATTCTCTTTATATGCTGGAAATATCTGACCTCATTTGCCTATAAGCTAAACGAGAAGGGGTTGGAAGGGACTAATGAGGAGATCACACGGCAATTGGAAGCTTTGGGAAAGATATCCAGAGAGGAAAAGATTGTGTTGACAGTCTTTTCGCTGACCGGGCTGTGTTGGATCTCAAGACCTTTTTTGCTAGAGCCATTCTTGCCTCAGGTGGACGATACCATCATTGGTATAACAGGAGCCTTAACGCTTTTTTTAATTCCAGCCAAAAAAGACGAGTTTATTCTCAACTGGGAGCAGGCGGTCAAGATCCCCTGGGGGATTATTTTGCTATTTGGTGGAGGAATGGCCATTGCCTCAGGATTTCAGGATAGCGGACTGGCTGAGTGGATAGGCAATAGAATGACGGGACTTGATGGGTTATCCATCTTTTTGATCCTGATCCTGATCGTGATGATGGTTAATTTCCTGACGGAGATCACCTCCAACCTGGCTACCACGGCCATGTTATTGCCTGCTTTAGCCCCTACTGCTTTATCATTGGATGTACATCCTTTCCTGCTCATGATTGGGGCTACCATTGCAGCGTCCTGTGCATTTATGCTCCCGGTGGCTACTCCGCCCAATGCAGTGGTATTTGGATCCGGATATCTTCAGGTATCGGATATGTTTAGAAAAGGGTTGATCATGAATTTTCTTTCTATCCTTCTTGTATCCATTTATTTATATCTCATGCTGCCTATAGTCTGGGGGATAGATTTTACCATTTTTCCAGAATCCTGGAAATAATTTTTCGGAATTTTTAATGACTGACTTATGTTTATGGCAAAATGAGTATAACTTGTTATTTTTGCAGACTTAAAAGCTACATAGATTGAATCATTCTGCTACCATAGCATTGTATCAACCAGTTTTGCACTCCATTGCAGTGAGGATTGTTGGGTCTATACATGATGCTGAAGACATTGTTCAGGATACTTTTTTGAAGTTTCTGAGCACTGACTATTCCAAGATTGAGAATATCAAAGCATACCTGATTAAATCTGTGACCAATATCAGTCTCAATCATATCAAAGCCACTAAGCAGAAAAAGAAGGATTATCTGGAATCTGTAAAGTTGCCTGATATGTTTGAAAAGATTGATTTCTCACACCTTGACCTGAAAGAAGAGGTGACAACGGCTTTGAATGTACTCCACAAAAAGCTCGGTCCTCTGGAGCGTGGTCTGTTTTTGCTTCGCGAAGGCTTCGGATTTGAATATGATGAGCTTCAGGAGATCTTTAACAAGAAAAAGGATCATTGCCGGCAATTAGTTTGTCGAGCAAAAGAGAAACTATCAAAGGAATCAGAAAGATTTACCTTGTCTTTTGATGTAGAGAAATATTTTGAAGCCATCAATAAAGCCTCTCAGAAGGGAGATTTCGATGAATTGATGGATCATATCNTCGAACGCGGTCCGGCGGAATAAATATTTTTNTATTTTTTTTCACATTTCTGTCACAAATCCGAAACGACTTTGTCTTTATAGTTAACAAAGGGTGAATTCCCTTATGTTGAAGTTGAACTATAAGTAATTTTTTAAAATAAACTGAATGGAAGTTATAATCCCGTTTTTCATTGCCCATTGGTATTTATCTTTGTTTTTTCAAACATTTTTCCTGCATAGGTATGCGGCTCACGGTGCTTTTACGATGAGTAAATTCACTGAAAAAGTATTCTTTGTACTAACCTGGATATTCCAGGGGTCAAACTACCTAAGCCCTTATGGCTACGGAGTGATGCACAGAATGCACCATGCTTTTGCTGATACCGAGGACGATCCACATTCACCAAAGTATGATGATAACATGTTTAAAATGATGTGGAAGACCAAGACGATCTATTCAGCTATTACAAATAGGCAGGTAGAGGTCGATAAAAGATTTACAGATGGTGTACCTAAATGGCATGCGTTTGATAGAATCGCCCGATCATGGGTATCAAGGGTAGCCTGGGGTGCTGTATATTTCTTTGTTTACTGGCAGTTTGTAGATGCCTGGTGGTTGTGGTTATTGCTGCCAGTTCAATGGATGCTATCTCCAGTTCACGGTGCGATCATCAACTGGTTTGCTCACGTGTATGGCTACAGAAACTTTGAAGTAGGAGATACTTCTAAAAACTTTTTGCCTGTTGACTTCCTGATGATGGGAGAAAGCTATCACAACAATCACCACAAGTATGGTTCAAGAGCCAACTTTGGTGGAATCAGATGGCATGAAATTGATCCTACCTACCAGGTGATCAAGGTGCTCAACAAAATTGGCGTTATCAGCATTGTACAGCAGAAGCAGGTTGATCTGAAAGCCATTAGAAAAGAAGAAAAAGCTAAAAAAGAAGAGAAGGCTAAAAAGGTAGCTGCCTGATTTCTTAAGATATAATGTTATTTAAAAGAGAAGGAAATGGTTAAAGTAGTGATCATTTCCTTCTTTTTTTTTATGTCCTCCCTGCAATCAAACCATGACTTCAGGATCATTATCCAGGGGGTAGATAAAATTCAGGGCGCTATGATGATTGCTATCTATCAACCTGATCATACATTTTTAGGGGATGAGGCTTACCTGTTTAAGAAGATCCCGGTATCCCAATCTGATTCCCTCATGCTTGATGTAGAATTGCCTGGAGGGAAATATGCGGTAAGTGTATACCATGATTTGAATGGTGATGGGGAGTTGAATACCAATTTTTTAGGGATACCCAAAGAGCCATATGGCTTTTCTATTGCCAGGGGGACATTTGGTCCTCCTTCATTTGAAGATGCCAGCTTTTTAGTGCCGGGCAGGCGACAAATCACGATTGAAATAGAATAAGTAGATTAGGGATTTGAACAAAATGGCTTCCGAACGCGTTGCCACTTAGTAATCAACACCCAATGGCGCTACCAACAATTACCAACCAGGAGCTCCTGGTAGAAAGATTCAGATCTATTCGCGATTTTTCCTTAAAGCTGTGTAAACCACTGGAAAAGGAAGATTATGTGGTTCAACCCACCATGGATGTTAGTCCTCCCAAGTGGCATCTGGCACATACCACCTGGTTTTTCGAAACTTTTCTCTTATCACCTTTTAGTAAGGATTTTAAGCCATTTAACAAGGATTATGCATTGCTGTTTAATAGCTATTATATCGCGGCTGGTGAGCGATGGGTTAGATCCGAAAGAGGTGCGTTGACAAGACCTACTGTAGATGAGGTTTTAGAATACCGAAACTATGTCGATCAGGCCTGCATAGAATACCTGGTAAACCACCAGCTATCGGATAGAGAAAAGTATATCCTGGAAGTAGGTCTCAATCATGAACAGCAGCATCAGGAGTTGCTGCTTTATGACATCAAATACATTCTAGGGCATAATCCCTTGTTTCCGGCGTACACCGATGTGAAAACCAAACCAACAAGCTCTGTTGGTGCAGCGGGTTGGATTGAGGTGTCTGAAGGCATCTATGAGATAGGACATCAAGGTGAGTCCTTTTGTTACGACAATGAGACGGGTATTCATAAAGTGTATTTGCACGATATGGAAATCGCCAATCAACTCGTCACCAATGGGGAGTACCTGGAATTTATGCAGGACGGTGGGTATACTTCACATCAATACTGGCTATCCGAAGGATGGGATTGGGTGAACAGAGAACAACGGAAAGCCCCTTTGTACTGGATCAGGGAAGATGATGCCTGGCATCATTATACGTTACATGGACTCCAGCCACTGGATAAAGATCTTCCGGTGGCACATATCTCATATTATGAGGCAGAGGCTTTTGCGACCTGGAAAGGGTATAGGCTTCCTACGGAGTTTGAATGGGAAGTAGCTGCAAGATTGACGGAACCCGATATCCCTGAATATTCAAATTTTGTGGAGGATGGTCTTTTTGGTGAAAGAGTGGGGCAGGGGTATGATTTCTTTGGGAATTTATGGGAATGGACATCCAGCCCATACCGACCATACCCATATTTCAAGCCAGATGAGGGTGCCCTTGGAGAATACAATGGAAAGTTTATGATCAATCAGATGGTGCTGAGGGGAGGATCATATGGCACCTCAAGGTCACATATAAGACATACCTATCGAAATTTTTTTCACCCGCATCTGCAATGGATGTTTAGCGGTATTAGACTTGCAAGGTATAAATAGCCAATTAACTCAACAATCGAAATCAGCGTGTCTCAATTTGGTCATGATGTCCGGGAAGGACTCACCTCAAAACCCAAGTTTCTTTCATCCAAGTATTTCTATGATAAGCATGGGGATGAACTTTTCAGGAAGATCATGGAGCTGGATGAATACTATCTCACCCGTGCGGAGTTTTCTATTTTCAGGAATCAGAAGAAAAGGATTAGAGAGCTGCTAACAGATAATCAACCGTTTAGGTTAATTGAACTGGGAGCAGGAGATGGAGCAAAAACGATGGTTTTATTAGAGTATTTCAGCCGCAATATAGTTGATTTTACCTTTTGCCCGATAGACATATCCTCCAATGTGCTCAACATCCTGGAGACCAGGGTGAGGTCTCAACTACCGGAGGTTAGGATTGAGCCCTTAGCCGGTGATTATTTCAAGATTTTACATGACATCAAGATAGAGAATCATCAGCGTAATGTTGTGTTCTTTCTTGGTTCAAACATTGGCAATTTCTCACAAGATCTGGCTGTTTCATTTCTGAAGGATGTAAGAAAGAACCTGAACTCTCATGACCTGATGATGATTGGTTTTGACCTGAAAAAAGATCCCAGTATCATACTAAATGCCTACAATGATAAGAAAGGAGTGACCAGGG
>JAHCMM010000164.1 GCA_019192515.1 Cyclobacteriaceae bacterium SS2
CTGGAAGTGAAAACCTGAAAGATTTCAGAAGGTCCAGGTGTGCTGCTGGTCATAAGGCCATGTGGCACGAGTCCTGGGGTGGATTACCTGCCGACGAGTTCCTGGCTAAACTTGATCCCTATCTGGTGGACGTCAAACGAAATCTGTATTTCGATACCTACACCTCAAACCTTCCAGCAGGCAGTTTGTCAGCTATATGGGCAGGTAAGCTGGGATTAAGTCAGGACGTGGTGGTAGCCGTAGGAACATTCGATGCACATGCAGGAGCTGTTGGCGCGGAGGTGGAGGAAAATACCCTGGTACGGGTTATGGGTACTTCAACGTGTGACATCATTGTTTCTTCCCAGGATATAGTGGGTGACCGAACTGTTAAAGGGATCTGCGGACAGGTGGATGGATCTGTGCTACCAGGTATGATTGGCCTGGAAGCGGGGCAATCGGCTTTTGGGGATGTCCTGGCTTGGTTCAAAAACCTGATTTCCTGGCCACTCGACAATTATCTAAAAGGTACGATGTCTGCCGAAGAGCTGGAAAAGATCAAAGAGGATATGATCGTTTCACTTTCTCAACAGGCTGAGAGGACTCCCATCACAGAGGGGTCACCTATTGCGCTTGACTGGATCAATGGCCGTCGCACACCGGATGCCAATCAGCAGCTCAAAGCTGCCATTGTCAACCTGAGCCTGGGTACCGACACCCCTCAATTGTTTAGGTCACTAGTGGAGGCCATTTGCTTCGGCTCTAAGAAAATCGTAGATCGATTCATTGAGGAGGGTGTGGAGATCAAGACTGTAGTTGGTATAGGTGGAGTAGCCAAGAAGTCCTCTTTCATCATGCAGACCCTGGCCGATGTGCTGAATATGCCCATCAAGGTTGCGGTCTCGGAGCAGGCACCTGCTTTAGGTGCGGCGATGTATGCGGCAGTGGCTTCTGGAATACACCCAGATATGGGTGCAGCCGTGAAAGCCATGGGGAATGGATTTGAGAAGACTTATCATCCAAAAGCGGAAAACGTGGAGGTATACCAGCAGATCTATCAAAAATATGTCGCACTGGGAGATTTTGTGGAGCAAAAGATAAATACAAATTGAGATGTCATATAAGGAACTGAAAGAGGAGTGCTACGAAGCCAATATGCAGTTGAATGCCCTGGGGCTGGTGATATACACGTTTGGTAATGTCAGTGCTTTTGACAAAAGTCATGGTGTTTTTGCCATCAAGCCCAGTGGCGTGCCTTATGAGGTGCTGAAACCATTAGATATCGTGATTCTGGATCTTGAAAATAAGGTTGTGGAAGGTAAGATGAGACCTTCCTCGGATACGAAGACACATGCTTTTTTATACAATCAATGGGAAGGGATCGGGGGTATCGCACATACACACGCTACCTATTCAGTAGCCTGGGCCCAGGCGCAAAAGGACATTCCGATCTTCGGGACTACCCATGCTGACCATCTGACGGAGGACATTCCTTGCGCTCCGCCCATGAAGGATGAACACATTCAGGGGGATTATGAGCACATGACCGGTCAGCAGATCATCGATTGCTTCAGTGATAAAGGTCTGGACTATAAAGAAGTAGAGATGGTACTTTTGGGCAATCACGGTCCCTTCACCTGGGCGAAAGATGCGGCCAAAGCTGTGTACAACAGTAAAGTGCTTGAAGAAGTGGCCAGGATGGCATTTCTCACCCTTCAAATCAACCCGGATGCCCCCCGTCTTAAGGAGGCACTCATTAAAAAACATTATGAAAGAAAACATGGTAAGGATGCTTACTATGGTCAAAGCTGATTATGATAAAGCCTTTAAATACTTATGAAGTCTGGTTTATCACCGGGAGCCAGGACCTATACGGTGACGAAATCCTGAAAAATGTTGCCAAGCATTCGGAAGAGATTGCTAAAGCGCTTGATGAGAGCTCATCCATTCCAGTCAGGGTAAAGTACAAAACGGTGGTGAAGTCACCAGATGAGGTTTATGCGACCCTGGAAGAAGCCAACACCTCCAAATCCTGTGTTGGAGTCATTGCCTGGATGCATACCTTCTCACCAGCCAAGATGTGGATACGAGGACTCAATGCTTTTAGAAAGCCCCTGGTGCATTTGCATACCCAGTACAACCAGGGAATTCCCTGGGACAAGATCGACATGGATTTCATGAATGAAAATCAGTCTGCCCATGGAGATCGGGAGTTTGGATTTATGGTCAGTAGGTTGCGAAAGCAAAGGAAAGTGATCGTTGGCCACTGGAAGGAAGAAAAAGTGAGGAAAGCCCTTGGTACCTGGTCACGGGCAGCTGCCGGATGGCATGTACTCCGGCAAACCAAAGTAGCCCGTATCGGGGATAACATGCGGGAAGTAGCCGTCACGGAAGGTGATAAGGTGGAAGCGCAAATGAAATTTGGATTTAGTGTCAACACCTATGGAGTTGGAGATCTGGTACAGTTCATCAATGCAGTTAAAGACAATGAAGTGGATCAACTGATCAGCGAATACCGGGATTCATATCAGGTTGCTGATACTGTGCTCAAAAGCCATGCTCTAAAAGATGCTGCGAAAATTGAGCTGGGACTTAAATCCTTTTTAGAAGATGGGGGTTTTGGGGCTTATACCAATACCTTCGAAGACCTGCATGGAATGAAACAATTGCCAGGTATAGCTTCTCAACGCATGATGGCAGCAGGCTATGGCTTTGGAGCCGAAGGAGATTGGAAGACTGCAGCTTTGCTACATGCATCCAAAGTGATGGAGCAGGGGCTGGCTGGTGGTACTTCATTTATGGAGGATTATACCTATCATTTCGGAGAAGAGCGATCGTTGGTTTTAGGCTCTCATATGCTGGAGATCTGCCCAAGTATTGCTTCAGGAAAGCCAAGGTGCGAAGTCCATCCATTAGGCATTGGAGGCAAGGAGGATCCGGCCCGGCTGGTATTCAATGTGGATGGAGGTGAAGCCATCAATGTTTCCCTGGTAGATATGGGTAACCGATTCAGGATGATCGTGAATGAAGTGAAAGCCATAAAGCCTGAGAAAGACCTTCCTAAATTGCCGGTAGCCAGGGTATTGTGGGATTGCTATCCTGATATGGAGACGGCAGCTCATGCCTGGATCCTGGCAGGAGGTGCACACCATACGGTTTTCAGCAAGGCTTTGAATACCCAGTATTTCGAAGACCTGGCTGAGATGATGGATATTGAATTGCTGGTGATTGACAAAGACACCTCAATCCGAAATTTTAAGGATCAGATACGCTGGAATGAGATTTATTATCACCATTTTTAAGAATTAAAGACAACAACCAACCCTCAACATAACCTAATATGAAAAGTCTTGATGCACTGGATTGGATTTTTATATCCATCTATTTCCTGGTTCTTTTTGGCATTGCCCTCTGGGTGATCCTGAAGAAAAATGAAAACACGGAGGACTACTTTTTAGCTGGCCGTAATGTGGGTTGGTTTGTCGTAGGTGCTTCCATTTTTGCATCCAACATTGGTTCGGAGCATGTGGTGGGTCTGGCAGGGTCTGGTGCAGGAGACAAAATGCCGTTACTCATCTATGAACTCCACGCATGGATCGTCTTGATTTTGGGTTGGGTCTTTTTGCCTTTCTATGCCAGGAGCGGAGTCTTTACCATGCCTGAGTTCCTGGAGCGAAGATTCAGTGCCAAATCCAGATGGTTTCTTTCACTCGTTTCCCTGATTGCCTATGTACTTACCAAAGTGTCGGTGACCATCTATGCCGGTGGAGTGGTGGTTTCGGCGCTACTGGGGATCAATTTTTGGGTGGGTGCCCTGGCAACTGTCGTGTTGACAGGAATCTATACAGTTCTGGGAGGTATGCGTGCAGTGGTATATACCGAGGCTCTCCAGGCAGTGGTTTTGGTTTTGGGTGCAGCAGTACTGACTTTCATTGGGCTGGATGCCGTGGGTGGCTGGTCCGAAATGAAGGCTACCCTTGGTCCGGAGTATTTCAACATGTGGAGACCACCCTCGGATCCTGATTTCCCATGGCCATCACTGGTGATCACCAGTACCATCGTTGGGATCTGGTATTGGTGTACGGATCAGTACATTGTACAAAGGACGCTTACCGCGAAAAACCTGAAAGAGGGTAGAAGAGGAGCTATTTGGGGATCTATGCTAAAATTGATGCCTGTTTTCTTATTCCTGATTCCGGGTGTGATAGCACTGACACTGAAGATGAAGGGAGAACTCCAATGGGATACCCCGGATCAGGCTTTTCCTGTGTTGATGAGTAACCTGTTGCCTTCCGGACTGCGTGGATTAGTTGCGGCCGGGCTACTGGCTGCATTGATGAGCTCACTGGCATCAGTATTCAATTCTTGTAGCACACTCTTTACAGTGGACATTTATAAGAAACTCAGACCCGATACACCTGAAAAGAAACTGGTGAATATTGGAAGAATTGCCACAGGTATTGTGGTGGTTCTGGGAATTTTCTGGATCCCGATCATGCAGAATATTTCAGGAGTATTGTATGAATACCTTCAAAAAGTTCAGGCTTATATCTCACCTCCGATCGCAGCAGTATTCCTTCTGGGGATCTTCTATAAGCGTATCAACCAGCATGGAGCCTATGTCACACTCGTGGTGGGTTCATTGATTGGTGCCCTGCGGATCATACTGGAGCTGGCAGCGCCTAACCTAACACCTGGCAGTCTTTTTCATACCATAGGTACCGTCAACTTCCTGACTTTCGGAGCGTGGTTTTTCTTATTCTGTGTGGTATTGGTGCTGGGTGTAAGCTTTGCTACAAAACCACAATCGAATGAGCAACTGGCAGGTTTGACTTACAGTACGATTTCAGCAGAAGACAAGGCAGCCAATAAGAACAGCTACTCCTGGAAAGATATCGTCCTGAGTATCATCGTAGTGGCCATCGTGGCCTGGGTGATGATCAGTTTTAATGGCACATGATATCAGTATGATGAGGTTTTCTTTTATTTTTTGGTTTCTACTGACCGGGCTATATGGGTTTTCTCAACCTGAGTATAACAACCCCATAGCAGAACAACGTGCAGACCCCTGGGTGTATAAGACCGCTGATGGCACCTACTACTTTATCGCCACAGCTCCTGAATATGACCGGATAATTTTAAGAAAGGCGAATACCATCAATGGTATCAAAGATGCCGATGAAAAAGTGATCTGGACCAAACACAAGGAAGGACCCATGAGTCATCACATCTGGGCCCCGGAACTACATCTTGTGGATGGAAAGTGGTATATCTACTTCGCTGCGAGTGAGGCCGATGACATCTGGAAGATCAGGATGTGGGCTTTGTCCAATGACTCCGCGGATCCAATGAAAGGGACCTGGAAAGAAGAAGGTCAGATCAAAACCAAAACGGAATCATTTTCACTGGATGCTACTTCATTTGAGCACAAGGGAAAGCGATATCTGATCTGGGCACAGGATGTACCGGATAATGATAGCGGAACGGCCCTGGTAATGTCGGAAATGTCGAGTCCAACCACGCTTACGGGTCCTGAAGTGATCATTACAAAACCAAAGTTTAGTTGGGAAAGGATCAAATACAATGTGAATGAAGGACCGGCAGTGATCAGGAGGAATGGAAGGATATTCGTTACCTATTCCGCCAGCGCCACTAATCACAACTATTGTGTGGGGTTGCTCTGGATCGATGAAAATGCGGACTTATTAAATCCTGAAAACTGGCATAAATCCCCAGGTCCTGTATTTTACTCAAATGATGAAGTGAATAGGTTTGGGCCGGGACACAACTCCTTCACAGTGGCAGAAGATGGCGAAACCATAGTCATGATATATCATGCACGTGATTATAAGGAAATCGAAGGATTTGAACTGGAAGATCCAAACCGGGCTACCAGAGCAAGACCAGTCAGATGGACTGAAACAGGGTTTCCAGACTTCATGCAGCATGAGGGAGACTGAGTCCTAATCTACACAGGTACAGGCAGCGGGATATAGCCGGTTTCCCCGGGCACCATCTCAAACTTTTGGTCCTGCCAGGCTTTTTTGGCTGCCAGTAAGGTTTCCTTGTCAGATGCCACGAAGTTCCAGTCAATGAATCGTTCTTCCTCGAATGGCTGACCACCAAATATGAGCAGCTTGGTATTTTCATTCACCTTTAGTTTGCAGGCATCTTCTTGTTTGGAAACCAGTAGAGATCCTTTTTCCACTACCTGACCACAGGCATTAATGGCTCCTTCAACCACACAGATTCCGATCTCGCCCTTCAAATTGTCTTTGATGTCAAATTCACTGTCCCGGGAAACATCGATTTCCAACAGAAACAGATCTGAATAGACAGGTACCGGGGATATTCTGCCAAACCCCTTTCCTGCTAACAGCCGGAATGAAACGCCATTTTCATTCCAGGAGGGTATGTCTTCTGATTTGACATAGGAAAATTGCGGATCCATTTTTTCCAGATGTTTAGGTAATGCCACCCAGATCTGAAACCCGTGCATGGAATAAGTCCCGCCATCTCTCAGATCCTGAGGGGTTCGTTCGGTATGGACAATGCCACGACCAGCAGTCATCCAGCCAACCGAGCCGGCTGTCACTCGCTGGTGTGTACCCAATGTGTCACGATGCATGACCTCGCCTTCAAAAAGATAGGTAAGCGTGGACAGCCCGATGTGCGGGTGCTGACCAATGTCCATATAACTGCCCGGTTTGATGGTTGCAGGACCCATGTGGTCTACGAAGATAAATGGGCCCANCATCCGCTTCTTACGGAAAGGAAGGAACCGCCCGACTAAAAAATCCCCAATGTCCCTGGGTCTTTCTTCAATGATGAGATCCGTGTTTGACATGCTAAATAATTTAATTGACTAAATCAAAGATAGCGAAGACCGGACTGAAGGTCGGCTGGAATTGACCCTTATTAAATTATTTCCTCAAAGATCCATATATTCGGAGCATGATTCGAATTGCAACCTACCTCATCATTGTTCTTTTGTTTGCTCAATGCAAGCAGGAATCCTTGCAAGAAACGTCAAATGATCGTCCGAATATCATCCTGATCATGGCTGATGATATGGGCTATGAATGCCTCGGCGTCAATGGTAGCACGGAATATTCTACACCCAACCTGGACCGATTAGCTTCACAAGGTATCCGTTTTACCAATTGCTACTCACAGCCACTTTGTACACCCTCCCGGGTCAAGATCATGACGGGTAAACACAACTTTCGCAATTATGAAGATTTTGGTTACCTGAACCCAAAAGAAATCACCTTTGGAAACCTGCTGAAAGATGCAGGGTATAAAACATGCATCGCGGGCAAATGGCAATTGAATGGATTGAACAGAGATAATCCGAATAACCAGGATTTGGAACGCCCTTATCAGTTTGGCTTTGATGAATATTGCTTGTGGCAGCTTCATCATCCAAAAAAGGATGGTGAGCGTTTTGCCAATCCTTTGATCACTCAAAATGGTAAAGATCTTCCCCGCGATCCGGATGCCTACGGTCCCCAGATCTTTACAGATTACATCAATGACTTTATAGATCGGAATGCTGAAAATCCATTCTTTGTCTATTACCCAATGGCCCTGGTCCACGACCCGTTTGTGCCTACACCTGATTCCCCGGAATGGGCAGACCCTTCCAGAAGATATGAGAAAGACACCGCTTATTTTGCTGATATGATGGCTTATACCGATAAACTGATCGGGCAGATTGAAGCCAAGCTAAAAGAGAAAGGAGTCTGGGAAAACACACTGCTCATGTTTACGGCCGACAATGGCACACATGTGAGTGTGAAGAGTGATATTGTGGGAGGCACTGTTTGGGGAGCTAAAGGAAAAACCATCAACACAGGAAATCACGTACCTTTTATAGCTACATGGCCAGACAAGATCAAACAGTCAAAGGTGTTTGATGGGATGATCGATTTTGCGGACTTTCTGCCAACCCTGACGGATATTGCCAATATTGACCCTTCCACCTTCTTCACTGACGGTCAAAGTTTCCTTTCTATTCTATCAGGAACAGCTGATGAGACGAAAGATCAGGTATTCATTCATTACTCTCCCAGATGGGGAAACAGGGGCCACAATCGGTGGGTGATGAATGAAGAATACAAACTTTATCAGGATGGCAGATTCCTCAGGACATCAGTAGATCCTTTGGAAGAACAACCACTCAAAAGCCTGAGCGAAGAAGAACGCTCACTGAGGAGGAATTTCGAGGAATTGTTGCAGAAAAAGGAGACAGATGTACCCTTTCATCTAAATGATACCTCGTTTTTATTGAACCAATGATTTTTTCTCTGTTTCGATTTGCTCTAACTATTCTAATTGGTAGCGTCATGCTGTTGTCTTGTTCACCTGAGGAGCAAGAGGAAGTTCCACCCAACATTGTGTTTATCATTGCCGACGATCTGGGTTGGAAGGATGTAGGCTACAATGGTCAGACATACTATGAAACACCCAATATTGATCAGCTGGCATCCGAGGGGATGATCTTTGACAGGTTTTATCCTTCTGCAGCCAATTGTGCTCCGTCAAGAGCCTGTATCCTGACAGGGATGTATTCACCCAGACATCACGTGTATCTACCCAATGGTATCGCCAGGGGTAATGTAGACAAGATGCGATTCAAGGTGCCAACCAGGGGAGAGGACAGCACCTACAATACCTTCCAGGTAAACAACAACCACGTAGCTCCTGAATTTATGTCCCTGGCAGAGCTTTTAAAACAAAAAGGATATATCAGTGCCAGATTGGGTAAGTGGCATATTGGTGATGACAACCAGGGGTTTGACTCCCTTTCCTCGTCCGGAGTTTTTGGAGAAATTTCAANTATAGATGGAGAAGAGGGACGGTATTATAAGGACACAGCTGTTGCTCAAAGACTGACTGATGCAGCCATTACTTTTATTGAGAAACATCGGGAGCAGCCCTTCTTTGTCTATCTCGCACATTGGGAAGTCCATACCCCGATGTCGGCCACAAAGGATCGGATCGAATACTATCAGGAAAAATTAAAAGATTTTGAAGGTGAGGGCTATGTGCCCACATACGCAGCAGAAGTGGAGCAAGTGGATCTCAGCGTGGGTAGGGTAATGAATAAGCTGAAAGAGCTTGGCATAGATGAGAATACGCTGGTGATCTTTACGTCGGATAATGGTGGTCTGGCCAGACTTACGAATAATGCCCCGCTCAGAGCCGGTAAAGGCACTTTTTACGAAGGAGGCATTCGAGTTCCTTTTTGTGTGCGGTGGCCGGAAGTAGTGAAAGCAGGAACTCAAACAGATTATTCTGCCATGGGTATTGACCTGATGCCAACCTTTGCACAGCTGTCTGGTGCGTCACTACCGACCTCGCAACCAGTTGATGGCACATCCTTTCTGGGCATTATGAAAGGGGAGCGGCCAGAACGGGACAGAGACCTCTTTTTTCATTTTCCCCTATATCTTGAGGGTTCAGGAAAGAAAGAACAGGTTTTGCCTGTATATCCCACTGAACAGAAATTCTGGAGAGCAGTGCCTTCAACTTCTTTGTTGCGAGGTCAATGGAAGTTGATTTATTACTATGAATACGAGACTTACGAGCTTTTCAATCTGAAAGAAGACCTGGGAGAAACTCAAAATGTTGCTTCCGAAAATCAGGAACTGGTCCAGGACATGCTGCAAGCAATTGACAAGTGGACTGATGACACAGCAGCTCCTGTACCTGATATTCTGAATGAAAAACTGGCAGGAAGGAAGCTTTAGGATGAAGGTTTACCATTTATGGTTTTCGATCATTTTCCTGGAGTTGGTATCCTGTGGCCAAAAAGCTGGGTATGATTTATCAGAATTATCGTCTCCGATCATTTTCAAAGGCGATTCCTTAACTGCCTATCGAGATCCGGCTGTATTATATCATGAGGGGTCGATTTACATGTATTTCACTTTGGTGGAGATAGAGGCGGATGGTAGCGTGTTTTCATACACTACATATTCAAAATCCGACAATCTCATAGACTGGGAAGAACCCATAAAGATCACTTCCCGGGATCAGAATCTTAACTATTGCAGCCCGGGAAATGTGATCAGGTATGGTGATGAGTGGATCCTTTGTCTTCAAACCTACCCACGACCAGGTCATAACATTTCTGAACCCACCCGATACGGCAACCAGGATGCCAGGGTGTTTATCATGCGAAGCAGTGATCTGGTTGAGTGGTCAACTCCGGAGCTGTTGAAGGTAAAAGGGAATGAAGTGCCCAAAGAAGAGATGGGAAGGATGATTGATCCTTATTTATTACAAGACAAAGATGATCCTGATAAATGGTGGTGCTTTTATAAACAAAATGGTGCCAGCATGTCCTACTCATATGACCTGAAGGATTGGACCTACTTCGGGAGGACAGAAGCAGGAGAAAATGTCACGGTTTTGGTTCAGGAAGACAGCTATTGGATGATTCACTCTCCTAAAAATGGTATTGGGATTAAAAAATCAGAAGATTTGAAGCATTGGGAGGACTGGGGATCAATCATTACACTAGGCCAAAAAGACTGGGACTGGGCCAAAGGAAGGTTGACTGCTGCCACGGTCGTGGACCTTAGGCAGGTCAAAGGCATTCAAAAATACCTGATGTTTTTCCATGGTTCAGGCCCACTGACGGAAGAGGAAGGTGATTTTGATCGCAATGCGTCTATCGGAATAGCCTGGAGTGATGACCTGGTGAATTGGAATTGGCCAATCATGAGATAGAAAATAGGAAAATGATAATAATCAGGGTTTATTAAATTGGTATTTTGTCATCCCTCTAAAAATTCTGTTATATTTAGGATATAATGGTTGATTCGAAACTCCTAAAGAAAATAGCCTCAGGTGATCAGCAAGCTTTTCGAGAGCTTTTTGATCTGTACCATGGAAAACTATTTGAGTTGGCCAGGTATTACAGCAAATCCGATCAGGTTGCAGAAGAAGTCACCAATGATGTCTTTATCAAAATATGGAAAAAGCGTAATAAGTTGAGTGCGATCAAGCAGCTCGATTCCTATCTCTACATTGCTACCAAGAACGAAACTTTGACTTATCTGCGTGACAACAAGAAAGACCTGGCCCTCATGTCTATCAACCAGGTAGAGCTCAATCTAAAACTTCAGGTCCAGGACGCCGAGCACTCTT
Source organism: Cyclobacteriaceae bacterium SS2 (assembly GCA_019192515.1). GTDB lineage: Bacteria > Bacteroidota > Bacteroidia > Cytophagales > Cyclobacteriaceae > UBA7330. Next base: position 11,140 of record JAHCMM010000164.1, read on the forward strand.
TTTTGAGTAAGGAATTGCTAAAGGAGTTGGAAGATAGCATCAAAAATCTACCGGAAAAGAGTGGCCTTGTTTACCGGATGGTCAAAGAAGATAACCTGAGCTACAAAGAAGTAGCTAGGGTGCTTGACCTCTCAGTAAAATCTGTTGAAAAGCATATGGGGCTGGCATTTAAACGTATTAGAAAAGATTTGTCCAGCTATCTGAGCTGCTCAGACCTGGATTATAAAAATGTCATTATCAGCCTTCTTACCATCCTTAGTTTTACATTTTTTTAATTTTTTGTATCTGTCAGGTAGGGTTTTGGTAAAAAGTTGCGTCCTTGATCATAGGAACATCTTAGACTTATGGATCGGGAACCTATCGAAGACATCATTGGCAGGATTTTAACACGTCAACCAAAAGAAGGTGATCAGGAGTTGCTGGAGATCTGGATTTCAGAATCAGAATCCAACCGTCAGCAGTATATCCTGATGAAAGAAAGCTGGGAAAAGACCCGGATTACGGTTGAGCATCCAAAGTCTGATGAGTTGTATAAAAAACTACAACATCAGATTTCATCAACCAGCTCCAGGCAAAGGTCATTGCCAGTGTGGGCTTATGGAGTGGCAGCTTCGATTGCTCTGCTGATAGTTTCTTATTTCTTCATTGCAGACTTTAACACTGAGGAATCTGTTGTAGAAGCTCCAGTTATTGAGACCATCAGGAAAGTAAACCCCAATGGTCAGAAATCAAGGATCCACCTACCTGATGGTTCTACCGTCTCGCTCAATTCAGGAAGTAGCATCGAATATACCACGGATTTTAATTCCCATGATCGTGTGGTTCACCTTACAGGTGAGGCGTTTTTTGAAGTGAAAAAGATTATTGAAAAGCCATTTAAGGTAATTGCCGGTGGAGTGGTGACTACAGCGCTTGGCACTTCCTTCGATGTCAGGGCATTTCCAAATGCTGAACGGGTTTATGTGTCGTTGGTGACAGGAAAAGTCAGCGTAGCCAATCTGGATACCGTAGCTGTAAAAGATACCTGGGAATCCATTTTAATCCCGGGAGAGCAGCTGATTTATCATCTGCCAACAAAAGTAACATCAAAGGGACCTTTTGACCTCAGAAAGATGGTCCATTGGAAAGATGGAGTGCTTTATTTCGAGGATACAGACTTGAAAGAAGTTGTAACGACATTAGAAAGGTGGTTTGGCGCAAACATCATCCTCAAAAATGTTCCAACCAGCATGCCACGGTTTTCAGGAGAATTTAAAAATGAGAGTCTTGACAATATCCTGATGGCGATGAGCTATTCAGGTAAAATCAAATTTACCCAGGACAACAAGGAAGTTGTCATAGAATGTATCAACCCTTAATTGTGAGAATATGAATAAATAATTATTCCCTGAGACAGGAATTAAAAAAGGCCCCACCCGGAATGATACCCTCGGAAAGTCGCATTCAGGAAGTGGAGCCTGGAGTCTCGTGATAAAAATTGATTAACCACAAAACACCCTAAAGTTATGAAAATTAAACTTTTACGGCTACTAATTATGTGTACGCGGCTGTTTCTTTTTGTATTTATTCTACAGATGAATATGGTCTTCGCGACCAGCGGAAATGCTCAAAGACAAAGCATGAAAGATATCTACCTCGACATTGGTTTTACCAATGCTTCAGTTTATCAGGTCTTTGAGACAATCGAGAATGCTACTGACTTCAAGTTTAGCTATTACTCCACAGACATCCCTAAGGCAAAGGTGAGTCTGAGTCAGCATAAGCGAAGTTTGGAGGAAGTACTGCTTGAGGTCGCAGATCAGGTAGACCTAAAGTTCAGAAGAATCAACGAAAGCATTCTGGTGAGCGAAAACAACAAAAAACGATTCAGCAAACCCGTTCAGGTGGTCGTTGATGATATTTCCATATCAGGAAAGATCACCGATGAGAAAGGAGACCCCCTTCCGGGAGCTACCATCCAGGAAAAAGGTACTACCAATGGTACTATCACGGATATTGATGGAATGTATTCTATGAATGTGAGTGAAGAAGCCATTTTGGTTGTCTCTTTTGTAGGCTATGAAGCCAAAGAAATACCTGTTAATGGCCAAAGTGTCATAGATATTAATTTGGCTCCTGACCTGAAAGCCCTCGATGAAATCGTGGTGGTAGGTTATGGCACGGTGAAGAAAAGCGACCTTACGGGTTCGGTTTCTTCTGTTGGATCTGAAGAAATTGCTGCTTATCCTGCTCTGGGGGCTGTTCAGGCACTGCAAGGCAGGGCTGCCGGACTACAAATCACCGCAAATAATGGTGAGCCTGGTTCAAGCTACAAAGTCAGAGTCAGGGGTGGTACCTCCATCAATGCCAGCAGCGATCCAATCTACGTTGTCGACGGCTTCGTTGGTGCGGCTTTGCCACCACCCGAAGACATCGAGTCAATTGAAGTCCTCAAAGACGCATCAGCCACAGCCATCTACGGTTCCAGGGGTGCCAATGGCGTGATCCTGGTGACTACAAAAAGAGGTAAGAAAGGTGAGTTGAACGTGGATCTCAATATGTCGTATTCAGCTCAAAATGAGATCAACAGGTTGGAGCTTTTGAATAAGCAACAATTCACAGAGTATATTCAGGAAACAAACCCGGGTTTTACTCCACTAAATGGCAATACAGACTGGCAGGATGAGATTTTCCAGACCGGAGGCATTCAAAATTATCAACTCGGTGTTTCCGGAGGGTCAGAAACTGTGAACTATTACATCTCTGGTACCTACTTTGATCAAAAGGGGATCATTCTGAATTCTGGCTACAAGCGATATTCTGTTACCAGTAACATTGATATAAAGGCTTCGGACAGGTTAAAGATCGGATTGAATCTCTTTTCGAGAAGAACAGATCAAAACGGATCCAAGACCCAGGAAGGTTCTGGTGGAGCCAACAACTCTGGAGTGGTAGCATCTGCCTTTAAGTTTGGGCCTGATCAGCCCATCAAAGATGAGTTTGGCAACTTTACAATCGCCAGGCTAAGTGATGCACACGACAATGCTTATGCGGTAGCCACGCAATATGTCAATGAAAATACTACTGATCGTTTTCAGGGTAACTTCTATGCAGAATATAAACTGCTGGATGGTTTGTCATTTAAAACTACTCTGGGAGCCAGTTCCAATAATGGAAGGACAGGTCAGTACACTCCAACCACCCTGAGAGGTGGATCGGGAGTAGGTGGTAGCGCAAGCGTGAGTGGCAACAAAAGTTCCTTGCTGCTAAGTGAAAACTACCTGACATATGCAAAGGAGTTTGGAGACCACAATGTAAATATCATGGGTGGTTACTCATATCAAAAGTCGAGAGGTGAGAGCTGGAGTGGGAGTGCACAAAGCTTCCCCACAGATGCCGGTCTTTACTGGAACCTGGGTACGGGATCTGTATTTCAACGTCCCGGATCGGGACTATCAGAATGGGAACTTGCTTCATGGTATGGAAGAGCTAATTATAGTTTCAATAGTAAATACCTGATCACTTTCAATGCTCGGTATGACGGTTCATCCGTGTTCAGTGAAAACAATAAATGGGCATTCTTTCCTTCGGGCGCTGTGGCGTGGAACATGAAAGAAGAGTCCTTCATGTCTAATGTGAGCCCAATCAGCAACTGGAAGTGGAGAGTGAGCTATGGACTAACTGGAAACAGGGCAATCTCACCATATGCTACATTGGCGTCATTGGCAGCATCGGGGGTTACCTCTCTTGTGAATGGTACACCTGTAAATGCCATCACGATAGACCAGGTAGCCAATGAAAACCTGAGCTGGGAGACTACGGCGCAATTTGACGTGGGAGTAGATATTGGCCTGTTGGAAGACCGGGTTAACGTGATCATGGATTATTATTCCATGGAAACCAGTGACCTGTTATTCAGTTTGCCACTTCCTGAGTATTCGGGATATGGCTCACAGGTAAAGAATATTGGTAAGGTAAGCAACAAAGGTTTTGAGCTTACGATCAATTCTAGAAATCTTGTAGGTGAGTTTAAGTGGGATATGGATGTGAACTTCTCATTAAACAGAAACAAGATATTGTCCTTACCTGAAAACGCCAATCCTGGTAACTACATTCTTTATAGCTCCAGTCCGGGCCACCTGGTAGGATTGGGGGATACCCAGATACTGAGAGAAGGACAGCCAGTAGGTGCCTTCTATGGATGGATTTATGACGGTGTATACCAGCAAGGAGACACTTTTATTCCAGGAGGTGGATTTGAAGTGGAAGCCGGGGGAGAAAAATTCAGAGATATTGACGGAACGAGAGACACAGATGGAAACCTGACAGGAGTGCCTGATGGTCAATTGAATAATGATGACCGGACAATCATTGGTAATCCTCACCCTGATTTTATCTGGGGCTTTAACAACAACTTCAGCTGGAAAGGATTTGATATGAATGTCTTCTTCCAGGCTACCCAGGGTAATGATATTTTTAACTACACCCTGATGGAGCTAGACCTGTTGGCTGGAAGAAATAATGCCACGGTTGCAGCTTTGGACAGGTGGACACCTGAGAACACCAACACCAACATTCCAAAAGCCAATGGTGGCAGGAGTCGACGATCTTCTTCCAGATGGATTCAGGACGGAAGCTTTATCAGGTTAAAAAACCTGGCGTTGGGATATAGCTTACCTCAGAGTGTTTTGGACAACATCAATATCAGGAAGCTCAGGATTTACATGAGTGCTCAGAATATTCTCACTTTCACTGATTACGAAGGGTATGATCCGGAGGTCAACTACAGATCTACGGGGGATACCAATGGGAACAGGAACCTGGGGCTGGATTATGCCAGTTACCCAAATGCTAAATCCTATACTGTTGGACTAAACATCGGTTTTTAATAGGTGATTTTCTCAAACAAAAAGACGTAACAATGAAAAGATATATCAATAAATCAATCGTATTTGGGTTTGTGCTATCACTCTTTGGATGTACAGACCTGGCGGAAGAACCTGTAGGACTATTAGCGCCAGAGGCATTCTTCAAAACTGCTAAAGATGTAGAGTCTGCTGTAATGGGAGCCTATGCAGATATTGCCAGCGAAGGCTTTTATGGGCGTAAGTTGGTCTTAAGTCTCCAACTGAGAAGTGACATGTGTGATATCGGGGATAGAAATACTCCTGGTAGAAGACAGCAGGTCAATGATTTCAACATGGATTCCAATAATGGTATGGTCACAGCCTTTTGGCCTAAAGCCTACCGGATCATTGGAACTGCCAATACCGCCATTGCAGGCTCTGAATTAGTGCCTCAAAGCACTGAAGTAACGCAACTGGCAGCTGAAGCCTCTTTTATCAGAGCGTTTGTGTATTACCACCTGGTGAGACTATTTGGTGATATCCCCTACATTGACTTTGCGATTACAAATCCTGACGATGTGAAGGAGCTTTCCAAGACCCCAGAGGCTGAGGTATACCAGAAGATTATCGCAGACCTGGAGTTTGCCAAGCAGAATCTACCGGATATGCCCCCGGCTGGAGCCCGGTCAAGAGCTACAGCTGGTACTGCGGCTGCATACCTGGCATCAGTTCATCTTACACTCGGTAATGATCAGGAAGCGTATGACGAAGCAAAATTCGTAATAGACAACAGAGATCAGTTCGGATATGCACTGATGGAAGACTTCGCAGAGCTGTATGATGGCTTCAACAATGAGGGGCTGGCCGAGCATATCTTCATGGTGGATTTCCAGCGAGACTATGGTGGAACTGCCGGACAGGGTACTGACTGGATGGGAGCGATCACTGGAGTCAGAAGTGTATTCTTACCAACTGTAGGTTCCGGATGGAGTGTAAGTGTTCCATCTTTTGAGGTGTTCGATACCTGGGATGATCGCGATTACCGAAAAGATGTAAGCTTCGTAGATTCTGCATACCTGGATCAGGAGTTGACACAATGGGTAGGATATGATCAGTTTGCTCCTAATCATGGATCACCAAGGCCACACATTGCTAAATTTTGGGCAAACCCGGGAAACCATACAGGCGAAGGTGGGGTTTCTGACAACAATTATGCGGCCATGCGATATGCTGAAGTATTACTGATGGCGGCTGAAGCAGCGATCAATCTGGGCGGTAGAGATACCGAAGTCGTCGGGTATATCAATGAGGTCAGGGCGAGAGCCAGAAACTGGAATGGTACCATGACAACATTCCCTGCTGACCTGACAGGTGCTGAAGATCTGACCCAGGCTGTAAGGGAGGAACGAAGGCTAGAACTAGCATTTGAGTACAAACGTTGGTACGATATCAAGCGATGGGGGATAGGAGACGATGTCTTCAAAGGCCCGGGTTCGCTTGAGCCTCATGCCAACTTTGATGCCACACGTGACTATTATTTCCCTCTTCCACAGGATGAGCTAGATAGAAATGAAAACCTAAAACCTCAGAATACGGGATATTAGTAAACACAGATTTTGATTCAATTGAAAAGGTGCAGGATTCAATTCTGCACCTTTTTTATTGTGTTTTCTCGCTAAATAAGGCGCTCTCAAATACGAGATACTCTAGATAAAATTTAATAATTCATAAAAAATGAATTAAATTCCTTCTTTAATCCCTCTCCTCCTCCCCATATCTAACCCTATTTAGGAAATTGTTAATTAATTTCTTTGAGACGAGAAGTGAAATTTGTTGATCCCAATAAGAACTTCAAAGCATGGTTCGAAGGTATTTATGATGAATATTTCGAAGGCCTGTTTCGCTATGCTTTCTCTATTACCAAGAACAAGCAACTTGCAGAAGATGTGGTATCGGAAGTTTTTATGAATATCTGGAGAAAGAAACCTGATGTTCATCTGATCAATGAATTAAGTTCATATTTATTGGTTTCGGTTAAGCATCTGGCCATTCGACATTCAACCCATGACCCGGCAAAATTTTCATTTTCTGCTTACGACGAATCATTACAGGTGTCCGACACCGTAGATCCTGAAAGTCTTCTCATGAGTAAGGAACTTGAAAAACTGATAAAAGAAATTTCTAGTGAGTTGTCACCTCATAGTTTGTTGGTTTATGAAATGTCAAAAGCCAGGGGGATGAGCAATCAGGAAATAGCCGACGAATTAGGACTTTCAAAGAGAACTGTGGAGTCACACCTTTACAAGATCGTGAAGCTGTTTAAAAACAGATTGGAAGAGCACTTTAGAAATGAAGAGAAAAGTGTGGCATTATATTCCAAGCGAGCAAATACTTTGGCGCTGCTGGTATCTATTGGCTCAGGTTGTTTTAATATATGAAATTCATAATCAAAAAGAGAAAATATTGAATGATATATAAATATACGACGAAAATGACAGGTATATAATAAATATTCTCAAAATCGTCCGTGTATTATTCCTTTTTTGACTCCTATATGTGTAAGGATAATTATGGAGCATCTCATTGTAAAATATTTACAGAATTCTTTGAGTCCCCGGGAGGCGGAGGAATTGAAAAAATGGATTGAGGAAAAACCACTGAATAGCAAAGTATTTGAAAATATTGTTGGGGAGTGGAATCTAAGCTCCACAGAAGTCAATCAATCAAAAGATTTGATCAGGCGTAAAATACTCGCTGATGAAACAATTATCAATCACAATGATTCTCCGGTTAAAGAGAAGCCTAAATCTGATCATGTTTTCAGTTTTCGTTCTGTTTTGCGGTATGCGGCCATGGTGATTGTGACCATAGGGATAGTTTTTGCTATTTATCAGTTCCAAAATGATCAGGAATCGACACATGCTGAAGTCGAGCAAAAGATTTTTATAGAAAAGGAGACAGCTCCGGGCCAGCGAATCACCTTTGAATTACCCGATGGAAGCATCGTCAAACTCAATGCTGGTAGCAAACTTTTCTTCCCGACAAGTTTTCATGAAGGCTACAGGGAAGTGAAGCTGATTGGGGAAGCTTTTTTCGACATTAAAAGGGATGAGGAAAGACCATTCAGAATACATACCAGCAATGTATCGGTCAAGGTATTGGGCACCTCTTTTAACGTTAAATCATACCCAGGTGAAGATATCACCGAAGTGGGCGTGAAGTCGGGAAAAGTAAGCGTGTCAGCTTCAAAGGGTAAGTCAGTTATTTTGGGCTCCAATGATCTACTTGAATATGTGGTGAGTACCGGAGATCTGAATCAGGCTAGAATTGAAGACATGGACCTAATTTTTGGATGGATAGATCAGGTGATGGTTATCAACGAACAATCCATACATCAAATACTAAGGAGGTTAGAAAAATGGTACAATGTGGAGTTTGTTCTTCAAAAGAAGCTTGATGAGAAGAAGAAGTTTACTGCAAAATACATTAAGCCATCAATGGAGGCAGTTCTCGAGAGTTTGGCCTATGGTTTTGACTTTAACTACGAGATAAATGAAAACAAGATTATTATAAAATAGTTTTTAAAAATAGAGAGCCGAAACAGTCTTGGGGAAGAGGGTCCGGCTCTCAAAAGTTCATGCATCTAAACATAAACTTATATGAATGTAAAATTATACAAATTAATGTTACGCATGTCGAAAGTCTCGATCTATGCGATGATTGTATGCTACTCATTCAGCCTTGCAGTAGCGAATGAATCAGAAGCTCAGCAAAAGTTTCTGAAGGAGGTTTCACTTAATTTGGAAACGGGCAAATCTGATTTGTTAAGTCTTGTAGAGGAAATTGAATCTTCAAGCAATTTCGTATTTGCATATTCCAAACGTGACGTAAGGGGTAAGTCCATAGTGCTTGACAAAGGGATTTGGAATATGGAGGATTTGCTCAAAGAAATGTCTGTTCAGGCAAAGGTTTCATTCAAACGCGTGAATGAATCCATAACCATCAAGCATGTTAAAGGTGCAGAAAATTTGCCCTACTTAAATGAACGGCTTGTTACTCAACAAACAATCACCGGAAAGATTACCAGTGACGAAGGAGAAGAGATTCCCGGGGCAACAATAGTCGAAAAGGGTACCACCAACGGAACAGTTTCTGACATGGATGGTCTTTACCAACTCACTGTTGCGGAAGGAGCGATTCTTCAGGTTTCTTTCGTTGGCTTCCAGAGTCAGGAGATCAATGTAGGCAACCGAAGTGTTGTAGATGTCATGTTGAGTGTCGATGTGCAGTCCTTGTCTGAAGTAGTGGTGGTAGGGTATGGAACACAGGACAAAAAAGAAATTACCTCTGCGGTGGTAAGTCTGGATGAGAAATCTTTCAACAAGGGTAACATCAACAGTCCTACTCAGCTGTTGCAGGGTAAAGTTCCCGGATTATCCATTTACAATAAGGGAGGTGACCCGAATAGCGATGCCACCATCAGGCTAAGAGGTATCTCTACCGTGGGAGCCAACACCGAGCCACTCATTGTGATTGATGGGGTGATCGGGGCATCACTCAACAACGTGGACCCCAATGACATCGAAAGTATCAACGTACTGAAAGATGGTTCAGCAGCCGCAATTTATGGGTCCAGAGGGTCCAGTGGAGTTATCCTGGTGACGACCAAAAAAGGAACAGCAGGGGAGGTAAAGATTGACTACAATGGGCAGGTAGCTGTTAGTGGTATTCAGAACCAGGTGGATAACATGACAGCCGCAGAGTTTCTGAGCAATGGAGGAAACGATCTGGGAAATTCCAATGACTGGACAGATGAGGTGACACGGACCGGAATCACACACATTCATAATATATCCATTGGTGGAGGGTCAGCATCAACTACTTATCGGGTTTCTACCAACTTCAGGCAAGTAGAAGGAATTTTAAAAGAATCGGGTTTTGATCAGATCAATGCCAGGGCAAACCTGTCGCATTACGCGCTGAATGATAAGCTCAAGCTGGATGTGAATTTCTCATTGACCAATCGAGAAAGTAGCTTTTCTTTCAATGAAGCGCTGAGGTATGCGGTCTTTTTTAACCCGACAGCTCCTGTTTTTGGGGTTGATGCCAATGTCGGTACAGCTGCAGATTATGCCAAATATGGAGGTTATTTTCAACCTGCCGGGTTATTTGACAGCTTCAATCCAGTTGCGATCATCGATCAAAACGTAAATCAGGGCAAGCGAAAAGAAATCAACTTCAGTACTCGTGCACAGTATGAAATCATTGACGGACTTACAGCCGCGGTCAATTATGCTCAACAATACACAAACAATTTAAATGGTGAATACTACTCTGTTTACGATCTGTTGAGAGGACAGGATCAGGGTGGACCAGGTATCGCCAGACGTAATGCCAAAGATGACAGGCTAACACTGGTGGAATCATATGCGACTTACACTGGAAGCTTTGGTGATATAAACCTAAGCCTTTCTGGAGGATACTCATTCCAGGAGATCTCGAAAGAGGATTTCGTGATTCAGGCTGGTGATTTTCCCAACGATGACCTGGGATATAATGCACTCGAGAATTCCGGAAACCTGCAGGAAGCCGGTTTAATTGAGTTGCGAAGTGCTGCCTCCCCTGAAGAGCGTATTATCGCCCAGTTTGTTAGGGCGAATATGACTTTCGATAACGCTGTATTTTTTAATGCATCGGTCAGAAGAGAAGGATCAACAAAACTTGGAGAAGACAACAAATGGGGAATATTTCCAGCAGTAGGATTGGGAGTTGACCTTACGAGGTACCTTTCGCTGGGACCTATCAGTCAGATGAAGGTTCGTGCCGGATATGGAGTTACCGGAGCCCTACCCAGAGATGCAGGCCTGGCGCAGGATCTTTATGAAGTGGACGACAATGGAAATGTAACCTATGTGAGAGCCGCCAATGAAGACCTGAAATGGGAGGAAAAATCTGAGATCAATATAGGTGTGGATTTTGGAACAGAACGCCTTACAGGTGCTTTGGATGTCTATACCCGAACGATCAATGATTTCATTCTTGAGCGTGACGTGGATGTGGCTTTGTTTGGAACAGATAGGCGATTCGAAAATGCTGGTGAGTTGAAAACCAATGGTATAGAGTTTTCACTAAGCTACGACTTCGTAAACAGAAACGATTTCCTATATAATTCGGGTATTGTGCTTTCTTCATATAAAACTACTCTGGAAGAATTTCCCGTGGAAGAACAAACCAGGGCTAACCTTGGTGCCCCGGGCCAGAACAGTACGAATCTGATACGTGTAGCAGTTGGTGAAGAAATTGGTCAGATCTGGGGGCCTGAATTCAGTGGTGAAGTCGATGAGCGAGGAATCCCCATCATGGTAGACCTGAACAATGATGGACAGGTCATATCAGCGCAAGATGCAGCTTTGTCTGATAATGGTGATTTCAAGGAGTTAGGAAATGGTATTCCGGACCTTGAGGTAGGATGGACAAATCAACTGACTTATAATAACTGGGAATTGAATGCCTTTTTCCGAGGTGCATTTGGTCACAGTCTGGTGAATACTTTCCGTGCATTTTATGAGCCGCGGATTCCTGGCCAGGCTTCATACAACCTCATCAACACTGAGCTGGCCAGAGATGATATCACCTCGGCACGATTCAGTTCGCTATATGTGGAGAAAGCAAATTTCTTTAAGCTGGACAACATTACCCTGGGTTACAATTTTGATGTAGCTAATTCTAATACTTTTTCCAATGTCAGGGTATACTTCAACGTCCAAAATGCTTTTGTCCTTACCAGTTATACCGGTATAGATCCGGAGCCAGTACTACAGGATTTCGGACCTGTTGACAATGGTAACAGGTTTGTCGATGACAATGGAGATCCATTGACACCGGATGTCCTTTCTCCGGGGATTGATCGCAGGAATAACTACTTCACTGCGAGAACATTTACACTAGGCTTAAACTTGACATTCTAAACAGGAGAAAGATGAAAAGACTTAATAAAATCATATATATCGTTACAGTAGTATTTCTTCTGGGTTCTTGTAATCTGGATGAAGATCTGAAGGATTCATACAACGAGAGACCGGAATCGTCAGGTTCTGGTGGAGGAGGAGGCGGTGGAGCCTCTGGCCTTTCTACAGGATACGCTACATTATTTGGAGCTGGTACAGCTAATCATGGAGGATATTTTTCAATTCAGGAAGTATCATCCGACGAAGCAGCCATACCTGCTAAAGGTGGGGACTGGTTTGATGGTGGTATCTGGGTAGATATGCATAGGCATGAATATAAATCTACAAGTGATCCATTAAATACCACATGGACTCAGCAGTACGATGCCATTGCAGAGATCAATGACCTTTTAGGCAATCCAAATATCACTTCAAGTGATTCTGCGGTGACTGAGCTGCATGTATTGCGAGCTTATTACTATTTCAGACTACTCGATACTTTTGGGCGGGTGAAAATAGTGACAGCACCAGGTCAGGATGTGGCACAATCGACACGAACTCAGGTCTTTGAGTTTGTGGAGTCAGAACTTACAGATGCTATAGAGTCTGGATTTCTGAGAACTAATAACTCACTGGGTGCAGGTAGGGTAAATCTTTATGGTGCCTATGGCTTAAGAGCTATACTTTATCTGAATGCAGAAGTGTATACAGGTACTCCTCATTATACTGAAGCAGCAGCGGATGCAGCAGAGGTCATCAACTCAGGATTATATTCCCTGCCAGATGATTACAGTTCGGTATTCTCTCCGACAAACTCAGGCAGCCCTGAGCATGTTTGGGTGGTGCCATTCGATCAGACCACCGGTACAGGTATGAATATAGCTCAGATGACGCTGCACTATGGTAGTCAGGAAACTTTCAAACTGGCTGAGCAACCATGGAATGGGTACACTTCTGTGGAAGAGTTTTATAATTCATATAGCGAGGACGATGAGCGTAAAGAAAATAACTTCCTGGTAGGTCCACAGTTCAAAAACCCGGATGGTACGGGCGGTCCTGTTATCGACTTTGCTACAGAAAGTACCGATGAAGACGGTTTTCAGCTGAACTACACTCCCAGAATCAATGAGTTGTTTCCAAATGCGGAAAGACAGGGAGGAGCCAGGATGTTCAAGTTCAACTTTGCACAAAACCAAAGAAATGACATGAATAATGATTACCCGATTGTGAGATTCGGAGATATGTTGTTGGTTCGTGCAGAAGCACTGGCAAGAGCAGGTGGTAGCTGGAACCCTACGAGTGAATCATTGACATTAATAAATGACATTCGGGCAAGAGCTGGTGTTGATGAGTACACCACCACAGGAGAAGTGACCGAGAGTGAGTTTTTGGCAGAGCGAGGAAGAGAGATGTTTTTGGAGGCATCCAGAAGGCGTGATTTGATCCGGTTTGGTAGATGGGGAGATGAATGGTGGGAGAAACCAGCCCATAGCGACGATGATCTGAATTTGTTCCCTATACCATTGCGACAAATTCAGGCAAGTGCTTCTACCAATAATCCATTAACTCAGAACCCTGGATATTGATTTGACTTTTATGTAACTTGTTATAAAGGGGGTTATCGCGATGTTGTGGTAACCCTTTTTTCACCATTTTATGCGAGTTCCGTTTCTTATCATTTTCTTAACTCTCTATGGCTGTAGCAGTGATCGTCTTACAGAAACCAGATTCGTTATAAAAACCGGAACGGGTATCGAATTCCAAAATAACCTGGAGTACACCGAGGAGTTTAATCCATACACCTATCGCAATTTTTACAATGGAGGGGGCGTAGCTCTAGGAGATATCAACAATGATAATCTTACAGACATTTACTTTACAGGGAATATTGTGGATAACAAGCTGTTCCTGAACAAAGGAAACTGGGTCTTTGAAGATATCACAGACCAGGCCGGTGTCGCTTGTCAAAATGTCTGGTCAGCCGGAGCCACTTTCGCGGATATCAATGGCGATGGGTTACTGGATATTTACGTGTGCAAATCAGGTAAGCCAGGAGGTGCCAATCGTCACAACGAACTCTTTATCAACAATGGTGATCTGACATTCACCGAGAAGTCAGTAGAATATGGGCTTGACGTCATAGGCCTCTCTACTCATGCCGCTTTTTTTGACTATGATAAAGATGGCGACCTTGATTGTTACCTGCTCACCAATTCTATGCGTTCAGTGGGAGGTTATGACTTGATCCCGGATCAGCGGAAAATACCAGATCCGGATGACGGGGGCAATAAGTTTTTCAAAAATGAGAACGGAAAATTCATCGACTTCACCGAGGCTGCTGGCATCTATACCAGTAAAATCGGTTTTGGTTTGGGGATCACATTGAGTGATTTTAATCTGGATGGCTGGACAGATCTGTTTATCAGCAATGACTTCTTCGAGCGGGACTATCTGTATCTGAATAATCAGAGAGGAGGATTTGATGAAAAACTGACTGACACCTTTGGGAGCATTAGCATGGGATCTATGGGAGCGGATGCCGCCGATCTCAACAATGATATGCTTGCAGATATTATCGTTACTGAAATGCTTCCGGCAACTATTCAGAGGCAAAGGAGCAAAACGGTTTTTGAGTCCTGGGATAAGCACACATTGGCAGTGGATAAAGGATATCATCATCAGTTTCCGAGAAATGTGCTTCAGCGCAATCTGGATGGTAAAGCATTCCTTGAGATTGGTCGGATGGCGGGTGTTTCCGCTACAGAGTGGTCATGGGGGGCATTGATATTCGACATGGACAATGACGGACTCAAAGACATCTTTATAAGCAATGGCATTTATAAGGATCTGCTGGACAGGGATTATCTGACTTACATGGCCAATGAAGAGCAGGTTCGATCTATTTTGAAAAAGAAAGATGCGGTGGTCAAGGAATTGATAGACATCATGCCTTCAGGTCCTGTGCCCAATTGTGCATTCAGAAATATGGGGGATTTCACCTTTGAGGAGACAGCTGAATCCTGGGGATTGGCCCAGCCAGGTTTTAGCAACGGCAGCGCCTATGCAGACCTGGACAATGATGGTGATCTGGACCTGGTAGTGAACAATGTCAATATGAATGCATTCCTGTATGAAAATACCACTGATACTCTTATCAATCGTAGCATTCAATTTCGACTGATCGGTGACGAAAGGAATTCCTATGCCATTGGTGCAAAAGTGATGGTTTCATACGGAGGACAAAAAACTATCGTAGAGAATTACCCATCAAGAGGGTTTGAAAGTTCGGTGGATCCTGTTTTACATGTTGGAGTCGGAAACCTTAAATCCGTTGATTCAGTGCGGGTAGAATGGCCTGACGGTCAGCAAAGCGTTTATGCCAACCTTAAAACGAATTTCGTACATGAGCTTTTTGCTCCTGAGGCCATAAAGGATATTCAGCAAGCATATACCGAACANNGAANTAAAAAGATTGCGGAAGTAAGCCCACTTAAGCTTGAGTACGCTCACATTGAAAATACTTTCGTAGACTTTGACCGTGAGCGACTCCTTCCAGTCATGTTTAACAATGAGGGACCGGTTCTGGCAAAAGCGGATGTCGACCAGGATGGATACACTGATCTGTATATTGGTGGATCCAAGGGTACAGCCGGAAGATTATTTAAAGGTTCCGTTCAGGGCTTTGAAGCTCTAAACATGCCTGCATTTGAAGCAGATAAAATCTCGGAAGACACAGATGCTGTTTTCTTTGATATCGATGACGATGGGGATCAGGATTTGTATGTGGGAAGTGGAGGTAGATCCTTTTCCAGCTCTTCTTATGCTCTAATGGACCGACTTTATATCAATGATGGCAAAGGAGGTTTTACAAGATCCCCCAATGGGGTGCCATTTACCAGTCTGTTTGCGACTGGAGCAGTTGCTGTGGGTGATGTCGACCGGGATGGAGACATGGACCTCTTTGTGGGTGAACGCTTTCATGCCTTTCATTATGGGTTACCGGTAAGAGGCCACTTACTCATCAACGAGCAGGGTAAACTGGTGCAGTCCGAGCAGTCTGAATTCAGCACTTTAAATATGGTTACGGATGCCGTGTGGACTGATGCGAATGGTGACGATTGGCTTGATCTTGTTGTAGTAGGTGAGTGGCAAAACATCACATTATTCATCAACGAAAATGGAGTGCTTAGCAATAAAACAAAAGACTATGGACTGCAGAATACGAAAGGGTTGTGGAATACCATTGTGGCCAGGGACTTTGACGGAGACGGAGATATAGATCTGGCCGCAGGCAATCATGGACTCAACAGTTTTTTTAAAGGAGGGACCCGAATGTATGTGCATGACTTTGATCAGAATGGATCCGTGGAACAGATTGTGTGCCATCAGATAGATGGGAAGTACTATCCTGTTGCAGACAGAAACGAACTCGTTGCACAATTACCTGCGCTCAAGAAGAAGTTTCTGCATTTTAAGGATTTCTCAGGGGCTACCATTCATGAAATGTTTGATCAAAGTGTTTTGGAAAATGCCCTGGTTTACGATACTGATTTGATGGAGACCTCCCTGTTTATCAATAACGGAAACTCATTCGATATTAAGCCACTGCCTTCCGAAGCACAGTATTCCCCGACTTATGCAATTGAGACAGGGGATTTTAATCGGGACGGGAGAATTGACTTTGTGCTTGGAGGGAATCAATACCTGGTAAAACCACAATTCGGACGCTATGATGCCAACCCCGGGTGGGTTCTTTTGCAAGGAGATAATATAGATGCTGGATGGGAAGTTAAAAGCCTTGAGATTGTTGGCCAGATCAGGTCTTTACTGTCTTTGAATCATGGAGGAAAAGATTTGATCATCGTGGGTTGTAATGATGCCCCGGCCAGAATTTATGAGTTTTATGAAAACTAGGAATATTACCATAGCAGTTATTGGGGCCATTTTGTTCTGGGGATGCGAGTCTGATTATACCAGGTTGGTCAAAACAGAATTGCGATCTGAAACATATTATGACTCGCTTGTATTTGACCTGAAGCTCGGGGATACGAAGAAGGCATTTTACGAAAAGTGCTGGAGCCTGAATAAGCAAGGATTGATCATGCAGGGACCCGAGAATAATTATGTTCAATATTTCCTGGGACCGGATAGCCTGGCTACTTCCATTCGGATGCTTTTTTATGGTGACTTCAATGAAGAGCATATAATGCATGCGATGGATATGAAGTTTGCCTTTGTCGGTTGGGCCCCGTGGAATGAAGATCTGCAGTCGGACAGGCTATTGATCCAGCTGAAGGATTCTCTTGAGAGATGGTATCCGGGGAATGAATTTATCGAGGTTGATTTCGATACGGAGCCCACCAGCATGTGGGTCAAGGTAGATGGAAATAGGCAGGTTGCTATGCATGTATCAGGGTTTCAGGATGTGGTGGTCCGGATCTCTGACCTAAAGGAAAAGTACAAAGATGGTTTTTAGATGAAAATACCGAATAGTATGTTTAGAGTTCAATTGATAATGGTCGCCTTGCTGGTATTAGGCTGTGAAGTATCTACGGATCGTCAGGCAAGGTTTCAGCTAATGGATACCCGGGACACAGGTATTAACTTTGAGAATAACCTGACTTTTGATAAAAAATTTAACGTCTATACGTATCGCAATTATTACAATGGAGGCGGGGTTTCTATTGGTGACATCAACAATGACGGCCTGGTGGATCTATACTTTACGGCCAATCAAAGCCCAAATAGACTTTATCTCAACAAGGGTAATTTTCAGTTTGAAGACATCACGGAAAAGGCGGGTGTTGGCGGTCAAAAAGCCTGGTCTACCGGTGTGACCATGGCAGATATAAATGGAGATGGATGGCTGGATATTTATGTCTGCAATTCCGGAGACATTGAAGGCGATAACAAGCAAAATGAGCTTTTTATCAATAACCAGGACCTTACGTTCAGGGAAGCTGCTCAGGAATATGGTTTGGATGACAGGGGGTTTTCCACACATGCCTCATTCTTTGATTTTGATAAGGATGGGGATCTGGATGTGTACCTGCTCAACAATTCTTATCAAGCCATTGGAAGCTTCAATCTGAGATCTAATGAACGTCCGAAAAGAGACAGCCTGGGTGGTGATAAGTTGCTGTTGAATGAAGGCAACTACTTCGAAGATGTGAGTGAGCAGGCAGGTATTTACGGCAGTGTCATTGGGTTTGGTCTTGGTGTCACAGTTGGGGATGTGAATGGTGACGGTTGGGAAGATATTTATGTTTCCAATGACTTTTTTGAGCGAGACTATCTGTACGTCAATCAGCAGGACGGCACATTCAAGGAAACATTGACTTCCAGCATGAAGTCAATCAGCGGTGCTTCCATGGGTGCAGATATGGCAGACATCAATAACGACGGATACAATGACCTGTTTGTCACAGAGATGCTGCCCAGGAGCAACGAGCGGTTAAAGTCAGTCACCACATTTGAAGACTGGACTCGCTATCAATACAATGTGAGTAATGGATATCATCATCAGTATACACGCAATACGTTTCAGCTAAACAATGGCAATAACTCATTCAGCGAGATTGGTCGTCTGGCAGGAGTAGAAGCCTCTGACTGGAGCTGGGGAGCATTAATATTCGACATGGACAATGATGGGAACAAAGACCTCTTCATCGCCAATGGCATCTACAAGGACCTGACGGATCAGGATTATTTGCAGTACATCTCCAATGAGGAGGTGGTAAAATCCATTGTGACAGACAATGAGGTAGACTACGCAAAACTTATCGAGATTATCCCATCCAATAAGATCAGCAACCTGGCTTTTCTCAATCGGGGAGGGCTACAATTTGCAGAGATGACGCAGGAGCTGGGGCTTGCAGAACCTAGTTTTAGCAATGGGGCAGCGTATGGCGACCTAGACAATGATGGTGACCTGGACCTGGTCGTGAACAATGTGAACATGCCCAGCTTTGTCTATAAGAATATGACCAGGGAGAAAAGTGAAGGCAATTTTATCCAGCTGGAGCTGAAAGGGAGTGGAAAAAATGTCTTTGGGATAGGAGCCAGGATAAAGGTTACGGATCAGAATACCAGCTATTATGTGGAGCAACAACCCACCAGGGGCTTTCAGTCGAGCGTGGATTTCAGACCCACCATTGGGCTTCGGGGTAACTCAAATGTGGATATTGTGGTACACTGGCCAACAGGAAATATTTCCAGGATGACAGATGTGCCGGTCAACCAAAAGATAGTGATCCAGGAATCAGAAAATGAGGATCCTTTATCATCAACTGTGGGATCAGGTGAATCTCAGCCCATTTTCAATCAGCGCAATGATTTTGTTTTCCATCACGTAGAAAGTGATTTTGTTGACTTTGACCGGGACCGGTTGCTTTACCACATGAAAAGCACAGAGGGCCCACGGGTAGCTGCCGCAGATCTTAATGCCGATGGGATTGACGACTTTTATGTGGGAGGAGCTAAAGGCATTTCGGGTTCACTGTTTATTTCTGATGGTGATACATTCGAGCAGGTGCCTCAACCATCATTTGAAAATGACAAGATCTCAGAAGATGCTGAGAGCTTATTTTTCGATGCAGATGGTGATGGGGACCTCGACCTCTATGTTTGTAGTGGCGGAAATGAATTTCCTTCGTCTAGCAGTGCCCTGGCTGATCGACTTTATTTCAATGATGGGAGCAATCATTTTACAAAGTCTGACCAGACCCTTCCATCCGATAAATATGTCAGCACCAGCACTGTGACAGCAAGTGATTTTGACCAGGACGGGGATTTGGATTTGTTTGTCGGCGAACGACTGAAACCATTCAGCTATGGTGTAGCCGGGGATGGGTATCTCCTGCAAAATGATGGTCAGGGCAATTTTGTAAATGTAGCTGTAGACAAAGCCCCGTCTTTCGAAAAGCTGGGCTTGATAACCGATGCAGAGTTTATCGAACTGGACGGGAATCAGGAGACCATTGAGCTGGTTGTCGTTGGAGAGTTTATGGCACCAAGGATATTTCAGTATTCGGTTGAAAAGTTTGAAGACATCACACCTGCCAGCATATCGAAATTGAAGGGTTGGTGGAATGTGATTAAGTCAGCTGATCTTGATGGTGATGGAAATGTGGATCTCATACTCGGAAATCATGGATTGAATAGCCGGTTCAAAGCCAGTGAAGCACAGCCTATTAAACTTTATGTGGATGATTTTGACCAAAATGGATTTGTTGATCCGATCCTCACCACAACAGGTAGTGATGGTAAGTCTTACCCGTTTGCCCTCAGGCACAACCTGATAGACCAGATGAAAAATCTAAAGAAGAAATTCCCGAATTACGAAAGCTACAAGCATGCGACCATAGAGGATGTGTTGGATCAGCAGCAATTGAAAAATGCCAGTGTACTGGAGACCACGTTTCTGGAGACAATCATTTTAAAGAATGTCGGGAATCTCAATTTTGAAGTTACAAAACTGCCGGTTGACTGCAGCCTGGCTCCGGTCTTTGCCATAGCAGCAAGGGATTTTGATAAGGATGGTGATTTGGATTTGATCCTGGGAGGAAACCTGTATGGGACAAAACCTGAAATTGGTCGGTATGATGCCAGCTATGGCACATTTTTATCCAATATAGGGGGTATGAACTTCATTTCAGATGGAATAAGATCAGGTTTTGTTGTAGATGGTGAGGTTCGTGATTTCATTATATATGACAAAGCTGTTTTTGTATTCAGAAACAGTGACAGTGTTGTTACTTTCCAATATTAAATCACGTAGCTTGAGATTCGTTCCTCACATGATGGCCCTCCTGGTGCTTTTTGGTTGCCGGAAAGCTGAAAACAAGATGTCCCGGCTGCCCTCTTCTTCGACCGGAATAGACTTTGTCAATGCATTAGATCCCACTGCAGACCTGAATATCATCAAGTATCTCTATTATTATAACGGAGGCGGTGTGGCGGTTGGAGACATCAACAATGATGGGCTGGAAGATCTTTTCTTTACGGCAANTCAGGGTGACGATCAGCTATACCTAAATACCGGCAACTTACAATTCAGGGATATCACACAATCTTCTGGCATCACCAACTACCAGACGTCCTGGTCTAACGGGGTGGTATTTGCGGATGTGAATGGCGATGGATGGGAGGATATCTACATCTGCAAGGTTGGGAATTACCTTTCCCTGCAAGGCCATAACCTGCTGTATCTGAACAATCAGGACAACACCTTCAGAGAAATTGCGGAGGAGGTTGGTCTGGCTTTTTCTGGGTTTTCCACTCATGCTGCTTTTTTTGATTATGACAGGGATGGGGACCTGGATATGTACCTGATGAATCATGCGGTGCACACTACCAGAAGCTACCAGGACGTTTCCACCCGGCAAATACCCGATCCGCTTGCAGGTGACAGGCTTTACCAAAACCAGCTGGTGGAGTCCGACTCACTTTTCTTTAAAGATGTGACTCAGGAAGCCGGAATTTTCAGCAGTGCTCAGGGCTACGGCCTGGGTTTGGTAACCTCAGATATCAACCAGGATGGTTGGATGGATATCTATGTTGGCAACGATTTTCATGAGGATGATTACCTGTATCTGAATCAAAAAGACGGGACCTTCAAAGAAAGTAGGAGTGAAATGATCAGCCATACTTCTCGCTTCACGATGGGAGTAGACATCGCGGATGTCAATGGGGATACCCATCCGGATATTTTCTCCCTGGACATGCTCCCCAGGGATGAGCAGATCCTGATGAAATCAGGAGGAGAAGACAACAACAAGGTGACTGAAGTGAAATTGAAATTTGGTTACGGTCATCAGTATGCCCGAAATGCTTTTCAGCTAAATACTGGTAGAGGCACCTTCTCCGAGGTGGCCTTGCTCACGGATACTTACGCCACAGATTGGAGCTGGTCTGTTTTGCTCCAGGATTATGACAACGATGGGCTAAAAGACATTTTCATTACCAATGGGATCTTCAAAAGACCCAATGACCTGGACTATATCAATTTTTTGAGTACCCTTGATCTGACATTGGTCTCAGAGAAAAATCAGGACAGCCTGGATCAGGTGCTTATTCAGCGTATGCCTACGCTTAAAATCCCCAATTATCTGTTTAAGAACACCGGAGATCTGGGATTTGAGGAAGTCAGCAAGGCATGGGGACTGGGTGAACCTTCTTATTCGAATGGAGCGGCTTATGCAGACCTTGACAATGACGGCGATCTCGAGCTGGTGATCAACAATGTCAACTCAGAAGCATTCATCTATCAAAACAACTTCAATGGACATTACCTGCAGATCAAGCTCGTGGGAGACTCATATAACCAACAAGCATTGGGCTCGACTGTTAGGATTTGGTACAGAGGGAAAGAAGCGGTTGGCGAAGTCGTTTCAAGTCGTGGATTTCAATCCGCATCTACCAAAAGGCTGCATTTCGGTTTAGGGGATGAAACCAGGGTAGACTCTTTGACCATTCATTGGCCTGATGGGACAGTCCGGAAGCTGGGTTCATTAAGAGCTGATTCCCTGTATACAATCAGGAAGGAAAGTTCAGATGCCTTTACACTTGCGAATAGTGACAAGATCAGGCTTAGCTACCTGGAACCAGGAATTGTGGAAAATGACTATAGAGACTACGACAAAGAAACCCTGATCCCGGAAAAGCTCTCTACCGATGGCCCGGCTGCTGTTCCGGCAGACTTTAACGGCGACGGTATGGAAGACCTGTTTTTAGGAACCCCGAGAGGTCAGCATCATCTGCTATATCTACAAACAAAAGAAGGTCTTGGTCAACAAGCCAATACCACATTCGCAAATTCAGACCAGCTGGAGGCAGTAGATGCGGCAGCTTTTGATTTTGATGATGATGGGGACCTCGATCTGTATGTGGTGCATGGGGGCAATGACTACCCTTATGATTCACCTTACTTCGAGGATGCTCTGTATCTCAATGATGGCAAGGCAAATTTTGAGAAAGCAGAACTCACACTTCCCTCCATCAATGGATCATGTGTGGCATCAGGAGACTATGACAATGATGGTGACCCGGACCTCTTTGTGGGGGGCAGATCGGTGCCCGGGGGATATGGATTGATCCCGGAGAGTCTACTGATAGAAAACAAGGAAGGCACGCTTAAAGTTGCCCGGGTTTTGACACCGGGAATGGTGACCGATGCAGCCTGGCACGACTTCGATGGGGATGGTGACCTGGATTTGTTTGTGGTAGGAGATTGGATGCCAGTGACAGTCCTGCGAAACGATGGAAATGCAGACTTTAAAGATATTACGGAAGACATCGGTTTGGGCAGCAGCCATGGGATGTGGAACAACATGGTGATAACGGACGTAAACCAGGATGGTCAGAAAGACATTGTATTGGGCAATCTCGGCTTAAACAGCAAGCTCAAAGCATCATCTGACCAGCCTGTGACCATGTTTCTGGATGATTTTGACGGGAATGGACAGCCCGACCCGATTATCTTTTATCATATCAATGGTTCAAAAATCCCTTTTGCTTCCAGGGATGAACTGGCCGCTCAATTGCCTTATCTCAAGAAGGACTTCTTAAGCTATTCCGTGTTTTCTCAGACCAGGACACTCAAAGATTTGACAGGAAAAGATGAGAGAGAGGTAGCTCAGGTCAACTATTTGCATGATCTGAGCTCAGGCATTTTATTATGGCAAAACGGGAAATATATCAAGCAGGACTTTCCACTCCAGGCCCAGTTCAGCCCCATCAATGATATACTGGCGACAGACCTTGATGATGACGGACTCACAGATCTTATCTATGTGGGCAATTTCTTTGGAGCCGTGACTTCCATAGGCAGATATGACGCCAGTCCGGGCGGAATTTTGAAGGGAACAGGAGGAGGTAAATATGCTTTTATTGGATTCCTGCCACTTGATTTCGACAGAGAGTACAGGAAAGTTATTACCTTAAATAATGGTAAATTTGTTATGGTTCCCAATAGCGGAAAGCCTGTTATTCTTGATGAAATTGAATTAGTTGAGTCATCGTTCAGGCGTTGATATAAGATTATAAAATTGAAGGTATGAACAGAGGAGTGATTCTATTTTTTGCTTTTGCAACTGTATTGTTTTTCTCATGTGAGGAGGACAAGCGCTATAAGGGAATCCTTGCAAACCCGGAATCATATAATGGAGCGGTAAAACAGCTCACAGATGTGATCGTGTATGACATTTTTTCGCCGCCGGTTGCCAGCAGGGTATATGTCTATCCCAATATCGCGGCATTTGAAGTCCTGGCTGCATTAAACCCGGATACACTTCAGTCACTGGCTGGTCAGGTCACGGACCTTAGCCCTGTTCCGGCACCTCCAGCGGAACAGCACATAGATCCCAATCTGGCAAGTATCCATGCTTTTCTCACGGTAGGAAAGACGCTGATCTTTTCCGAAAACAAGATTGATGAATACCGGGAAAACTTCTATGCCAGGCTGGAAGAAACCGGACTTCCTTCAGGGATCAAAAAGAACTCTCTGGCCTACGGAGAAGTAGTGGCCAAACATATTTTGCAATGGGCTGATGGTGATATGTATAAGCAGACCCGTACTTTTCCAAAGTATACGGTGCAGGACGAAACCTTTAAGTGGAAGCCCACCCCACCGGACTACATGGAAGGCATCGAACCTCACTGGAACAAAATACGGCCTATGATACTCGATTCGGCACGACAGTTTAGCCCCAAGCCTCCATTGGAAATGACGATGGAAGAAAACAGCGGATTCTATAAGGAATTGAAGGAAGTGTATGATGTTGGAGTAAACCTGGATGAAGAGAGCACCAACATTGCCAAGTTCTGGGATTGTAATCCGTATGTTTCACATCACCGGGGTCATGCCATGTTTGCCACAAAAAAGATAACTCCCGGTGGGCATTGGATTGGCATTGTTGCTGTAGCTACCCGTACAGCCGGATCAGATTTTGATGAGACAGTGGAGGCTTACGTGCGTACTTCTATTTCGTTGTTTGATGGCTTTATCAGCTGCTGGGATGAGAAATGGAGAAGCATCGTTGTCCGGCCTGAAACATTGATACATCAATATCTGGATGAAAAATGGGTGCCATTACTTCAGACACCACCATTTCCTGAATACACCAGTGGCCATAGTGTAATATCTCGTGCCGCTGCCATTACGCTTACCGATTACTTTGGGGATCACTTTTTCTTTACAGATACCACTGAAAATGAGTATGGTTTACCCACCAGGGAA
The DNA here is from genome assembly GCA_019192515.1 of Cyclobacteriaceae bacterium SS2. Taxonomy (GTDB): domain Bacteria; phylum Bacteroidota; class Bacteroidia; order Cytophagales; family Cyclobacteriaceae; genus UBA7330. The sequence goes on from JAHCMM010000164.1 coordinate 36,150, forward strand.
TTTGATTCATTTCTGCAGGCCTCAGAGGAAGCTGCCATTAGCAGGTTGTATGGTGGCATACACTACAGAATGGCGATTGAGCAAGGGGTGTCGCAGGGTGAAGACGTAGGCGATTATGTGGTTTCTAACCTTAAAACCAGGAAGGTTAGCGGGATAGCAGCCAATTAGCTCTACTCTCAGCAATCCTGATCAGATTTACTTTTAGAGGGACCATGTGATTTTATGATGTTAAGACTAACTTGGGCAATCCAAACATTTACCCAATGAAAAATAGTCTGTTACTGGCAGTTTGTCTAGCCCTTCTTACCGTTTCCTGCCGCACTGAAATCACACAAGAGAAAACCACTCAAAAACCCAATGTCCTTTTCATCGCCATCGACGACCTGAACGATTGGCTCGGCTGTATGAACGGACACCCCAATACCCGCACTCCCAATATGGATAAACTGGCTGCTCAGGGAGTACTTTTCACCAATGCCCATTGTCAGGCTCCTCTGTGCGGACCATCCCGGGCTTCGATCATGACAGGATTACGTCCTTCCACTACAGGTATATATGGGATGATCGATGATAATGAAATCAAAGGTGTGCTGCCGGATGTGACATTGTTGCCTGAATATTTTAAGCAAAATGGATACTATACCATGGGAATCGGCAAGCTCTTTCATCAGCATGCGCCGGATGGAGTATTCGATGAGTCAGGAGGAAGAACAGGCGGTTTTGGTCCCCGGCCGAAAGAACGTTTTGTATGGGATGGCATTGGCACTTCAGATCAGGAAAAGTACGGGAGGACCAGTACCGACTGGGGTGCCTTTCCGGAAGTGGATTCCCTGATGATCGACTATCAGTCAGCAGATTGGGTGATCGAACGTTTGAACAAAAATTACGATCAACCATTCTTCATGGGTGTGGGATTTATACGTCCGCATGTCCCCCTTTACGCACCGCAAAAATGGTTTGACAAGATCCCGCTGGAGGGCCTGGAAATGACTCCCTACAAAGCAGATGACCTGGATGATGTCCCTGATGTGGCTTTACAAATCAATGACCTGCCGATGATGCCTACCACGCAGTGGGCCATCGAGTCGGGAAACTGGGATGACATCATACAGGCTTACCTGGCATGTGTGAGCTTCGTAGATGCCCAGGTCGGACGGGTGATGGAAGCCCTGGAAAACAGTGAATATGCAGACAATACAATCATTGTGCTCTGGTCCGATCATGGTTACAGGCTGGGAGAGAAGGAGACCTTTGCCAAGCATGCTTTGTGGGAGGAGGCTACGAATGCCCCGTTGATCTTTTCAGCACCTTCTTTACCAAAGGGCAAAGTTGTTGATCAGCCGGTGGAAATGCTTTCCATCTATCCAACGCTGCTGGAGCTGAGTGGGTTAGAGGCCAATGGTAAAAATGAAGGGATCAGCCTGGTGGAGCTTATGCAATCCGGCAAGAATGAGAGTGATTATTATGCGATCACTACCTATGGCATGAATAACCATTCCATCCGCTCTGAAAAATTTCGGTATACCCGCTATGAAGATGGCAGTGAGGAGCTTTACGATCACGAATACGATCCCAATGAATGGATCAATATTGCTAAGGAGAAAAAAGCCGAATCCGTGAGAGGAGAATTAGGGGCCCTTTTACCCAAAGTGAATGTGAATTGGGCGGCACCTTCTGAGTATACATTTCAGCCATATTTTGTAGAGCAAAAGGAACGAACTTCCAGGCAATAATTTACCTGGTTGCCCTGACGCTACAGGATGTCAATGTATTGTCTGATGTGTTTATTAGCTTGAAATAACAACTAAATCAATTTATTGACCTGAGATGCGTAAACTTCTTTCATTATTACTATTCCTTTTTGTCGCCAATACACTTTTTGCCCAAAAAACCGATCAACCGAATATCATCTTCATTCTCACAGATGATCAGCGCTGGGATGCCCTGGGGTATGCCGGTAATCCACTTTCCTTAACGCCGGAAATGGATAGGCTCGCCTCGGAAGGTACCTATTTCAAGCAAGCCATCGTGACGACCCCTATCTGTGCAGCCAGTCGTGCTTCGATTCTCACAGGGACCTATGAAAGAACACACCGCTACACCTTTCAGACTGGAGATCTCAAGGAAGAATTTATGGAGGCATCTTACCCATTGGTATTGCGGGATGCCGGCTATTACACAGGATTCTATGGCAAATTCGGGGTGAGATATGAAAAGGAAGCCACGCTCTTTGATCAGTTTGATAGCTATGATCGAAATGGAGCATTCAAAGATGAGCGTGGATATTATTATAAGCAGTTGAACGGCAAAACGGTCCACCTGACCCGATACACCGGTCAGCAGGCACTGGATTTTATTGAGGAGGCTCCGGAAGGAAAACCTTTTTGCCTGAGCCTGAGCTTCAGTGCTCCCCATGCCCATGACCCTGCAGAAGATCAGTATTTCTGGGATGCACCTTCCAATGAGCACCTGGCCGCTGTTGACGTTCCCGGACCAGCTCTAGGCAAAGACAGGGATTTCGATAAGCTTCCGCAAATAGTCAGGGAAGGATTCAATAGAACCCGATGGTACTGGAGATATGATACACCGGAAAAGTATCAGCACAGTGTAAAAGGTTATCACCGCATGATTGCGGATATTGACCGGGAGATCGCAGGGATCAGGAAAAAGCTGGAAGAAAAGGGGATGGACGAAAATACCGTCATCATCCTGATGGGTGATAATGGATATTTCCTTGGTGAGCGTCAGCTGGCAGGGAAGTGGTTGATGTATGACAATTCTGTAAGAGTGCCCCTGATCATTTTCGATCCCAGAGCTGGCCAGCACAGTGACATCGAGCAGATGGCATTAAACATCGATGTTCCCTCAACGATCGTGGACCTGGCAGGAGCTTCGCAACCCGAAGGCTGGCAGGGCAAAAGCCTGGTGCCTTTTCTTAAAAATCCTCAGTACGACCTGGAGCGCGACACGGTCCTCATTGAGCATCTCTGGGAGTTTGAGCATATTCCGCCGAGTGAAGGGGTCAGAACAGCCAACTGGAAGTATCTCAGGTATGTAAACGACCAGTCAATCGAGGAGCTGTATGACTTATCAAAAGACCCCCGGGAGACGAAGAATCTCGCTACCTCTAAGAAACACCAGGCCATTCTTGCCGAGCTACGGTCAAAAAACGATGAGCTCGCTAAGAAGTATGATGATCCGACAGTTGGTAGTCCCGACGGACTGATGATAGAATGGTTGAGGCAGTCCGGAACGGCCATAAAGGATAACACTCCTGAATTTTCATGGATCGTGCCTCAGGGAGCAAAATATCAGCAGGGGTACCAGGTATTGGTATCTTCATCCCAAGAAAAGATCAATCAGAATATTGGCGACATCTGGGACAGTGGACAGGTAAGATCGAAACAAAATTCCAATGTGGCTTTTGGTGGGAAGCCTTTACAAAATGGTCAATCATACTTTTGGAAAGTGAGGATCTGGGATCAACTCAACCGGGTGACATCCTATTCCTCTCCGCAGGCCTTCAAAATGGGTGTAGCTGATCCCAAAGAAATCACCACCCCCAATATTTTCCAGGTGGATCATGTAAAGCCTGTCGCTTTTAAATCAATAGGTCAGGACAGCTATTTTGCTGATTTTGGCAAAGATGGATTTGCAGCCTTAAGGGTCAATTATCAGGCTGATTCAAAACATACGTTGACCATACACCTGGGCGAGCAGCTTGAAAATGGAAAGATCAACCGGGACCCACAGGGGAATATCCGGTATCAGGCGTATGAGTTGGCCGTAGACCCTGCCAAAACATCGTACCTGGTCGAACTGCCACCCAATGAGCGGAATACGAAGCCTCAGGCTGTGGCATTACCGGATTCATTTCCAGTGCTGTTTCCGTTCCGATATGTGGAAATAGCCGGAGCAAAAGCGGGATTGAAAGCTGTGGACCTTACCCAGGATGTTTACTTCACTTACTGGGAGGAAGATGCCAGCAGCTTTACCAGTTCGGATACTGTGCTCAACCAGGTATGGGATCTTTGCAAGTATTCCATGAAAGCTACTTCTTTCGCGGGCTTGTATGTAGATGGTGATCGGGAGCGGATCCCATACGAGGCAGATGCATACCTCAACCAGCTTACGCATTACGCTGTAGATCGGGAGTACCCGATTGCCAGAAGGACCATCGAGTATTTCATGGAGTACCCGACCTGGCCGACCGAGTGGCAGCAGCATGTGGCCCTGATGTTTTATGATGACTACATGTATACCGGGAATACTGAGCTCATCGAAAAGTACTACGAACCCTTAAAATACAAGACGCTTTACCAGTTGGCCGATGAGGATGGCCTGATCAGTACTACGCGGGTGACACCGGAGATCATGAAGCAGCTGGGTTTCAAAGACCCTGAGGTAAAGCTCAGAGACATCACAGACTGGCCTCCGGCACAGAAAGATACGGGCTGGAAGCTTGCCACAAAAGAAGGGGAGCGGGATGGATTTGTGTTCTGCCCAACCAATACCCTTGTTAATGCTTTTTACTACAGAAACATGGTAATCATGGCCGAGTTTGCCGAGATTCTGGGAAAATACCAGGAAGCGGATGAATTTAGGCTCAGGGCCATCAAAGCGAGAAAGGCCATCAATGAGAAACTTACCAACCCCGAAACCGGCGTTTATGTAGATGGTGATACAACCGATCATTCTTCTTTGCATTCCAACATGGCAGCATTGGCATTCGGTGTTGTGCCTCAAGATCGCGTGAAGTCCGTTGTGGAATTCATGAAGTCACGCGGCATGGCCTGTAGTGTCTATGGATCACAATACCTGATGGACGCCTTATATGAAGCCGGAGAGGCTGAATATGCCCTAGAATTGATGACAGCTACCCACAATCGCAGCTGGTGGAATATGATCGCCATTGGATCTACCATCTCACTGGAGGCCTGGGACATGAAGTACAAACCCAATTCGGACTGGAACCATGCCTGGGGTGCGGTACCCGGCAACATCGTTGCTCGCAGGATGTGGGGCATACGACCTAAAACCCCGGGTGGCGATATCGTGACCATTCAACCTCAGTTGGCTGACCTGGAATTTACCAGTATAGAAGTGCCATTCCTGAAAGGGACTGTGAAAGCCGACTTCAAAAAGGTGAATAATCGTGTGAAAACATACCGATTTACCATCCCGGCTAATATGGCGGCGGAACTGGTGCTGGATGCTGCTGAAAATGATACCGTGATCGTAGATGGAAGCCAGGTCAACTCATCTTTTGGTTCCATTCGTCTGGAACCTGGCGAACATGTGGTTACCTTACGTGTGAATTCATTTTAAACCCACCCTTATGAAAACCTTTAGCTCATCGATCAGTGTTCTGTTAATCGCGATCATTTGCCTGTCCAGTGGATGCCAGGAAACAAACCAGGTGAGTATCACCGGTGAGCTGAAGAAATGGCATAAGATATCGTTGGTATTTGAGGGGCCAGAGACAAGTGAGTTGGACGAAAACAATCCATTCCTGAACTACCGGCTGGATGTTACCTTTTCTAATGGTAATGAACAGTTTGTTGTACCTGGATACTATGCAGCCGATGGTGATGCAGCCGAATCAGGTGCAGACTCAGGGAACAAATGGGTGGCCAATTTCACACCAAATGAAACGGGTGAGTGGAGCTATATGGTTTCGTTCAGGAAGGGTGAAAATGTAGCTGTGGTAAAAGATCCTTCCGGTTTTTCGAGTGCCGAATTTATGGACGGACTTACAGGCAGTTTTTCTGTGATAGATTCAGACAAATCTGGTCATGACAACAGGGCAAAGGGGAGATTGCAGTATGTGGGTGAGCCCTACTTGAAATATGCCGAAACAGGAGACTACTTCATCAAGCTGGGTGTGGATGCACCTGAAAACCTGCTGGCATATGAAGACATTGACAGCACGACCAATGTGTTTGAGTTTAGAAAGTCGTGGGGTCCTCATGCCAAAGATTTTGATCAGGCGGCCCAGTCGTTTCTTTGGCAGGGAAGCAAAGGCAAAAACCTAATGGGGGCCTTGAATTACCTCGTTTCTGAAGAGCTGAATGTATTTTCTTTCCTCACCTTCAATGTAGATGGTGATGACCGCAACATCTTCCCTCATTTGCTGAAAGTGCCTTTTACTGAATATGAGGCTTATGCCAATGAAAAGCAAAACAAGGAAGCCTGGGAGACC
>JAHCMM010000165.1 GCA_019192515.1 Cyclobacteriaceae bacterium SS2
GATGAAGAAAAGGCTGAACATGCCAAAGCAGTAGAGGCGGCCACAGCAGCACAGAAGGAATGGCGACTTTCACTGCCCATGTCGAAGTACGAAGAGGTTCGCAAGAAATACAACAACGCCGGAGTTAACATGCACATCGCCAAGTTTGCGCCATCCTCATGGTCAGACCCTGAGCTGGATTATGCTTACAAAGCAGCAAATACCCTTGGAGCTTACGGTATCACGGATGAGGCCCGGGAGTCTGCCTGGACCCGAATGGGTAAGTTTGCGGAAAAACATAATAGCCTGGCTATTTTCCATAATCATGCCCAGTTTGCAGAGCCTGATTTTGACCTGGATGCCATGCTGGCAGCATCACCGGCCAACAGGCTCAACCTGGACATCGGACACTATGTGGGCACAACCGGTAAGCATCCCAATGAGCTTCTCGAGAAATACCATGATCAGATACCTATGCTTCACATCAAAGACAAGACGAGTGCCAGCCACGAAGACCCTAACTCTAACAGGGAGTTTGGAAAAGGTGAAACACCGATTGCAGATGTGCTCGGCCTTATCAAGCAGGAGCAGTGGAACATCGATTGCTTCCTCGAGCTGGAATACAAAATCCCTGAAGGATCAGATGCCGTGAAAGAAGTAGAGAAGTGCATTGAATATATGCGGAATATCCTTGAATAGGCCAGGGGCTTTACCTAATGGGATTAGACTTATAAATGATAAAATAGCATTAACCCTGTTGTTTTTTAATTCCTATTTATAATCTCCAAAATAAACCTATATTTGATTTGAATATTTTCAATATTGGAAGACAGGCAAATCAATAGAGGTCAGCTTACATTGGAAAAATCTTTTGAGGCTATTTATTCAAAATACTTTCAAAGGATGTACCTCTATGCCCGAAAGCTCCTTAAATCCGATCACCTGGCAGAGGATGTAGTGGAAGAAGTTTTTTTTACCCTCTGGAAGACAAAATCTGATTATTCGAAGATACGGGAGTTGGAAACATACTTGTTTGTCTCAGTGAAAAACCAGGTGATCAGGATGCTATCAAAAGATCCACAGGCATTTGTGAGCTATGATATTCAGAATGAGTTAAAGCATATAGAGAATGTCAATCCCGAAGAGATTTTGCTCGAGAAGGAGCTTGTCCAGCTCATTGACCAAGAAGTTGCAGGATTGCCAGACCAATGCCAGGTAATCTTCAGAATGGCCCGCAATGAAAATAAGGATTACAAAGACATTGCATTTGAAATGGGTATCAGTGTCGATGCTGTAAAATCCCAGGTGTACAAAGCTGTTTCGAAGATCAAAGAATGTGTTGCCAACTGGAAAAAAGATGAAGGCAAAGGCAAATCCTACCTGAAGGGGTTGGGAGTTCTGTTGCTTCTTCTCATGGGGTAGACGGTGAGGGCAGACGATCGTAGGAATGTCNAACGATAGTCAGACCGACTGATGCATGCTAGGACCAACCATTACTCTATTGAGACATAGTCTTCTAGCTTTCTTGTATTTTTTAGTTGATACGATTAATGAATTCAGACGCTGCTGCCTTTGATTTTGATGATTTATTAATAAGATAACAGTTTGGGTGAATAGCATCTAATAAATTATCTAAAAAATTAATTATATTATAAATATTTTAAACACTCGCTCACTTCCAGGTCCTTTTTGACTCCCTCTATTATAGCCGATAGAAACCACGGCTGCATATATTGATGGATCAACTTATAGTCAAGTACCTACAAAACAAATTAACGCTACAGGAGCAGCATCAGCTATCTAAATGGTTGGCTGAAGATGATGATCATCAGGAGCTACTTCGTAAGATGGAAGCATATTGGAAGGATCATGCTTCCAATCTCGTTGAAAAGGAGTCAAAGGTAAAAGCCCGATTAATCAAAAGAATTGTTGAAGATAGCTTGGACAGCAAAACAACTCATGTGACCATGCAGAAAGATAGGTCATGGGCTCAGTTGATCCGATATGCGGCCGTCTTTATTTTGGGTCTTGGCGCAATCCTGGCAGTTTACAATCTGGAAATTTCAAATGATGATAGCCTGGTAGTAAATCAGGAGACCATCATCATGGAAAAGATGAGTGCCCCAGGAGAAAAGCTCACCATCAAGCTGCCTGATGGGAGTACCGTAAAGCTGAATTCCGGAAGTACAATTATTTATCCCTCGGCATTCAATCAGGAAAGCAGGGAGGTGGAGTTGCGAGGAGAAGGATTCTTTGAGGTGACAAAAGATCCGAACAGGCCATTTATAGTCAATGCCAATAAAGCAAGAGTTAAAGTACTAGGCACATCTTTCAATGTAAATACCGACGGATCCGAGAGCAAAGTCATTGTAGGTGTGAAAACCGGTCAGGTAAAAGTTTCCAACCATCAGGAAACCATCTCAAGGATACTGGAGCCAAACGACATGGTAGTGTATAATGATGCAGATCAATTGATGAATATCCAGCAAATCAATGATCCGGAGCTCGTGTTTGGCTGGACAGACCAATTGCTGGTATTTAATGACGATCATTTGGATCGGGTGCTGAATATACTCTCTAATTGGTTTGGAGTAGAATTTATCCTTTCACAAAATATTGACAATCAGCGTGTGTTCACTTCAAGATTTAAGAATCCAACGTTGAGCTCTGTAATGGAAAGTCTTTCTTACGTCTATGATTTTAAATATGAGATAAATGAGAAAACGATTATAATAAAATAGCCGAGGGGGTCTTCTGGAAAAAGTTCCTCGGCTAATAGAGTCTAACATGTATAATTAACTAAACCCTATGAAAGTAAAATTACTAAATTTTGTCAAGCGCATGACGAAAATTACGATCTATGCGTGCATCATGAGCTATTCGCTTTCGATGGCTTTTGCCGTGGAAGGTGAAGCGCAACGCAAAATGCTAAATGAAATTTCGATTCATTTAGACGAGCAGGAGTTGAAGTTGACGGACTTGATCAGGGAGATTGAGCATTCAACTGATTTTGTTTTTGCCTTTTCCAAAGGAGATGTAAAGGGAAAATCCATTACCCTCAAATCCAGTGATTGGCTGATGAACGATCTCCTGAAAGAAATCTCCGTGCAGGGACAGGTTTCCTTTCGTCGTGTCAATGAATCGATCAACATCAGAGCAGCCAGGGTCTCTCATGAGCTGCCCGATGTAGTGGAATCTGTGGATGAACAGGTTTCCATAAGCGGAGTTATTGCCGATGAGAACGGGGAGCCACTCCCGGGAGCAACCGTACAGGAAAAGGGTACTACCAATGGAACCATCACAAATTATGATGGTACATTCTCATTACAAGTTCCCGAAAATGCTATCCTTACAGTTTCATTTGTTGGGTACAGAACTCAGGAAGTTGCTCTGAATGGTCGGTCTGTATTGAATCTAAATCTGGAAGCAGATATCTCAGCTCTGGAAGAAGTGGTGGTAGTAGGGTACGGAACACAAAACAGGGCGGATATTACAGGTGCAGTCGCCACGATGAAGGCAGATAAGCTGACGGAGCGACCAATCAGCAGATTGGATCAGGGACTCGTAGGGCAGGTAGCCGGAGTGAGAGTTATACAGACCAGTGGTATGCCAGGTAAACCTTTTAGCATCCAGATCAGAGGAAATGGGTCTATCAGTGGAGGAAATGAACCTCTTTATGTTATTGATGGATTTCCGGTAACTACCCAGGATACAGACATCAACGGAAATTTCGGAAATGGTAGCCCACTCGACAACATAAACCCCAATGACATTGCTTCTGTAGAAGTGTTGAAAGATGCCGCCGCCGCCGCTATCTATGGGTCAAGGGCAGCGAATGGAGTCGTATTGATCACTACAAAAAAAGGTGTATCCAGAACACCTACTTTCACTTTCAATACCTATTCCGGAGTAACACAACCAGCAAAGAAACTTGACATGCTGAACTCCGAAGAGTGGATTGTAAGGGCAAAGAACATGATAGATGTTCAATGGGAAAGATCAGGAATCCCCGGAGCGGCTCCTAATCAATCTCAAGCTGATAGAATAAACATTTATAATGCATACAGAACTTCAAATGGTCAGTCAACAGTAGACCCGAACGACCTTACAACATATAACACTTCTTTTCTGTATGACCCTCGATGGGACATGCCAGGTCATCCCGGTTTGGATTTTGTCGATTGGCAGGAACGTATGTTCCGAACAGGAAACTTTCAGAACTATCAGTTTTCTGCATCCGGAACAACAGATGCGATCAACTATTATGTTTCCGCAAACTACAATGACAATGAAGGCTACATCACCGGTACGGCATATTCTCAGTACTCAGTTAGAGCCAATATCGATGCGAAACTATCAGAGCGAATGAGAGTTGGAGTAAACATTGCCCCAAGTTATTCAATCCGAACTGATCCGGGTGTAGAAGGTAAAGACCGGATTCTGCATCGAATGACATCAAATACACCCGTGTTTGAGGATGACGTAAATGCCGAAGGTAAGAAATATACCGTTCGATATATGTGGGGTAGCAGTGGAACAGACAGGTTGGAAATGCTTGAAAGATGGGAAGCTGACAACACCATATTCAGGACGTTGGTTACCTCTTACGCGAGCTACGATATCCTGAAGAACCTCACATTGAAGTCTACCATCAATTTTGATAATATCGATGGAACATACGAGTATTACCAGCCAAACAATAACGTAGCCAGCATCCGGGGTAACTACAACACCTCCAGGAAGCAGACCTATGTCAATGAGAATACCCTAAACTATAGCACAAAAGTTGGTTTAAACGGTAATTTGTCTGCTTTGGCTGGATATTCATACAACATGTACCAGATTACTTCAGCAGGACTTTCTTCAGGTGCCAACTACGTCAGTTCATCAGTAAAGACCCTGCCAGCAAACTCTACTGGTAGTACCGATGCATCGAGAAACGTCTTGACATCGCTTTTTGGAAGGGTTCAATATGACCTGATGAGCAGATACCTTGTTTCAGCAAGCATCCGAAGAGACGGATCATCTAAATTTGGATTGGATTCAAGATATGGATATTTCCCATCTGCATCAGTTGGCTGGAGATTGAGCGAAGAAGCATTTCTTAATTCCATCGATTTTGTCAGTGACTTAAAACTCCGGGTAAGTTATGGAGTGAGCGGAAGCGACAACATCGGAGCCTATAGCTGGACCTCAACTTTAGGTACATTCAACTATGTATATACCGGAGGTACATCCACTGCAGCAGGACAGGGAATTGCTACCAGCCCCAATCCAAACTTACATTGGGAGCAGTCCAATACCACCAATTTTGGACTTGATTTTGGAATCATTAACAACAGACTCTCTGGATCATTTGATTACTACAAAAGGATAACAAGTGATTTGCTATTGAATGTGCCGGCTCCTGCAGCGAGTGGTTTTACTACTTACCTGGCCAATGTGGGTGAAGTGGAAAACAAAGGATGGGAACTTTCCCTGAAAAGTTTTAACCTGACTGGTGAGTTTGAGTGGAGCACTTCGTTGAACCTGAGCCACAATGAAAATAAAGTATTGTCGCTTGGTCCGGATCAGGATCAAATCGAAATCGGGTCAGGTGAAGCGGGTCAGGGCACTTACCTGTTGAAAAAAGGATTGCCTATGTATTCATTTTATCTCATCCAGCAAGATGGAGTGATTACCCAGGAGGATCTGGATAATTATGTTCCATCAGGATCAGAGACCTTTCCAACTTATAACAATGGTACCGCATATGTAGGGGATCCGAAATATGTGGATCAAAATGGTGATGGACAGATAAACTCAGAGGATCGTGTGGTTGTGGGAAACCCTTATCCAAAATATATATGGGGTATCACCAATACGCTGAAATACAAAGGATTTGATCTGAATATTCTTGTTCAGGGCCAGAATGGAGGAAACATCTACAGTCTGTTAGGGCGAGCTTTGAACAGGACCGGGATGTCTTCTGGTGAGAACTCTTTGGATGTGAATCCTGCAGAGCGTGGTAACTGGAAGACGAATTTTGGTTTCGTGCAAAATACTGACTGGTTGTATAAGTCTGATTACTTCAGCGTGAGAAATATCACCCTGGGGTATAATTTCGATAGACTATTCAAAGATAGTGACAGAATCTCAGCAGCCAGAGTATTCGTCACAGCAGAGAATTTTATCTATTTCACTTCTTATACAGGAGGGTGGAACCCGGAAGCGGTAAACTTCAGGGGTAGCTCAAATAGCAGCTTCCCGGTACCAGCAGATTACGGTGGGGCCCCATTGGCAAAATCCCTCGTTTTCGGAGTTAACCTATCCTTCAAATAGTAAAAGAAATTAATCATGAAATATTTAATAATCAGTACAATAATATTGTCAACACTCTTTTTCAGCTGTGAAGATGATCTCGATCAATTGCCATTGAGTACAACCACAGCAGAGAATTTCTATGTAACAGAGCTGGACTTTGAGCAGGCCAGAAACGCTACTTATTCAGTAGCCTTGCATGGAACAAACGGAGATAACTACGGGTATCCAAACAGGGTCCTGAACCTGAGTGAAACCCGATCAGATAATTTGTTTGCTACTACGGTGGCTTCCAGAGATTGGGAAGGATTGAATAACTTCTTCACATCCTCACTTACCAACAACTCATTGATCAGTGAAGCCTTTATTGTCAATTACAATGCAATCTACAAGGCCAATCAGCTGATCGAGAAAATTGAGGAAAAAGGAGACCAGGTCTTTATAGATGAACATGACATGTATGTGATGGACGCGGAAGCCAGGTTTCTTAGAGCCTTTTGCTATTTTGATCTTGTGAGATACTTTGGGAAAGTTCCATTACTGGATAAGACTGTTTCTCCTGAAGCTGCAACCAAAATTGGCAGGGCACCTGTTTCTGATATCTACGATTTGATCATCGCAGATTTGGAAGTGGCAGCCGATTCCCTGCCAGACCAGCATGATGTGATAGGCAGAGCGACTAAAAATTGGGCGAAAACACTGCTTGGACTTGTATATATGACCCGCTCCAGCCCAACCTACGGAATTGAGGGTCCTGGAATGAACAGCAATGAATGGCAGGATGCATACAATGTTCTTAACGAAGTAGCTACCAGCGGTTTGCATTCATTTGCTCCAACATACAGTGAGATATTCACTACTGAAGGAGCTGCCAATGTAGAGAATGTGATGTCAATTCCTTATGAAGGGCTGAACCTTGGTGTAGGGGGTTCATGGATTATCAACACCACCAGTGATCAATATATGCAGCATATTGGGCTTACACCTGATATGGGGGGTATTGAAGAGCGTCCGGTTTCTGTAGACTTCAGGACGTTGTTTGACGATGCGGATGCCCGGCTGGCTTTTGGAATCGTAGATACATTTACTGTTGCCTCAACTGGTCAGCGATATGATGGATATTTTAGTCCTGATCCGATCATGATCAAATTTGCCGATGCCTCAAGATACGGTACTGGTGGCAGGACTGACTGGGGTGTGGATTTCATTGTTTTCAGGTATACGGATGTTTTGATGATGATGGCAGAATGTATCTTGAATGGTGCTACAGGGTCTTTGGATGTGGATGATTTGGTAAATGATGTTCGCGAGCGTGCCGGACTTGCAAGAGATGCTGTTGGGGTCACACTGGAAGACCTATTTGTAGAGCGGAGAAAGGAATTCTTCAATGAAGGTAAGCGATGGTTTGACCTCTACAGGTCAGGTGATGCAGTGCAGATCATGAACGATTGGCGTGTTGCCGAGGGTGCCAGCGCAATCGTCAATGAAGTGACAGCGAATTCATTGTTGTACCCGATCCCTGAAAGTCAGATGAACGTTGTACCGGGACTATATACCCAAAATCCCGGGTATTAATAGATATTAGAAATGGCAGCCTGAATCAAGGTTGCCATTTTTATTTTTATAGATCTTACAACCCAAAAATGAAACTATGATGCTTAAATCCTATTCTCCCATCTTTTCATTACTTGTATTTTATTTGGTGATAGGCGGATGTTCAAAGAACAACGAAAAGTCAATGGAAATTACCGTTCCGGTCATGGAGTCCGGGGGTCAGCCAATGCCTGACGAATGGATAGACAAAGACACAAAACACCGAATAGTTCGGCTGACAGGTACGGAAGGTGGTAGAAGCTTCTATTTTCACAACAACCCTTTTGTGAAAGCAGAAAATGGATCGGATGATCTGATGGTATTTTATCGTGACGTTGGCGAGAATCGACAACTCTTTTCGGTAAATCTTCAAACCAAAGAGATCAAACAACTGACTAATCATCCCTCACGATTTTCTGGTGAGATTGTAGGCAAAAACAAGAAAGAGGTTTTCTATCAGAGTAGTGACAGTGTATTTGCAACGAATATTATCACCCAGAAGACCCGCTTGATCTATGTATTTCCAGAGGATTTTGATGGCCGGATCACCACTGTAAACGCAGACGAGACATTACTGGCTGGAACGTACGCCTTACCTGTGAAAGATTCGATCTATGCCAAAAACCCTAATAAAAGCAGCTATTTCAATCTTATTTACGAGGCGAAGATTCCTCACACACTTTTTACTATTGAAATTGAAACCGGTAAACTGAACAAGCTCTACAAGGAAGCAGCATGGCTCAACCATGTTCAGTTTTCACCAACGGATCCTGACTTATTAATGTATTGTCACGAAGGTCCATGGCACCTTGTGGACCGAATCTGGACCATCAATGTGAAAACAGGAATCAATGGACTAAAGCACAAAAGGTCTATTTATCGGGAGATTGCAGGTCATGAATTTTTTAGTCGTGATGGAAAAATCATCTGGTATGATTTACAGATGCCCAGGGGTGAAACTTTCTTTCTGGCAGGTGTAAATGTAGAAACAGGAGATAGCACCCGATACAAATTGGACAGAGACCTGTGGTCCATTCACTTCAATATTTCCCCTGATCAAAAAACCTTTGCCGGCGACGGCGGTGATTCCACACAGGTTGCCCATGCCAAAAATGGGCGATGGATCTATCATTTTACTCCTTCCGGTGACTCATTGGTTGCCGAGAAGTTGGTGAACATGCAGCATCATGGCTACCGACCCCTAGAACCTAACGTCCATTTTTCCCCTGACGGGAAATGGGTGATCTTCCGATCCGACCTGGATGGAACAGTGCATAGCTATGCCGTGGAGTTGTAAATAGTACAATTTTCTTAGACGGCGGTTACTTTAGACAACTTGAATTAATTTACCTGCTGGTTTTTAATTGTTGCCTTCCGTATGTTCTTGACCAGGAAACTCTGTACGCATTTATTACTATGTACTGCATCTGTTTTTTATTCCTGCAATAAAAATTCACAATCTCCCCCAAACGTTCTCTTCATCCTCGTGGACGATCTGGGATGGAAAGACCTGGGATGTTACGGAAGTAACTTTTATGAGACACCCAACATTGACAAACTGTGTGATGAGGGCATGAAGTTTACAGATGCCTATTCGGCTTGTCCGGTTTGCTCGCCAACAAGGGCTAGTATTCTCACAGGGAAAAACCCGGCTAACCTGGGTTTTACGGGTCATATCACGGCCATCGGTAAGCATCGATATCCTGAAAAAGGGAGAATTATCCCACCGCAAGACTACATGCATGTGGCGTTGGAGGAAGTGATGATCCCGGAAATCATGAAGCCATTAGGATATTCTACCATCAGCATTGGTAAGTGGCACGTTGGCGAGGAGGAGCGATACTTTCCCACCCATCAGGGTTTTGATATCAATGTTGCCGGCTATGAACATGGTAGCCCACCAACCTATTGGGGGCCCTATGAGACTGAATCAACCTGGAATCCTGTGATCAAGAACCTCGAAAACCGGAAGCCAGGGGAATACCTGACAGATCGCTTGACAGATGAGGCGATTCGGTTTATCAATGACCATCGGGAAAAGCCATTCTTTGTGTATCTATCTCACTATGGTGTTCACACACCTTTGGAGGCACCGGATTCGTTGGTGCAAAAGTATGAGCAAAAGCTGGTGGGGCAAACAGAACAAAAGGATGCGATCTACGCTGCCATGATCGAAAACATGGACTGGAATGTTGGTCGACTCCTGAATTCGTTAAAAGCTTCTGGCCAGGAAGAAAATACGATTGTGATTTTCTGTAGTGACAATGGAGGTCTGGGTACCGTAACGAACAATGCCCCGCTTCGTGAAGGTAAAGGCTTCCTGTATGAAGGGGGAATCAGGATACCTCTGTTTATTAAGTGGCCCGGAGTAGTGGCTGGTGGGTCATTGTCCAATGAGCCAATTATTACAGATGATCTTTTACCCACGATTGCCGATATGATTGGAGCTGAGGCTCCAGCAGATGTGGATGGTGTATCCCTGATTCATTTATTAAAAGGAAAAAAGGGGTTGTCACGTGAAATGGTGGCCTGGTACTACCCCCATTACAGTCCACAGTCTAAAACTCCTGGCTATGCCGTGAGGATGGGTGATTATAAGTTGGTAGAACATTACGATCCTGAGCAGGTGGCCCTTTTTAATCTCAAAAAGGATCTCTCAGAGAAAAACAACCTTGCCGATGAACAACCTGAAAAAGTAAACGAGATGCAAAGAGCATTTGGGAAATGGCTGATGGACTTTGATCCGATTTTACACAAAGAGAACCCTAACTATGAACCCGGTAATAGAAATACTACAAATTAAACTCATGAAATCATTTTTCTACACAATTTTCGGTCTTGCAGTATTGTTCGGCTGTAGCAAGAAGCCACTAGAAGTTAATATTCTTTCTTCAGGCTT
>JAHCMM010000166.1 GCA_019192515.1 Cyclobacteriaceae bacterium SS2
CAACTACTGCCAGACCAACAGTTACGGCCGGATTGATATGTGCACCGCTAACTGATCCGGCAATGAAAACAGCAACAAACACTGCAATTCCCCAACCGAATGCGATGACTATCCAGCCACTGCTGTTTGCGAAGGTATTCTTTAGTGAGACGTTGGCGTTCACACCATTTCCTAACAGGAGCAATATGAACGTCCCGATAAACTCTGCAATAATTTCATTCATTTTTTGGGGTGTAGGTTAAATCCTGGTGACAATAGGGGCTGCTAAACAGCTTTCAGGAATTTTGAAGGCATTGACGAGTGGAATGGCGTCCTGTCGGACTTCCCTGACCAACTTATTGACCATCCTTCTGATGGCCTTGGTCTTAGCACCTTCCATATAGTCATGCTCCAAATACCAGCCCTTATTCTTTTCAATAGTAGCCAAGGCATACAAATCACACAATTTTTTCAGTACATTTTTGCTGTTACCTTCTTCAAGAGATTTGACTTTCAGCACAAATTGCTCCATGATCACAGACTCTATGTATGCAACTCCAACATTGAAAAGATGGTATTGACACTGATTAAAAGCATCAAATGAATCCATACCCTGGTCAATATAGTGTTTAAGCCGTTTGGCTGCCGAGGACAAAATATCCCTTTCTCGATATCTGAATGCATTGAGGTGAAAGTCTGAATCGAGCAGGTGATCCTCATCTGTATTCCGAATGATAATTGGATTCATTTCTGTCAGCGTGATCTTAGCCTGGTCTGTCAGGTAATTGATGATGCCGAAAAAGTTGATGTCGCTGAATTCCTGCTTAAACTCAGAAAGTCGACTTTTGGCTACAAGCTGCATCAACACAGTATTGTCTCCTTCAAAAGTGGTGAAGATATCTGTATCCGCTTTTAGGGTATCTATCCTGTTTTCTGATAAATAGCCCTTTCCACCACATGCTTCCCGGCATTCCTGTAAGGTATGGGTGGTATTCCAGGTGGAGTATGCTTTTATGCCGGCTGCCAGGGCTTCAATCTCCTGGATATCATCATCAGATCGCTTAAGAAACCTTTGAGTGACATAATCCAGGGCAAAGTGTAAGGCATATGCATTGGCAAGGAGGGGCATAAGCCTTCGCTGGTGGGTTCGGTAATTTAAAATCACCATTTCTTCACCACCTTCAGGTCCAAACTGACGCCTCTGGTTACTGTATCTAATGGCAATGCTCAATCCGGATTTTGCTGCACTTAATCCCGCTTTTGGGACTCCGATTCTGCCACCTACCAGGGTGCCAAGCATGGTAAAGAATCTCCTGTTGTCACTGGCGATAGGGCTGGCAAACTCACCTTTTTCATTGATGCTGCCAAACTTGTCCAGCATATTTTCTAGTGGGATCTGAACCTGATCAAAGAAGATCTTTCCATTGTCTACACCATTCAGTCCCATCTTCCTGCCACAGTCCTCGATTGTAACCCCTTTCACGGTTTTCCCTTTGGCATCCCTTAAAGGAACGACAAAGGCATTTACCCCGTAGTCTGTATCATCGATGATCAGCTTGGCAAACACTGTGGCCATTTGGCCATGCAGGGCAGCGTTTCCAATGTATTCCTTGCCATCATCTTTTGTTGGTGTATGAATGGTTATTGTCTTGCTATTATGATCATAGGTTGCTGTTGTTTGGATCCCACGCACGTTGGATCCGTGACCCGTCTCAGTCATTGCAAAGCATCCCGGTAGCTTTAGGCTACCAATGTCTTTGAGGTATTTTTTATGGTGTTTTTCTGTACCCAAAAACATGACACTCATGCCCCAGAGTCCAAATTGAACCCCAAATTTGATCACCATGCTGATATCATGATAGGCCAGGGTCTCCATCACAATGAAGTACTTCCTCATGTCGCCCTGACCACCATACGATTTTGGGAAGGCAATTCCTCCCAATCCTTGCTGAGCCAGTAGCTTACACCATTCCAGTACCTGCTCTCTGTATTCGTGGATGCTTTCACCTTTGTAATATTCAAAGACAGGATCCTGTAGCAGTGTTTTTACTTTTCTGATGATCTCAGCATCTTCACCATCAAGGATTTTGTTGATTTCGTTGTGATCTACAGAGGAGGTGCCTACTTCCTCTGTTGTCCTTTTTACCAGGGAATTAAAATGGTAAGCCGATTCCCTGGAGACCACACCAAGTGCCTTTTCTATATCCTCCAGTGGTTTTCTGGCGTTGTTGATGGTTTCTTCCGTGCCACTTCTGGAATTCACCTTGGCTAGCTTGATGCCTATTTCCACCAGGCTACTTTTCATTTCCGGTGAGAGATAGTCAGATGTCTTTTTTATTTCTTTCAGCCAGCTTTTCAGCTGATTTGGCGAAGGAGGAGAGGTAGGGTTCAGGAAAGATAAAAGGAACGTTTTTTCTTCCGGAGTCAGCCATTGTTGCTTCTCAAGCAATTTCTTGATTCGGGTAATTTCCGAAGGGGTGAGAACGGCATCTGCCCAGACCATGTAAAACAAAGGAAGAAAAGCATAAAGCGTGGGGTTTTCTTCAAATAGTTTGTCACCTACCATAGTAGCTAGTTTAATGTTGTTAGGATAAATATAGAGGGAATTTTGAGGATGAAAACGTTTTTAGTCACAAGTCTTTGTGTAAGGTATTGCAGGACCGACATATTCCTCCCATTCTTCGGCTGTAAGTCCTCTGCTAACCAAATCACATATCCTGTCGGCAAGCACTGACGGCTCAATGGGCCATACCCTGATGAAATTATCTGCCGATCCGGAAATCACATTTTTCCCCGAAGGGTCAAATGCTGCGGTAAGTACCCATGAGAGATGATCATCAAGTACCTGGGGTAGTTTTTTGGGATCGTAGATGTCCCAGATTTTGACTGTTCCATCTCTGCTGGCGGTGAGCACAGTATTTTGGTCAGGATGAAAATCAACATCTGTGACCGCAGACTGATGTCCTGAGATCGTTCTGATCACTTTTTTCTTTTCAATGTCCCAAATCAGGGCATCCCCAAGCTCCCTGCCGATGATCAGTAATTTCTGATCAGCACTGATATCCAGTGCATTGATAGCATAGTGATCTTTTCCCTCGATCTGATCGATCCCATCCTCACCAATTATGACGACATCTCCCTGCTGGAGCCCGGCATAGATATCCTGATTGTCTGGCTTTATGGCAAGTGCATTCACCCGAGATTGTACCTTGCCTGGACTGGGAATATCGACGGCATAACCTTTAATCTTCAGTTCTCCTTTTTCATTTACTGTCAGGTATTTCAGTTCGTTAGGGAAAAAGACCGCTGACTGAACGGGCTCAGGGTCAAATGCTACGCCACCGGATTCGGAAAGCAAATCTTCCAATGCAACCAACGCAACCCCTTTATCTCGGGTCACAACCAATATCCATTTGCCGTCATGACTGAGATCAATGGACCTGATGAGGTGAGGACCCTGGTAAACCACGGCCGGTACTTCGTCAAGCCGGTCGAGGTTCCATCTCAGCACTTTACCATCAGACCCTGCTGAATAAAAGATGTTGGGATCGGTACCAAACTGTATGGAGACTACAGATTCACTGTGGCCGATTACCTGGTTGAATTGTACATCTTCATTTAGGTACTTATTGGCATAATACAGTGCCAGATACATATTCAAATAGGATACATAGGTCTCATCGCTGTCTTTCCAAAAATCATAAGCCTGCCGGGCAACAAGGGCTTTTAGCTCAGCCTGGTAGGAGGGCATCAGCAGAGACCGCTGACTCATAGACTGGACAAGTTCGGTGTATCTCAATGACTCTATTAATGCTTGCTGATCAGCTAGTCTACCCTTCAATGAATCTACCGATTGAGCGGTCATTTGCAGGGTAACAATGAATGTGAGGACTATTGTTGGACAGTATAGTCTGTATTTCTTCAAAATTCAGTGCGGTGAATGGCATATAAAGATAATAAAAATCGATTAGCCCGTTGTTTTATACAAACCAAAAAAAACAAGGACGTTTGTGTTATTTTTTGGTTAACACAGCCCTGGTCAGTCTGACAAGGGGTACTTTTGCGCGCTTATGCGTAAGCTCGTCAATCCCAATTATCCTTTCAATCCTGCAAAATGGCCCTTCTTTTATGGTTGGATGATCCTGGTGTGGGGTACCATCGGAATGTTGATGAGCATCCCTGGTCAGACCATGGGTGTTTCTGTTTTCACCGAGAGTCTACTCGATGAACTTGTTGTAAACAGAGATCAATTGAGCATTGCCTATATGCTGGGTACGATGGGAAGTGCCTTCATGCTTCCCTGGATTGGCAGGTTGTATGACAGGGTTGGAGCCAGACCTATTGCAATTGCAGCAGGAATAGGATTGGGTATTGTCTTACTCTATCTGAGTCAGGTAGATAGGATTACTGAATTCTTTCAGTCCGAACCTTCGGTTGTTTTGACCTTTATTTTGATATTTTTTGGGTTTATGTTCCTGCGCTTCACCGGCCAGGGTGTGATCACCATGGTATCGCGCAATATGATGATGAAGTGGTTTGAAAAGCGGCGAGGGTTAGCAACCGGGTTTAGCAATGTCTTTGTCTCTCTGGGATTCTCAATTTCCCCGCTTTTGCTTGATTCTATCATTGTGGCATTTGACTGGCGGATGGCCTGGATTCTGGTGGCACTTGTAGTTGGTATCATTTTTCCTGTCCTGGTATATTTTTTCTTTCGGGACAATCCGGAATCTAGTGGGCTGAAACCTGACGGAGGTTATGTGATGTCTGAGAGAAAGAAGAAATACTACTTTCCGGTGAAAAAGCAGTTTACCGTAAAAGAAGTACTGCGAAGTTATCCATTTTGGGTATTTGCACTCATTCTGGCTATGCAGGGATTGTATATCACCGGGTTCACCTTCCACGTGGTGTCCATCTTCGATGAGGTTGGGATGTCGAAAGATGCTGCTATCAGTATTTTTCCTCCAATTGCTTATTTGGCTGTTTTTATCACGCTGGGTACCAGCTACCTGTCAGACATGATTCCATTAAGATATTTTCTCCTTCTGAAAGGTTTTGGGGCCATCATAAGCACCACGGGATTGATCTTTCTTGGTGAGTTTGAATTTGCCTATTACATGCTGATCATAGGGACTGGGATCATGACGGGGCTTTTTGCTGTTTTGACCTCAGTGACCTGGCCCAGGTTTTACGGAACTCTACATTTAGGTGCCATCACAAGCCAGGCAGTCATGATGTCTGTTTTAGCATCAGCCATCGGACCCATTTTATTTAGTTCTTCACTAACCTGGACGGGTGGGTACGGTACTTCCAGTTTAGTTTGTTTTGGAATATTTGCCCTGCTTACGTTGGCTGGGTTTTGGGCCAACAACCCTCAGATAAAAATACCTGATCCCGAAAAGCCTTTAAATCACTAAAATCCTAAACACGAAAGAGTTTAGCTCGTTTAGTAAGTATGCAAAAAATTAAGGATAAGGTCATCCTCATCACAGGAGGAAGTAAGGGAATAGGATTTGGAATTGCTGAGGCCCTCAAAAAGGAGGGTGCTAAAGTGGCCATTACGAGTCGTAGTCAGAAAAGTGCCGATAAGGCAGCAGAAACACTCAATAAGATTTCAACCGGAGAA
The DNA here is from genome assembly GCA_019192515.1 of Cyclobacteriaceae bacterium SS2. Taxonomy (GTDB): domain Bacteria; phylum Bacteroidota; class Bacteroidia; order Cytophagales; family Cyclobacteriaceae; genus UBA7330. The sequence goes on from JAHCMM010000166.1 coordinate 5,603, forward strand.
GCCCTGGGGCTGGAAGCCGACGTACGGGATCTCAATTCCCAGGAGGCAGCAGTAAAAAAGGTGTTGGATAAATGGGGAAAACTGGATGTGTTGGTAGCCAATGCCGGACTGGGACATTTTGCCTCAATTGAAGAGCTGACCAAGGATCAGTGGAATGAGACCATAGATACAANTCTGACAGGGGTTTTTTACAGCATTAAGGCTTCTCTGGAACCTTTGAAAAAATCGGAGGGCTATTTTATTACGATTTCCAGCCTTGCCGGGACAAACTTCTTTGCAGGTGGATCAGCTTACAACGCCAGTAAATTTGGTCTCACTGGTTTCACCCAGGCGGTAATGCTAGACCTGAGACAATATGGTATCAAAACAACAACCATCATGCCCGGATCTGTTGCTACTGAGTTTAGCAGTGGGAGTGATGCTGAATGGAAGATCCAGATCGAAGACATTGGTCAGATGACAGTGGATCTGTTGAAGTTACCTCCCAGGACATTACCCTCAAAAATAGAAGTCAGGCCAACAATGCCGCCAAAACGGTAAACCAGAAAGAATGTCTATTTGAGTTTCCGGTTTTTTGACCGTGACAAATCTGGTATTTTTCTTAAATTACGGGGTGCTGAGCATATCCAATTGTGAGATCAGCAACCCAAATACCCTATGTTTAAGAAATCCGGAATTATCAAGACTTATCTGCTCATCAATCCATGGCTTCTGTGTGGAATTCTGATCTTCATTACGAGTTGTCGAACTGATCTCCCTGCTGAGGTGGACCAGGCATATGCTGAGCTCCCTGAGGTTATTGACTATAATTTTCATGTAAAACCGATCATCTCGGATCGGTGTTATGCCTGTCATGGCCCGGATAAAGAAACCCGTAAGGCAGGGCTTAGACTGGATATAGAAGAAAATGCTTTTGCAGCCCTGGAGAGTGGCAGCAGGGCATTTGTACATGGAAATCTCAAGAAAAGCGAAGCCATAAACAGGATACTGACCGATGATCCCGAGCAGGTCATGCCACCTCCTGATTCCAAATTATCCCTTGATGCCAGGGAGGTTGCTACTATCGTGAAGTGGGTAGAACAGGGAGCAGAATGGAAGCCTCACTGGTCATTTATAGTTCCGGAAAAGCCGGAAGTACCGGATAATTTTCCGGATGAGTGGGCCCCTAACAACGAAATAGACCATTTTATTTATCGAAGGCTGGGTCAGGAAAAACTCACTCCATCACCTAAGGCTGATAAAGAACGACTGATCCGACGGGTTACAATGGATCTTACCGGGTTGCCTCCATCTTTAGAAGAAGTTGATGCCTTTGTCAAAGATCAATCCGATGCTGCATACGAGAAGGTTGTGGATAGGTTACTGGATTCCGATGCTCATGCAGAACGACTCGCCATGGAGTGGATGGATTTGTCCCGATATGCCGATTCTCACGGACTCCATGCTGATGGCTATCGATATATGTGGCCCTGGAGGGATTGGGTGATCAAAGCCTTTAGAGAAAACATGCAATATGACCAGTTTGTGACCTGGCAGCTTGCAGGAGATCTCCTTCCTAATCCTACGCAGGAGCAGATACTGGCCACTGCATTCAATCGTAATAACCCCATGACTGCAGAAGGAGGGGTGATAGACGAGGAATGGCGGGTAGAATATATCGCAGATCGTACCAATACTACAGCTACTGCCTTTATGGGATTAACCATGGAGTGTGCCCGCTGTCATGACCATAAGTTTGATCCTGTTTCTCAGAAAGAATACTACCAGCTGTCTGCATTTTTCAATCAAATGACAGAATTGGGCATGACTGGTGATGATGGGAATTTCGGACCTCAATTATTGATGACTGAGGAGAAAGATGAGGAAAAGATAGATGCGATAAAATCAATGCTGGTAAAGCATAAGGCTGAGCTAAACAGAACCATAAATGACGTTGAGGTAGAGCAAAAGTCTGTTCCGGCTCCTGGTACTGTTTCCGGAATTGCCATTTACCATCCATTTGAGAAGGCTGCAAAAGATAAAGAAGGCAGGTCAATGCTGGATGGTATTTCAGGAAGCAAAAGCCGGAAGGAGGTTGTCTTTGAGCCAGGGAAATTTGGAAAGGCTGTCAGACTTACCGGAGAATACGATGAGATCAGTTTGGGAGGAATGGGTACCTATGAAGCCTATGAAGCCTTTAGCGCAGGAGCCTGGATCAATACTTCCAAAAGAAAACAGGATAATCTCCAGACCATTTTCGGAAACACAGGCCAGAAGAACAACTTCTGGAGGGGTTGGGATTTTGAATTGAAACCGACCAATCAGGTTTCTCTACGACTTATCCATTCGCTTCCGGATAACTACATCCAGGTTACTACCATTGATTCCGTAAGAGTTAATGAGTGGACCCATATCATGTTTACCTATGATGGCTCCATGCAAGCCAGTGGAGTAAAGCTATATATCAATGGAGTTGAAGCTGAATCTGTAGTTCAATTTGATAACCTGTTTAAGTCAATTTATCCCGTAAAAGTAGGTGATCATACACCTGATGACAGGCCACTGAGAGTTGGCCGCAGCTATCGGGCACATACAGGGGAATTTGGACTTTACAAAGGTTTGCTGGATGAGGTGAGGATCTATAATCGGGAGCTGACTGCCCTTGAAGTGCTTCTCGTCAGCCAGGTTGAAAAGGAACCGCATGAAAAGCTTATCCGTGATCATCAATTGGCTGTTCACCCTGATATACTGAAACAGAAATCCACAATCCGTCAGCTCAATAAAGAATTACTCACTGTAGTGGATCCAATTCCGGAGGTGATGGTCATGCGTGATGATGAAAATCCGGTCAACACTTATCTGTTAAATCGCGGTCAATACAACGCCCGGGGTGAAGTGGTTTTGCCTGCGACTCCCGAAAATGTATTGTCATATCCTGATGAATTCCCTCAAAACAGACTTGGATTGGCCAGGTGGCTCTTTATGGATGAAAATCCACTCACGGCTCGTGTTGCGGTAAATCGCTATTGGCAGATGATCTTCGGTACAGGGATCGTCACCACAGCCAATGACTTTGGTAGTCAGGGAGCTTTGCCTACTCATCCGGAATTATTGGACTGGCTGGCTGTAGATTTTAGGGAATCGGGTTGGGATGTGAGGAGGTTGCTCAAACAAATGGTCATGTCGGCTACCTATCAGCAATCATCCAAATTCAGAAAGGAGCTTGAGCAGGTAGATCCGCAGAATTTATTACTGGCAAAGTCACCAAGCTACCGGTGGCCGGCAGAGATGGTCCGCGACAATGCACTAGCCTCCAGTGGTCTTTTGGTCCGAAAGGTTGGGGGTAAGAGTGTGAAGCCTTATCAGCCTGATAGTTTATGGATTGAGTTGGGTAATTTCTCCCATGTTTTACTCTATTTTCATCAGGATCATGGTGAAGACCTTTACAGAAGATCTATGTATACATTCATCCGCCGGACGTCACCACCTCCGTATATGACTACGTTTGATGTAGCTCCCAGGAGTGTTTGTGTGGTAAAGCGAGAGATTACCAATACACCATTGCAGGCTTTAAATCTCATGAACGATCCTCAATTTGTCGAGGCAGCGAAAGTATTGGCAGAGCGGGTGATCAGGGATAATACCGGAGATCCGGAAGAGCAGATTACGAAGGCTTTCAGGTTGGTAACCAGCCGATGGCCCAACGAAGAAGAGCTGGAGGTCCTTACCCAGGTTTACGAGAGGGAAAAAGATCGTTATAGTCATCATTCTGATGAGGCAGTCAAACTGCTGAATGTCGGAGAATATGAGGTGGACAAAGGATTGCTACCAAGTAACCTGGCTGCCATGACTATTGTTGCCAATACCTTATTAAATTTAGACGAAGCTTATACCAAGAGATAATGTGTCATTGTGATCATCAGAAATCGGATTATACAAGAAGAGATTTTCTCACGAAGACCTCACTTGGATTAGGTGCCCTGTCACTTTCTTCCTTGCTGGGTCCTTCAAGTGTTTTTGGAGGTACGCCTTCGATCAACCCAAATAGCGGAATATTGGGACAGCCTCATTTTCCAGCAAAAGCCAAAAGGGTGATCTATCTGTTTCAAAGTGGCGCGCCATCACACCTCGATCTTTTTGACTATAAGCCACTACTTAATAAGATGAACGGGCAGGAGATCCCGGATAGTGTAAGAAAGGGACAACGGCTTACCGGAATGACAGCCGGCCAGGCTAGTTTTCCACTCGCCGGGACAATCTTCGACTTCAAACAGCATGGTGACAGTGGGGCTCTAATGAGCAACCTGATGCCACATACGGCTAAGATTGCAGATGAACTATGCTTCGTTAAATCGATGTATACCGAAGCCATCAATCATGACCCCGCGATCACTTTCTTTCAGACAGGGTCTCAGCTACCTGGCAGACCATCTATTGGTTCCTGGGTGAGCTACGGCCTCGGTACTGATAATGAAAATCTGCCTTCGTTCGTTGTGCTGGTAACCAAAAATAAGACCGGACAGCCCCTGTATGCCAGGCTCTGGGGAAATGGATTCTTACCATCTGAACACCAGGGTGTACAATTTAGAGCGGGGAAAAATCCCGTTTTATACCTAAGTGATCCTCCCGGAGTCAATTCAATGGCTCGTCAGCAGCAGCTGCAGGACCTGGAAAAGCTGCAGATGCAGTCTTATGATGAGTTTGAAGATCCGGAAATCAAAGCCAGGATGGCTCAGTATGAAATGGCTTTCAGGATGCAAACCTCCGTGCCAGAGGTAATGGATACTGAGTCAGAGCCCGATTACATTTATGACCTGTATGGAGAAGACTCCAGGAAGCCAGGGACCTTTGCAGCCAATTGTCTTTTGGCACGTCGACTGGCAGAGAAAGGCGTGAAATTCATTCAGCTTTATCACCAGGGCTGGGATCAGCATAACAACTTACCCAATAGGCTTCCCAGACAGTGCAAAGAAACTGACCAGGCAAGTGCTGCTTTGATCACCGATCTTAAACAACGCGGAATGTTGGAAGATACACTCGTTATATGGGGGGGTGAATTTGGCAGAACAAGCTATTCCCAGGGACAGCTGGATGAAACATTCGGAAGAGACCATCACCCAAATTGCTTTACGATATTTATGGCTGGAGCCGGAGTAAAAAAAGGCTTCACCTATGGTGCTACAGATGACTTCGGTTATAATGTGGCTGACAACCCGGTACATGTTCATGATTTTCAGGCCACTTTGATGCATCTGCTTGGGGTGGATCATGAAAGACTCACCTACAGATTTCAGGGTAGGCGATTCAGGCTTACAGATGTTCATGGTCATGTTGTAAATGACATTCTCTCATAATTTTTTAATTTAAATATGGATTTAGGATTATTCTTTGGCCGGTTTCACCCTTTGGTAGTTCATCTACCGATCGGCTTTCTATTATTAGCAGCTCTATTTGAAGGTGCTTCAAGATTCAAACAATTTAATCAGCTGAAAGCTGCTGTCTCCTGGACCTTGTTGTTAGGTGCCGTCAGCGCTATTATCTCAGTGATCTTTGGTTTTTTGATCGCTGGTGACCGAGGTTATGATGATAGTGTGCTATCACTTCACAAGTGGTTCGGGATTTCTGTTGTAGTGCTCTCTGCTGGTCTCTGGCTCATAGAAATCGGGATCTTAAAGGTCTCAACTAAAATCATGAGTGGGATTTTTATCGTATTGATCCTCTTTCTATCACTTACCGGACATTTGGGCGGAACGCTTACGCATGGAGAAGGCTATCTTGTAGAGCATGCACCCAGTTTCATCAAGAAAATTGCCGGATCATCTGGCAAAAAACTGGCGCCACTGGACAAGGTGCCCGTAAACCCGGACTCTGTCGTCGTATTTGCTGATATGATCCTGCCCATCCTGGAAACAAAGTGTCTGCCGTGCCACAGTGAGACCCAGGCAAAAGGTGGACTTGTACTGACTAATTATGAAAAACTCATGGAAGGTGGTGATGGAAATGCCT
>JAHCMM010000167.1 GCA_019192515.1 Cyclobacteriaceae bacterium SS2
AGTATGACCCTAAAGCAAGAGTAGCCCTGCAAAAAGCTGTAAGACGCCACCACCGCACATTGAGTAGAGATGGTTCATCATTCTTCTATTTTGCTGCGGCGACGATTGACCTGGAATATGTAGAGATTTCGGATGCGGTAGATTTCCTTCGGCAAATGCCGACAGACAGACGTCAGTGGAAAATGATTAACAGCCATAGGGCTGACATCACCTGGCATCCATACCAGGATCGGTTTGACAAGGATCAGCTGCTTTACGCGTTACCTGCTGATGAAAGGAATTTTGACCGATGGAACAAAAATCCATACTATGCAGATAGTGGCCGAGGTGGTCAATATGTAGATGGCGAAGCATCCTGGCTAATGGCCTACTGGATGGGTAGATATCATGGGTTTATTGGTAAGGAAGAATAAAATATCAATCAACTGGGGTCAATACTCCCGCTTCATTCTCTACATGTAACTTACTGGTATCCAGACCATCCAGTATGATCACACCTTGGAGCGAAGAAAAATATTCAGGATCCTGCTTCCAGGACCAAACCAATTCACCTTGAGGAGAAAACTCCAGGAGTTGTGTTCCCAGTTTACCCTGATTTGGACCATGCCCCTGCCAGTTAGTCACTACAATATTTCCATTTTTTAGAATCTGTAAGCCAGAGTAGAAATTACCTCTTTCCTCCTCGGGTCCACAAAATGCTTTTACTAACGTGCTCTTGTCATTAAAGACTTGTATACTACCACCATAACCACCCGAAACGATCGTCTTGCCGTCTGCCAGCCGAATGGCCTGCCAGGCATGCGGATTTTCCTTACCGCCAATCTGTGCTTTCCAGATGATCTCTCCTTCCCTACTGCCCTCAATCACTAACTGATTTGAGGTGATCAGAAACGTGCCTTTTGGAGTTTCCCTAATCAGACGAGCATAATCATTGCCTGGATAATTAATAGAGGTCACAATATCTCCTGACTTGTTTATCTCGACCAGCGTGATTCCCTCTTTCTCCCGCCAGTTTAACCCAACCAGTATAGTATTCTTATTCTTCAACCTCCTGGCCGCAATTGTACCGGGAAAGCCAGTAACCTGATTCACTAGCTTACCCGTTTTAATGGACCGCTCCTCGAATCCATTCTCCGTCCCGATCAGCACTAAATCCTCTCCTACCAGCTGAAGATCACGACCTTTGGGCACAGGTTGATGCCAGTTATTTTCTGGATTACCCAGATCAACCAGACTCAACTGGGATTTTCCTTCGTCTCTTAAAAGAAAACGCCTCATCTCTCTGTCCTGGCATGTTGCACTTTGGACTGACAGAATAAATATTGTGAGTAAAAAAGTAATGATCTTCATCAATGAATGGAATTAGTTGTTTGAGCAATTTAGTCATCAAACAGCTCTTTTAGCAAAACATCATTTCTCTGATGATTCTTTGATTGACTCTAATGGCTAATGCTTTATAACTTTTTGCCAATAAATGCCCTTTGGGGTTACCACCTTGAGCATATAGACTCCCGGGACCAGATCGGTTGTTTCCAAGGTTGATGATTGGCTGGAGTATAGATGTTGTCCCAGTAGCGTGTAGACCTCAACTGCTTCAAACTGATCTATCTTAACTTCCAGCCTTGATTCAAAAGGGTTGGGAAATACTATGAGATCGTGCTTCACTGGTGGCTTTTCACTTCCCAATACCTTTCCCCTATTTAATGTAATCACAACCCCAATATCTTCCACATAAGTCATTACATCAGAAATAAGATCACCATCCACATCGGCTACATTGAAATAAGTGATTTTCCCTGGAAACTTGAAATAAATGGGTTCCTCAAAATTAAAATTCCCTTTGTTCAAGAGAACGACTAAAGTATCCGTGGGCTCATCGGTAAGTTCATCGTATTTATTAGAAATAAGATCTACCAGACCATCCTGATTCATATCTGCGGCATAAAATCGACCTACTCCCGATAAAAATGAAAGCGAAACGTATTCTTCACTAAAAAGCGTATCTGACTGACCTTCATAAAAACGTATTTCTCCTTCCCAGTAATATTCAACAATATCAACCTTCTGATCATTAGTGAGATCAACTAATAGATAGTTTGAGGGATAAGGGATCTGGATTTCTTCCGGCCAATATCTTGGAATAAAGCTTCCATTTTCTTGTTGATAGAAAATTACAAACCAGGGAAATGAACTCGACACCATCACATCCGGAAGCCCATCAAGATTCTTATCCATAATCGTAATTTGCCTGTCTGTATCCAATACCGAAGGATAGACTCCATGTCTCAAAAAGTTTCTACTTCCCTGACCGTAGTAGATATGTAAGGTGATAGGCTGACCTGAACCGGATGACAATGCCGCAATATCCGGAAGCCCATCATTGTTGAAATCATGTACCTCTAGGCTCCTGCCGTGTCCAGTTAGACTATAATGGGTTCCTTCACTGAAAATACCTGTTGATGAACCCCAGAAAATCTTAAACCCATTGTTCCAATAGGAAGAAAATATCAGGTCATCGAATCCATCAAGATCAAGGTCTGCTGTTCTGAGTAATCTGTATGTCTCATGCTTGGAAACTGGATCTACAGGATCATACAATCCACCTGCATTACCCATATAGACATTGGCTCCAGTGAAGTTATCAGTCAGCATAATGAGGTCCGGAATACCGTCATTATTGACATGAAGCGGAGATATATAGTGTACTTTTCCGGCTGTTTCAATGACATGGAAATCAAAAGACAACTTCTGCCCGAGAGCGGCCATTGTAGCAAACACGAGTATGCAGCTTATAGTCTTCTTTAAATCCATAACTGATCTTACAAAGCAGAGCTATATACGAACAACTTACCCCTGGGTTAGTTGTAACAATAAGACTTTACATGAAAGGTTTTAAGTGACATTTCAGTGGTTCTAATACAAGTACGATTAAAATAAAAAAGGTCCGAAGAATGGTTTCTCCGGACCTTTAATTTTATACTAAGTTACCTTAGTTCACATCCCAAAAGATTGGGTTATTCAAATCATCTTCAGCAGCAATTCTGCCATAGTTGACTTCATTGAAAGTCTGCTCAGTTCCAGGTATGTTAAAACGCACTGGAGGTAGTGTTTGGTTATTACCATTATCAGGCTGGAATACCAAATCAATTTTACCTAGTCGTCTAAACTCTGCCCAGTTCTCATATGGCTGAATGATGTTGTAATGAACCCACTTTTGTTTTGCAATCAACGTGAGTTTATCATCATCATTTGCTGCAGCATCCCAGCTCACATCAGCTCCAGACAAATAAGTAGTGATATCACCAGCTGTTGGAGTGGTAGGTGCAGGAGCCGGACCCGGATCGTTGGTAACAGCTCTGATCCTTACATAGTGATCAACAGAATTAGTGACTGACATCTCATATGAAGCTTTAGCCATAGCATCATCGCCATCTTTCAAATAATACTCAGCCTTATATAAATCAACTTCAGCTGCATTGATGATCAATCCAGGGAAAAATCGGTTCCTGGCATATGTACCTCTATTAAATTGTGCAATTAAACCAGCATTTACATCATTGTCTACATCAGCAGGCTCAGCTTGCTGATCAATTCCGTTGTAAGCTCCTCCAGCATTCTCTCCTGGCTCCCAAATGTATGCTAGTCTTGGATCACCTGTGTTGACCATCTGATCAAGAAAAGCTTGTCCGGCAAAGCTTGAGTACCATCCTTCAGCATCATTCTCAAGTGTCTGGAAATTTGAATTGATAGGTGTACCAAAATCCACAACATCGATCTGAATATTCTGATCGTTGTTTTCCACTACTGGATATACAGTAGGGTTACTCAAAATCTGTCCGATTTCTGTGCTTGCACGACTACTGAATTCAGTAGCGTCCTGTACACGGGTAAGCATTCTCAATCGAAGAGAGTTACAATACCTTCTCCAGCTATCAATATCACCATCATTTACATAATCCTGAATTGAGAAAGATGTCTGGAAAGTTGAGGCAACCTCTATATCATTTAGGTCATCAGCTATTGTCGCCAATTCATCCAAAATGAAAGTGTAAATAGTGCTCGGGTCATCAAAAGCCGCTAAAGATGCCTCGTAGTCGCCACTATTTTGACTCAATTTTCCTGCTTCCAGAAAAGGGATAGCTCCGTACAGATCCGTAATTCGCTGGGTATAGTCATACATATAGACCTTGGCAGCCAACATAAAGATTTCTTTATTTGCCTGCTCAGATTCAGGAGCATTGTTATATATTTTCTCCAGCTCTCTATACTGGAACAAAGTTCCGTAATAGTTATTCCAAACCGCATCAGAACCAGATGATGGTGGCACATATTGATTAGGTTCATTTGGCCAACCAATCACCTGCATGTATCGGTTTAGACTGGTTCTCAATACCACAAAGTAATTCCAATATGCTTTTAAAACATAGTCCTTATTTTGATATAAAAACCCTGTAAACTGACGATCAATAGAAGTGCTTGAAAGCGTTCCAGGATCTGCATAGGCATCCTCAAAATCCTTCTCAGTACAAGAAAAAAGGACTGAGATGATTAAAACTGTTACTAATAATATTTTTTTCATGTTAATCAAACTGTTCATAGTTAGAAGCTAGCACGTAATGTGAATCCCATAGATCGGAAAGATGGGTTGTTACCTGCGGTATTGATGTTTTGATACCATCTGGTTCCGGATGTTGTTTGCTCAGCATCCAGGTCTTTGATAGTTCTGTAGATAAAGAACAGGTTTCGACCAAAAACTGAAACTGTGAGATTTCTGGCTCCAATCTTCTCAGAAATAAATCGAGGGATTGTGTACCCAAGAGATAACTCTCGCATCTTAATGTAATTATTCTTGTTCACATACAGCTCGTATCTGGATGATCCGTATTGTGGTCCACCCCAGTTGTAAGTAGAGTTATAATATCTGGACTGAGGAATCACATTTGTGTTAGGCTCTCCACCCTGTAAAACACCCTCAAGCAATATTCCATCGTCATATACAATCTCACCATTTGGACCGGTAGCTGCTGATGTCTGAACACCTTTTCCATTGCCATCAACGTAATAAGTTAATCCACCACGCTCAGCATTCATACCATTTAGACTTTCCTCAAGCAACCCACGACTGATCATCCAATAGATACCAGTAGGCATGATACTTGATCCAAAACTAAAATCTGTAACAATGTTGAGGTTGAAACCTTTGTAAGACAGGTTATTGATTAAACCACCAATTACATCAGGCATTGCATTTCCAGAATTGATCCACTCATCAGCATCCAACTGATATAAACCATTGTCCTGTACAATCATGTTGCCATTGTCGTCTGTAGCAACAGGGTGTGTAAAGATATCCCCCATTGGACGTCCAACAACTGAACGAATTTCAGCTGCATTTCCGTCAAAATTTGCATGAATTAACTCAGTAGAATTGTTAGCCAGTTTTTCTACTTTGTTGGTATTTCTGGCCAAATTCAACATTGCATCCCAGTTGAAATCATTTCTTTTGAATACCTGAGCATCAATTGCTAGCTCAAGTCCCTGATTCCTTAGCGTACCGATATTGGTCAGAATAGCTCCGGCACCTGTACTTTGTGCAATATCTAATGGAAGGATCTGATCTCTGATTTGTGCATTGTAGTAAGCAAAGTCAAATCCTATTCTGTTTCTTAAGAACCTTGTTTCCAGTCCTATTTCAAATTCATGTTTTTGCTCAGGTCTGATCAAATCATTACCAAATGTTCCTGATGGAAGAAATGTATAAAGCGGAGCTACACCAGCACCCTGTACACCAAGATTATTTTGGTTATAAGCAACATTTGCCTGGTATACTCCAGGGTAGTTACCCACCACACCATAACTTGCTCTCAGCTTACCAAAAGTAATGCTAGGTGGTAAAGCTATTAGGTCGGAGAAAATGAACCCTGAATTGACGGAAGGGTAAACAAATGAGTTGTTGTCAGGATTCATTGTGGAGAATCGGTCCCTCCTTGCGGTTCCTTCGATAAACAAGTAATCCCTAAAATTGAATGATACTGTTCCAATAAAGGCATCATTAACTCTATTAACCCTATTTAAATTAACATTTACGGGATTTACAGATGAACTTAGATCAAAGAAATTCTCAGTAGCCAAACCACCATTGGTTCCTGTAGACTGATAGATTTCCTCTTCTATCCTGGCTGAGTATCCTGCCATTGCAGAGATAGCCAGATCTTCAGTGATTTCTCCATCAAAAGTAAGCAATACGTCACCATAAAGATTTGACAAAGTGTTTTGAGCAATACTAAATCCTCCGGAGTTACCAATAACTAAAGGAAAGTTGTTTGGTGTCTCATTTTGGGTTTTCTGTGAAGTGAAATCATTGGCTAACCTTCCTCTCAAGCTCAAATTATCTGTGAATTGAATTGTTTCAGTGATACTGGCAATGATTCGGTTATCTCTTTCATCAGAAGTAAACTTATTTACTCGCCATACATAATCCGCAATATCGCTTCTAAACGGAGCATACGTAATGTTTTCATCTGGAGTGGCACTGGCCTGATTTCCTGTCCTAAATCTGTAACCTAGGCTGGTTTGGTAGTATTCAAAGTACCATTCAGCTTTCTCAAATCGATCCATCATTCCCGTAAAGTTGTTGATCATTCGATCTACTTTATAGGGTCTGTTGTGCGTGAACTGATTTATATATTGAACCGTAATGTCCGTTTTGGACCATTCTGCTAAATTAAAAGACGTGTTAAGGTTAAAGACGTTTCTTTCGTTCTTTGAACCAAAGCTGATCATTTGGTTATCCTGTCGAGTATAGGACAATCTCATGTTTGCTTTCTCATTAGCTGCCGATAAAGCAACATTGGTCATTTGAGAGTTTGCATTCTGAAACAAATCCGCATATGAGCTATTTGAGGCTTCATATGGTACAATCTCACCTGTCCAGGCACGAACAGGTTGACCATCAAATTCAGGTCCGAAATTCACACTGGTATTGATCAGGTATCTATTACCATCTCCATCGTCAATGAAGCCATCCTGACCTTGTCCTGCATCAGCTAATGTAACCGGGTATCCGGGACCTCTTACGTTTTGATATCTCGGCAAATAAGCGATTCTATCATTTGTATAAGAAGTAAATAGCTCAACGCCAAGACCTTTTGTTCCTCTACCTGATTTAGTTGTGATCATCACAACACCATTGTTGGCTTCCGAACCATAAAGTGCAGCAGCAGATGCACCTTTCAAAATCGTGATGTCTTCAATATCGGCAGGGTTTAAATCAGTTAATCCATTACCCTGTATTCTTTGGTTTGACCAATAGTTTCCATTATTAAATTCCCCGCTTCTGATGGGTACACCATTCAAAACGATCAATGGTTGAGTATTTCCAGTAATAGAGGCAAACCCCCTAATATTTAAACTGACACCTGATGTTGCTCCACCAGGAGTAGACTGGATCTGTAGTCCGGGAGCTTTTCCATATAGTGATGCCCCGAGTGTAGGCGCTGCAGTTCTTGTGATATCGACAGATTCTATGGTACTCACTGCATAACCAGTCTTCCTTTTGTCTTTCTCGATACCGTAAGCAGAAACCACAACCTCTCCTAATTGAGTAACATCAGTAGACAATTCTACATTGATTGTGGAGCGTTCACCTACTGCTATCTCCTGATCTTCGTGACCAATAAATGAGAACCTTAGTGTAGCACCAGGCTCTACACTGATTGTGTAATTTCCATCAACGTCTGTGACGGATCCTTGCTGTGTTCCAACAACAATTACGTTTACACCAGGCAAAGATGAACCATCTTCATCGCTGGTGACCTTCCCACTTATCACGCGTTGCGAAAACGCAACTGAAGCGGATATCGTGAGAAGTAACAAAGTAAGTAGCTTTTTTTTCATTCGATTGTTTTTTGATGATAACAAAATCTGCGCTAAAACTAGATCAAGTTTTTCACAATACATGCATGTTTAAACTGTTTTTTGCATTTTATTGCTGTTCTTGGTGTTCATGAACATTATTACATGTAGGAATCATGGTATTTTTTGAAAAATATCATTTTTGTGTGCCCACACAATTTGCTCTATGCATGTATTGCCGGATTATGCCAAATATGCATTCTGATGGTTTACTAAAGTATCTCAATTGCGATTTCTTAGCTATTTCAATGCTTTTTTTTGCCTAAAATCAAAGATTCAGTTATTTAATTAAAACCGTTTAAAGGATTATTTATGCTTCCAGAGCATAGTCGATGCATATTTAAGACTAAAACCGGCATGTTCACAGATTTTTTGATAGGGTTAAAATTTTTAACCATAAGTCAGTGATGACCTACAAAAGCAGGCAATCAAAGCTTAACCATGCGATACGTTGAATATCATTTAGTTGACAGCAGCCATTCTTCAGCAATTTTGAGATGGGCGTTTCTCTTTTGGTAATCCATTCTATCCCACGTACTCAATAACATCCTCGTCCGTGGATTCTTTTCAAAAAGGGATCTGTGTTTGTCCATAAACCTCCAGAACAAACCATCC